>NZ_JBEXOT010000040.1:0-66219 GCF_040611675.1 Streptomyces sp. NPDC006551
GCCCCGCCGCCTGATCCGGTGAGACGACACCACCACCACGGAGTGCGCCCGGCGCCTCCCCCCCCCCCCCCCCGCCCCCTCCGCACGCCGAGCGCGCCGCTCAGAGGCGGGGCGGGGGCCGGCCCCGCGCAGGGAGCGCCGGCCGAACGGCCACCCCTACGCCACGAACGTCCTCGGGGGCTCCGCCCCCGTCGCCGCCCCCGCGCCCGATTCCACCAGGCGTGCCGCGGCCGCGAGGCGGGAGGCCGCCTCCTCCGCTACGGGACCGCCGACGGTGAACGGCAGGCGGATGTAGCCCTCGAAGGCGCCGTCCACGCCGAAGCGGGGGCCCGAGGGGACCCGTACGCCGACCCGTTCGCCCGCCTCCGCCAGGCGCGAGCCAGACAGGCCGCCCGTGCGGACCCAGAGCGTCAGGCCGCCGCGCGGGACGTCGAACTCCCACGTCGGCAGTTCGGCCCGCACCGCCGCGACGAGGGCGTCGCGGTTCTCCCGGGCCTGCTCGCGGCGGATGGTGACGGCCTGTTCCCAGCCGCCGGTCCGCATCAGCCAGTTGACGCCGAGCTGTTCGAGGACCGGGGTGCCGAGGTCGGCGTAGGCCCGGGCCGCCACCAGCGAGCGGATGACGTCGGGCGCGGCCCGCACCCAGCCGATCCGCATGCCCGCCCAGAACGCCTTGCTGGCCGAGCCGACCGTGAGGACCGTCGAGCCGGCCGGGTCGAAGGCGCAGACCGGCCGGGGCATCTCCAGGTCGTCCTCCAGGTACAGCTCGGACATGGTCTCGTCGACCACCAGGACCGTGCCGGCCGAGCGGGCCGCGTCCACCAGCTGCCGCCGCTGGTCCTCGTCGGCCAGGGCGCCCGTCGGGTTGTGGAAGTCCGCCACGACGTACGCCAGCCGCGGAGCCGCGTCGCGCAGGACCTGGCGCCACAGGTTCAGGTCCCAGCCGGCCAGGCCCTCGGCCATGGCGACCGGCACCAGGCGGGCCCCCGCCGCCCGCATGAGCTGGAGGATGTTGGCGTAGGACGGCGACTCGACGGCGATCCGCTCGCCGCGCCCGGCGAAGAGGTGGCAGATGGCGTCGATTGCGCCCATCGCGCCGGTCGTCACCATGATCTGCTCGGGCATGGTCGGGATGCCCCGCTCGGTGTACCGGTCGGCGAGCATCTGCCGCAGCGCCGGCAGCCCCGCGGGGTAGTCCCCGTGCGTGTGGGCGTACGGCGCCAGCTCCTCGAGGGCGCCCTGGACGCTGCGCGTCAGCCACGGCTCGGGCGCGGGCAGCGCCGCACAGCCGAGGTCGATCATCGAGCCGAGGGACTCCGGCGGCAGCGGTTCGAGCCCACGCGCGGGCAGCGGGTTCCCGGCGGGTACGGCGGTCCAGCTGCCGGCGCCGCGCCGGGACTCCAGGAATCCCTCGGCGCGCAGCGCCTCGTACGCCGCCGCCACCGTCGTACGGCTCACGGTCAGCGCCAGCGCCAGCTCCCGCTCGGCGGGCAGCCGCGCGGCCACCGGGACCCGGCCCTCCAGCACGAGGAGGCGGATGCCGTCGGCCAGCGCGCGGTAGGCGGGCGGCTTGCGCGTCCCCGGTCCGGCGGGACGGGGCTGCTGCGCCTGAAGCTGACGGGCCAACTGGGCCGGCCCGACCGCCGAAGTCCACTGAGCCATGGAATCCAGTCCACCTTCCTCGAATTGGCCATGGTTGGTATCCGATCCCCCGCCACAGAGTGTCATGGGTCAGTCCACCATCACCTCACAGGGGGCACTCGCTTGTCCATCACGACCTTCGCCACGGGCCTGCGCGGCCGGCACCTCACCCGCCGGCTCGCGCAGCTGTACGCCGGACTGGCTCTGTACGGGATCAGCTCGGCGCTCCTGGTGCGCGGCGGGCTCGGCCTTGAGCCCTGGGGAGTGCTCCACCAGGGCCTCGCGGAGAGGACCGGGCTGACCATCGGAGTGGTGTCGATCGTCGTCGGCGCGATCGTGCTGCTGCTGTGGATCCCTATCCGGCAGAAGCCGGGGCTGGGCACCGTCTCGAACGTCTTCGTGATCGGGGTGGCGATGGACGGCACCCTGGCGCTCGTCCCCGACGTCCACGGCCCGGCGGGGCAGATCCCGCTGATGATCCTCGGCATCGTCCTCAACGGCATGGCGACGGGGCTCTACATCGCCGCCCGCTTCGGCCCCGGTCCGCGTGACGGACTGATGACCGGTCTGCACCGGCTCACCGGCCGTTCGATCCGTCTGGTGCGTACGGCGCTGGAGGTCGCCGTCGTCGCCTCCGGCTTCCTGCTCGGCGGCTCGGTCGGGGTCGGCACGGTGCTGTACGCGCTGTCCATCGGCCCCCTCGCCCAGTTCTTCCTGCGCCGGTTCGCCATCCCCGAGCAGAACGTGAGCAGCACCGTGGTCGCCTCCGGGACACCGGAGCAGGCCATACTGCGGCGGTGACTCGCGTACGCCACCCCTATCTCGACCACCCGTCGCCCATCCCGTTCGCCCACCGCGGCGGCTCGGCGGACGGACTGGAGAACACCGCGGCCGCTTTCCGACGGGCCGCGGCGGCCGGTTACCGCTACTTCGAGACCGATGTGCACACCACCTCGGACGGCGCGTTGGTCGCCTTCCACGACGCGACGCTCGACCGGGTCACGGACGCGACCGGCCGGATCCGCGATCTGCCGTGGGACGCGGTCCGGGAGGCGCGGGTGGCCGGCGAGGAGCCGCTCGCGCTCTTCGAGGAGCTCCTCGACGAGTTCCCCGAGGCCCGCTGGAACGTGGACCTGAAGGCGGAGTCGTCGCTGGCGCCGCTGGTCGACCTGATCGAGCGGACGGGTGCCTGGGACCGGGTGTGCGTGGGCTCCTTCACCGAGGCGCGGGTGGCCAGGGCGCAGCGCCTGGCGGGGCCGCGGCTCGCCACCTCGTACGGAGTGAAGGGCGTGCTCGGGCTGCGGCTGCGGTCCTTCGGCATCCCCGCGGCGCTGCGCGCGGGCGCGGTCGCCGCGCAGGTGCCGGAGAGCCAGGGAGGGATTCCCGTGGTGGACCGGCGTTTCGTCCGGGAGGCGCACGCGCGCGGTCTCCAGGTGCACGTCTGGACCGTCAACGATCCGGAGCGGATGAACTCTCTCCTCGACCTGGGGGTGGATGGCATCATGACCGATCATCTGGAGACGCTGCGCGCGGTGCTCACCGACCGGGGGGCGTGGGTCTGAGCGCGCGTCCCGCCACGGGGACGAACGAGGGGGCCGCGGCCTTGACCGCCAACACTGCCGAGCCGGAGGAGCACACCGCCGATCCCGCCGACCGCAAGCGCGAACAACGCGGCTGGTACTTCTACGACTTCGCCTGCTCGGTCTACTCGACCAGCGTGCTCACCGTGTTCCTCGGCCCCTATCTGACCTCGGTCGCCAAGGCGGCGGCGGACGCGGAGGGCTTCGTCCACCCGCTGGGAATCCCGGTCCGGGCGGGTTCGCTGTTCGCCTACGCCGTCTCCGCCTCGATCGTGGTGGCGGTGTGCGTGATGCCGCTCGTGGGCGCGGCCGCGGACCGTACGGGCCGGAAGAAGCCGCTGCTCGCCGTCTCGGCCTATCTGGGCGCGGCGGCCACCACGGGCATGTTCTTCCTGGACGGCGACCGGTATCTCCTCGGCGCGTTCCTGCTGATCGTCGCGAACGCCTCGCTCGCCGTCTCGATGGTGCTCTACAACGCCTATCTGCCGCAGATCGCCGAGCCGGACGAGCGGGACGCGGTCTCCTCGCGGGGCTGGGCCTTCGGCTATACGTCGGGGGCCCTGGTCCTGGTCCTCAATCTGGTCCTGTACTCGGGTCACGACTCCTTCGGGCTGTCGGAGGGGACGGCGGTACGGATCTGTCTGGCGTCGGCCGGGCTGTGGTGGGGCGCCTTCACCCTGGTACCGCTGCGCAGGCTCCGGGACCGCCGGGTGCGCGACGCCGGTGGCGAGGGGGCCGTCGGCGGTGGCTGGCGGCAGTTGATGGCGACGCTGAGGGACATGCGGCGCCATCCGCTGACGCTCTCGTTCCTGCTGGCGTACCTCGTCTACAACGACGGGGTGCAGACGGTGATCTCGCAGGCGTCGATCTACGGCTCGGAGGAGCTGGGCCTGGAGCAGACGACACTGATCACCGCGGTGCTCCTGGTCCAGGTACTCGCCGTCGCGGGCGCCCTCGGCATGGGGCGGATGGCGCGTTCGTACGGGGCCAAGCGCACGATCCTGGCCTCCCTGGCCGTCTGGACGCTGATCCTGGCGGCCGGGTACTTCCTGCCGGCCGGCGCGCCGGTGGCGTTCTTCTGTCTGGCGGCGGCGATCGGTCTCGTCCTCGGCGGCAGCCAGGCGCTCTCACGCTCGCTCTTCTCCCATCTGGTGCCGCGCGGCAAGGAGGCGGAGTACTTTTCGGCCTACGAGATGAGCGACCGGGGTCTGAGCTGGCTGGGGCCGCTGGTGTTCGGTCTCGCGTATCAGCTGACCGGCAGTTACCGCGATGCCATCATCTCCCTGGTGATCTTCTTCGCGGTAGGTTTCGTCCTGCTCGCGCGGGTACCGGTACGGCGTGCCGTGGCCGCGGCGGGCAACCCGGTTCCGGAGCGGATTTAGACGCGGAAGTGAAAGGCCGGTAGTGTACGCCTTTGGCCTGCCAGGCGGACCGTTACTGCGCGCTGCTTTAGGGAAGACGCTGGGTGACATCTGATGCCAGATGTGACAAATCGGGCACTGGTGGGTAGAACAAGGGGCGGCACGACGGGCGACGCATGACCCGGAACGGGAATCTTTACCGCCGACCGGACGTTGACCGGATGACGACGACAGCGACACCTGTCCTGTGGGCGACAAGCCCGGGAGGCACGATTCATGAGTGAGCGAGCTCTTCGCGGCACGCGCCTCGTGGTGACCAGCTACGAGACCGACCGCGGCATCGATCTGGCCCCGCGCCAGGCCGTGGAGTACGCATGCGAGAAGGGCCATCGTTTTGAGATGCCCTTCTCGGTGGAAGCGGAAATTCCGCCGGAGTGGGAGTGCAAGGTCTGCGGAAGCCAGGCACTTCTGGTGGACGGGGACGGCCCCGAGGAGAAGAAGGGCAAGCCGGCGCGTACGCACTGGGACATGCTGATGGAGCGGCGCACGCGTGAGGAGCTGGAGGAGGTGCTGGCCGAGAGGCTGGCGGTCCTGCGTTCCGGCGCCATGAACATCGCCGTCCATCCGCGGGACAGCCGCAAGTCCGCATAGGCGGACGGCACGGCCTGAAGCGACGCCGCGGGGCCCGGTACACGATCCGTGTACCGGGCCCCGCGGCGTTCTCGCGCTGTCCGGGCTGTCTCCGAGGGCCGGGACCTCTTCGACGGGCTCTCAGGGCGTCAGCGGAGGGCGGGGCCCGTCGGCCCGCCGAGCGTCGCTCCCAGGAGCGCCCTCGCGGATGACCTCACCCTGGACGACCTTGCCGTCCGGGCGGTGAATGCGGGCCTGCTGGAAGGCGTCCTGGAGGCTTCCGGTGGGCGCGACGCTCATCCGGCGCTCCACGGCCTTCTCGGCATACCGCCCGAGCAGCGAGCGGACCGGCGGCGCGAGCAGCAGCAGCCCGGCCACGTCGGAGACGAGCCCCGGCAGCATCAGCAGCAGACCGCCGAGCATCAGGAAGCCGTTGCGGTCCTCCGCGCCGACCCGGTCGGCGGCGGTGGGGGTCTCGCCGGTGCGGGCCGCCGCCTGGGCCCGCTCGAAGGTCTCGGTGAGGTTCTTGAAGGCACGCCGTCCCGCCCGCTTGATCACCACGGCGCCGAGGACGGCGCCGCCGACCAGGAGGCCGAGGACGGTCAGTCCGCCGGCCGCTCCGGCCACCACCGTGAGCAGCCAGGTCTCCAGGACCAGCCAGGCGGCGAGGGCCAACGGGAGGAACGTACGCGCGCGGGAGCGCTTGGGGGCGAGAGGGGGCGGTGCGCCTGTCGTCATGGTCCCCAGTGTGCCTGGCGCCCCGCAGGAACGTCGTAAAGGACGGATCAGTGCGCGGACTTGCGGCCGAGCAGCTTGCCGACCTTGTTCGCGCGGGCCGTCAGGCCCCAGCCGGTGACCCGCCACAGCGCCTCGACGAGGATGTCCTTGCTCATCTTGGAGTCGCCGACCTCGCGCTCCACGAAGGTGATGGGCACCTCGACGACATGGAATCCGGCGGCGACGGCACGGCGGGCCAGGTCGACCTGGAAGCAGTAGCCGGCCGAGGCGACGTCGTCGAGACCCAGGCCCTCCAGGGTCTCCTTGCGGAAGGCGCGGTAGCCGCCGGTGACGTCACGGATCGGGACGTCGAGCATGACGCGGGAGTAGAGGCTGCCGCCCCGGGAGATGAACTCGCGGGACTTGGGCCAGTTCACGATCCGGCCGCCGGGCACCCAGCGGGAGCCGAGGACCAGATCGGCGCCCTTGAGCGCGGTCAGCAGCCGGGGCAGCTCCTCGGGCTGGTGGGAGCCGTCGGCGTCCATCTCGACGAGGACGCCGTAGCCGTTCTCGATCCCCCAGCGGAAGCCGGCGAGGTAGGCGGCGCCGAGGCCCTCCTTGCCCTTGCGGTGCAGGACGTGGACGTGGTCGTCCTCCGCGGCGAGCTCGTCCGCGAACTTGCCCGTTCCGTCGGGGCTGTTGTCGTCGGCCACGAGGACGTGCGCCTCCGGTACGGCTTCCCGTACCCGCGAGACGATCGGCTTGATGTTCTCCGCCTCGTTGTAGGTCGGAATGATCACCAAGGCTCTGCCGAGCGGGCCGTAACGCCTCTGGCCACCGTCGTTCACTGCTGCCCCTTCGGATACATACGCGAGCTCCCACCATAGCGAGCCCCGGTCGCGGCTCCGGCTACCGGACTCGTCGGGGGCGGGGAGCGTCACGCGACGCCACCACGGGACCGCGCTGCGGATCGGGGCCCGGTGTCCTTCGGGCCGACCTGGGACCCGCTGGCTGCGGGTCGACCGAGAGCCGTTGTCTACTGAACGTCCGGGCCCCACCCGGATCCCACCCTCCGCCGGAAAAAACCTTCCCTCGCCCCCGAGGCGCGGGCGCTGAACCTGGTTCGCGGTGCTGGTGAGCCGGTGCGGCACACCATCCCCTGACCCAGCGGCGTTCGACGACTGCGTGGAGGTTCGAAACCGGTCGGATGTCCTGTGGTGGACCCGCCGAACCTACCCGCCGGTGGCGGTTGGCTGTCAATACTCGTTTGACCTGCGGGAACGCCGGATACCGCCAGGTCAGCGGGGAAGATCCGCAGGTCGTGGACGAGCGGGAGGATCATCGATCGGTGGTACGGAATATCCCTGCGTCACTCGTTCGGCCGCTCGAAGACCGTTTGCCCCAGGACCACCGTCCGCAGGCAGACGGGGAGCTCGCCGCCGGGGGTCAGATCGGGCAGTCCGGGCGTGCCGGAGCGCGGGTCGGTCGACCAGCGGGCCACCCGGTCGTCGGGGGCCTGGACCACGAGTTCGCCGGTGCGCCAGACCGCGTAGTCGGCGGGGGCGCCGGGGACGAGGGTGCCGGCGTCGTCGCGGCCGACGGCCCGCCAGCCGCCCCGGGTGTGGGCGGTGAAGGCGGCCCGGACGGAGATCCGGTGCTCGGGGGTGCGGTGGAAGGCGGCGGCCCGGACGGTGCCCCAGGGATCCAGCGGGGTGACCGGACTGTCCGAGCCGAAGGCCAGCGGCACCCCGGACCGGAGCATGGCGGCGTACGGGTTGAGGGTGCGGGCCCGCTCGGCGCCGAGGCGTTCGGCGTACATGCCCCGCTCGCCGCCCCAGGCCGCGTCGAAGGCGGGCTGCACCGAGGCGGTGAGACCGAGTTCGGCGAAGGCGGCGATCGTCTCGGGCGTGAGCATCTCGGCGTGCTCGACGCGGTGCCGGGCCGCGCGGATCCTGCCGAGGCCGAGCTTCTCGGACGCGGCGCGCACACCGTCGACGACGGCCGTCAGGGCGGCGTCGCCGATGGCGTGGAAACCGGCCTGGAGCCCCGCCTCGGTACAGGCGACGACATGGGCGGCGACCGTCGCCGCGTCCAGGTGGGCGACCCCGGTGTGCGCGGCGGCCAGGTCGGCGTAGGGGTCGTGGAGGCAGGCGGTGTGGGAGCCGAGGGAGCCGTCGGCGAACAGGTCGCCGGCCGCGCCGACGGCGCCGAGGGCGCGGGCCCGTTCGATGTCGAGGTCGGCCCAGTAGCCGACGACGCGCGGACCCGCTTCCTCACGGGCGAGGTCGAGCAGTCCGGTGAAGTCGTCCTCGGAGGAGATCTCGGGGCCGCCGCACTCGTGGAGGGTGCCGATGCCGAGCGATGCGGCGCGGGCGCGGGCCGCTCGCTGGGCCTCGGTGCGCTGCCCCGGGGAGACGGCGGCGTAGGCGGCGGCGCGGACGGCGTGGTGCGCGTCGCCGGTCAGCGGTTCGTCCGCGCGGAAGCCGGTGAGCGCGCGGATGCCGGGCACGAGGTCGAGCAGCGCGGTGGTGACGACGGCCGAGTGGACGTCGATACGAGTGAGGTAGAGGGGGCGGCCGCCGGTGAGCTCGTCCAGTTCCTCACGGCGCGGCGCACGGCGCTCGGGCCAGCGGGCGGCGTCCCACCCGTGCCCGATCAGGATCCGGTCGTCGGGGCGGGCGACGGCGTGGGCGCGGATCATCTCCGCCGCCTCGGCGAGCGAGGCGGCGGCGGAGAGGTCGAGGCCGGTCAGCGCGAGACCGGTGGCGGTGGTGTGCACGTGCGCGTCGACGAACGCGGGCGTGACCAGGGCGCCTTCGAGGTCGATCACCTCGTCGACGCCGGAGGCGAAGGCGTCGGCCGCGCCCTCCGAGCCCACCCAGGCGACGTGGCCACGCTCGACCACCATGGCGGTGGCGAAGGGGTCGGCGGGGCTGTGCACTTCTCCACCGCGCAGCAGCACGGTGCGGTGTTCGGTCTTCGACAGGCTCTCGGTCATGGTGACCAGGTTAGATACGTGGCGGCCTGGCTTCGTACGGGGTGGACAGGACGACCGTCGTACGGCTGGAGACGCCGGCCTGGGAGCGGATGCGGCTGAGCAGGTGCTCCAGCTCCAGGGGGGTGGCGACGCGCACCTTGAGGATGTAGTTCTCCTCGCCCGCGACGCTGTGACAGGCCTCGATCTCGGGGATGTCGGCGAGCCGGTCCGGGGTGTCGTCGGGGGCGCTGGGATCGAAGGGTTTCACCGAGATGAAGGCGGTCAGCGGCAGACCGACGGCCTCCGGGTCGACGACGGCGGCATAGCCGCGGATGACCCCGCGCTGCTCCAGGCGGCGGACGCGCTGATGTACGGCCGAGGTGGACAGGCCCGTGGCCTTGCCCAGGTCGGTGTAGCTCATGCGCCCGTCCCTGACGAGCAACTCCACGATCTGACGATCCAGCTCCTCCATGCGGTCAACCTATTGCCCCGGGAGGTCATCGGCACAGTCGCCGGTCGGCGGTATGAGCGGCTATGGCCATCCGCGCGGCACCTGCGACAGGCATGTGACGAACGCCACAGGTTTGCGGACCGGCTCGGACCGGCCCTCACGATTATGCGGCGGGCCGTATGGGAATTGCTTGCTGTGGTCGAGGCCATACGTACTTGGTCGACCCACCCGAGGGGGAGATTCTCCATGCAGGAGCCTGTTGATTCGGTCGAGACGCCCGACGAGCTCGACGCGTACGACACCTTTGAGATGTACCGGGTCATCTGCCCGGACTGTGTGCAGCCGATCGCGCTGCTCGCGGACGAGGACGAGCTGCCGGAGCACGCGCTGTGCCCGACTCCGTGGAACCCGTTCGTCCTCACGGTCTGCCCCGGCACCGGCCGTGCCGCGTCCGAGGCGCGCCCCGCCGACGAGACCCTGGAGGTCCTGGAGCAGGACACCGCGCTGCTGCTGACGCTCCCTCAGGGGCTCGACTGGCGGACGCAGCCCTTCTCGCACGTCGGCGGTCCCGGCTCGCGTCCGATCAAGGCGTCGCAGATGCGGCGCGCGGCCTGAGAGTTCTGTCTTCCTGGTCACCGAACGTGAGTTGACCGTGCGTCATGAGTTTTCGCGGGGCCAGAGCCTGGCGCGGCCGACCTCATTCGGGAAACGCCGGGTAATCCCCGAACTGCCGCTCGAATCGGTCCGGCGGTGACCCCGGCCGGACCGGTCGCGTTGGGCCGGTCATGACGTCTGTGCACACCGCCCCGAGCACCTACGGAAGACGGCGGCTCGCCGAGCCGCGCCTTGAAGAATCGGTTCCGCGCGCGGCTCCGCACGTGGTTCCCCACCCGGGTCCGCACCTCACCGACCCGCCGATCTACCAGGCGCTGCTCCGCCAGTGGGCCAGTCACGGCCGGACCCTCCCGGGCCGCAACGACCAGGAGTGGAACCGGCTGGCAGCCGCGCCGGTCTGGGCCGACCGCACGGTGCGCGTGAGCGGTGTCAGCGGGACTCTGGTCCGACAAGGTGACGCGCGATGACCATCCGCTGGATCTGATTGGTCCCCTCGACGATCTGCAGCATCTTCGCCTCCCGCATGTAGCGCTCCACCGGGAAGTCCGCGGTGTAGCCGTAGCCGCCGAGGACCTGGACCGCGTCCGTGCTGATGCCCATCGCCGCGTCCGTGCAGAACAGCTTCGCCATCGCGGCCTGCCGTCCGAACGGCCGGCCCTCGTCGCGCAGCCGCGCCGCCTCCAGGTACAGCGCCCGGCCCGCCTCGATCCGGGTCGCCATGTCGGCGAGCAGGAAGCGGAGCCCCTGGAAGTCGGCGATCGGCCGGCCGAACTGCCGTCGCTCACGGGCGTACGCGACGGCCTCGTCGAGCGCCGCCTGGGCGAGCCCCACCGCACAGGCCGCGATCCCGAGACGGCCGGAATCCAGGGCGGACAGCGCGATGGCGAACCCCTGCCCCTCCTCGCCGATCCGGCGCGCGTCGGGGATCCGCACCCCGTCGAAGTGCAGCTGGGCGGTGGGCGAGCCCTTCATGCCCATCTTCCGTTCGGGCGCCGCGGCGCTCAGCCCCTCGGCGTCCCCGGGCACCAGGAACGCCGTGATGCCCTTGGGCCCCTCGCCTCCGGTGCGGGCCATGACCGTGCAGAAGTCGGCGATCCCGCCATGGGTGATCCACGCCTTGGTGCCGGTGAGCACCCATGCGTCGCCGTCCCGGACCGCCTTCGTCCGCAGCGAGGCCGCGTCGGAGCCGGAGGCCGGTTCCGAGAGGCAGTACGCGCCGAGGAGGCCGCCGCCGAGCATGGCGGGCAGATGGGCGGCCCGCTGCTCCTTCGTACCGAAACCGGCGAGGGCGTGGCAGGACAGGGTGTGGACGCTGACGCCGAGGCCGACGGTGAGCCGGGCGGCGGCGAGTTCCTCGAGAACCTGGAGGTAGACGGCGTAGGGCTGGTCGCCGCCGCCGTACTCCGAGTCGTAGGGAAGGCCGAGCAGCCCGGAGGCGGAGAGCAGCGAGAAGAGCTCACGGGGGAAGTGGCCCGCGTGCTCCTCCTCGGCGGCGCGGGGCGCGATCTCCCGCTCGGCGATCTCACGGACCAGGGCGAGCAGATCCCCGGCCTCCTCCGTGGGCAGCCTGCGGTCCACCGTCTGCGGGGCGCGGTCGGGCATGGCGGCGCACTCCTCCCTGTCGGGGGCTGCGGCGGCGCGGGCCAGGGTCGGGCGACGCACTGCCGTCGGTCGGTCTGCGCCGATGCTCCCCCGGGCGGATCACGCGAGGGGGCGCCCGGCGCCCGTGGCGGAGGGAGTATGCCCATTCGGCGGGCCCGGGTCACACGACCGGGGCCCGCACCGTCCACGCCCTTCCCGCTCCCGTCGACCCGGTCGGACGCCGTCGCCCGTCCCTGCCGCCGGGCCTGAGGAGACCGTCACATCAGCCCGACCTGCGTGACGAACATGGCGAGCACGACGACCAGGGTCCAGCCCAGGATGTGCTCGAGCAGTTTGGGTCCGTTGTCCTCGGGGCCGCCGGTACGGGCGCGGGTGCGGGCGGCGGAGTGGGTGGTGGCGGTCATGGCCACCACCGTGCCGGCGACGGCGGCCCCGGGGTAGAGACGTTCATCACGGCCCCCGGGGCCGAAGACGCCGGTCAGCGGATGCCGACCGCCGCCAATGCCTTGCGCTGGGCGGGGGTCGGGCGGTCCGGGAAGTAGAGGTAACACACCCCTCCTGTGCCGGAGACCACTTTGCCGCTCGCGTTGTAGCGCTTGGTCCGGAGCCAGATGTTCTCCCACTCGCGCCGCCGGTAGACGCGGCGCACGGCCTCGTTGCCGGGTGAGGCGGGGTCGTTGGCGATCACGTCGCCGTCCGCGGTGAAGCCGATGACGGTCATGAGGTGGCCGGCGGTGCCGTACCCGGCTCCGGTCAGCTCCTCCTTGCGGAAGGACTGCGAGGTGATGGCCGGGATGCCCGCCCGGATCAGGGTCTCCAGATCGGTGAGCGAGCGCAGCCGGGTGACCACGGCGTTCATGTCCGGGTAGGTGGCGGCGTAGGCGGCGTTGAAGGGCCAGTTGCCGCACCCCTCGTACTGGTAGTCGAAGGTGAAGCGGGCCGCGTGGCAGACCTGGGGGTCGGCGAAGGCCGGGTTCACCCAGGCCAGGTCCTCCGCGCTCGGGCGGCGCCCCCAGTACTCGACGATCATCTGCGAGGACGTCGGGCTGCACCATGCCTCGCCGCCGTTGTCGTACTCCGGGTACTGGCCGACGTGGGTGTTCTGGGAGTAGCGCGGGACGGCCAGCTCGCGGACGAGTCCGGGCACGGAGGCGGGGACGGTGAACCGGTCCGGGATGTCGGACGCCATCGCGCCGAGCCGCCACACCGTGGGGGTGGACGTGGTGCCAGGGGTCCGGTGGAGCGTCAGCCTGAGCTGGTACGAGGCCAGGCGCAGCCCGCTCGCGGCGTCGTCCACGGCGAAGGTGTCGGTCCAGACGGAGCTCCTGCCGTCGCTCTGGTCGTCGACCGAGGTGCGCCGGATGTCGCCGTCCCCGTCTCCTGAGGCCCAACGGCCCATCACGAACCAGGGGGTGGCCGTGGCGTCGTTGTACATGCCGCGCAGCTCGATCTGGATCCAGGTGCCGGGCGGGGTGTCGGCGTTCCAGGAGGCGATGACCTCGGTGGCGGGGACGGTGGAGGTGTGGACCGGGGAGGTCCAGCTCGCGTACTCCCAGGCGGAGGTCCGGCCGGTGTGCGGGTCGGTGTAGTCGGTGCGGCCGGCGGGCGCCGCGATCACCAGGCCGGGGCGGTGGCCGGCGACGGGCCGGGTGCCCACGGCGCTGCCGGAGCGCCAGTCGGTGTACGAGGTCCAGAAACGGTTGTCCACGAGTGCGGGCGCGAGGGCGTGGGCCGTGTCCGGGTTGTCGCGGACCAGGGCGGCCGCCGGTGCCGCGGAGGCCGCGGCCGTACCGGCGGCGGCCGCGAGGGCCGCGGCGAGAACGGTTCTGCGCGGGGTGGAGCTGGTCATGGGCGGTGACCCCCAGTCGAGAGCGGTGGTGGCGAACGAACGGGGCTGCGGGTGCGCGGGCCGGGTGGTGCCGTGCGGGTGCGCGCGGGGACCACTATCGCGGCTCGTGAAGCGCTTCTGCCAGCGATTCGCCCCGCGTCGACCGACCAATATTGGTCGAGACCGGTGACGGGGGCAGGCGCTTGACCTGCGGCTACCGAGACGACCTAGGCTGACGTCATGCACTCCCTCGACCGCGCCGCCTCCGAGCTGCGCCGCCTGCCGCCGTCCTGCGGGCCGGTGCGGCTGATCGCGGTCGACGGGCACGCGGGCTCCGGCAAGTCGACCTTCGCCGGCCGGCTCGCCGCGCGGCTGACGGCGCCCGTCCTGCACCTCGACGACCTCGCCACGCACGAGGAGCTCTTCGCCTGGACGGAGCGGATGCGGGACCAGGTGATCGAGCCGCTCTCGCGGGGTGAAGCCGCGCTGTATCACCCGTACGACTGGAATCTGCGGGCCTTCGGTCCGCCGCGCGCACTGCCCCCGGCGCCGGTCGTCCTCATCGAGGGCGTCGGAGCGGGCCGGCGCGCGCTGCGGCCGTGTCTCGCCGCGCTGCTGTGGATGGACCGGGGGCCCGAGGAGTCCTGGTCGCGGGGCCGGCACCGGGACGGACCGGCCCTGTCGGCCTTCTGGGACGGCTGGACGGTGGCGGAGACTCGCCATTTCGACGAGGACCCTTCGCGGCCCTTCGCCGACACCTTGGTACGGGAGTGTCAGGAGGGTTATGAATGGCTTCCTGGGCCCTCAGTGACAGCAGGCCCGAACCAGATCATCACGCACCGTGACCGCGCTCGGTCGGTGAACTGAGTAGCCGGAAACCGGCTTCCGCAAGTGCCTCAACTCGGCTTGACCCCAGGGGCGTACAGGTCTTACGTTCTCAATGTGCGGCTTTTCGGAGCCGCCGCGGACACGAAGCCCCCGGTTGTTCCCCCGTGATCGGGGGCTTCGTTCTGCCCTGATCATCCCGTTCTCCGGTCGGCCGTCAAGGCGCTGTGCTCACCCAGGGTCACCGCCACCGGATCATGCGCTTCTCCTACGTCGCGCCCCCTCTGCGCAGGTACGATGCCCCTCGGTGCGGTCAAATCCCGTCCGCGAGAAGGCGGTTGTGTACGGCTTCCGGCGGGCGTCCGCCCGCCGGGACGGCAACGGGGGCACGTGTTGTGGGGGACCCGATGGACATCGGCACTCAGGGCGGACAGGCCCCGGCCGAGCTCGCCTGGCTGCGCGGAGTCGACGCCTACACGATGGGCGCCTATCCGCAGGCGGAGGAAGAATTCCGGACGGCGGTACGCATCGATCCCGGGATGGCGGACGGCTGGCTCGGGCTGCACGCGCTGCGGGTGGACACCACCACGGCGCTGCTGCGGATGTACCGCAACCGCGACCGGTTCGGCGAACAGCGGGCCCGCCACCGCCGCACCCTGAACTCCTGGTACTGGCTGGGCTGGTGGGTGCAGCCCGTCCTGGAGACCCCGCGGGACCTGCTCCTCGCCCACGCCTCGCACTGGCTGGACGGACGCCATGTGCCCGAGCTGGACCGGGCGCTCGCGGGCCTTCCCCCGGTCGACACCGATCCCCAGGTGCGTTTTCTGCACGCCTGCCGGTCCTACCTGGTCAAGGACTGGGACCAGTTGGTCCGGCACACCGAGACGCTGGTGGACGATCCGCTGCTCGGGATCGAGGCGGGTCTCTTCGGCGGGATGGCCCGGGTCCGTCTGGAGATGTACAGCCAGGCCGAACCGCTGCTCTCGGCGGCCCTGATGCGCTGCCGCAGCGAGCAGCCGCAGCGCAAGGAGCTGCGCTACTGGCTGGCCAGGGCGCACGAGGGAACCGGGCGCAGCGCCGCCGCGCTTCCGCTCTACCGGGCGGTGCACCGCATCGACCCGGCGTTCATGGACACGGCCGCCCGCCTGGCGGCGATCACCGAGTACGACGGCTTCGAGGGGACGGACGACCCCGCCGGGCTGGCCTCGGTCACCCTCGGCGGTCTCGGCCAGGACGCGGCGGGCGGGACCCAGGGCGATCCCGAGAACCCGGTGACCGACGGCGTGCGGCTGGACACGGAGCCCCCGCCGCCCGCCGCTCCGGTCGGCCCGCCCGAGCCGCCCGACGTCGTACGGCAGAAGGCGTCGCTCCCGCCTCAGCCGGCGCCCCCACGGTTCCCCGCCAGCCCGACCGACCCGGCCCTGCTCGCCGAGGCGCTCGCCGAGCTGGAGCGCATGGTCGGGATGGAGCCGGTGAAGCGGCAGGTCAAGGCGTTGTCGGCGCAGCTGGAGATGGCCCGGCTACGAGCCGGGCAGGGCCTGCCCGTACAGCCGCCGAAACGTCACTTTGTCTTCTCCGGCCCCTCCGGCACCGGGAAGACCACCGTCGCCCGGATCCTGGGCCGGGTCTTCTACGCCCTCGGCCTGCTCGGCGGCGATCACCTCGTGGAGGCCCAGCGGGCGGACCTCGTCGGGGAGTTCCTCGGACAGACCGCGGTCAAGGCGAACGAGCTGATCGACTCGGCGGTCGGCGGGGTCCTCTTCGTCGACGAGGCGTACTCGCTCTCCAACACCGGCTACAGCAAGGGCGACGCGTACGGCGACGAGGCGCTTCAGGTGCTGCTGAAGCGGGCGGAGGACAACCGGGACCACCTGGTGGTGATCCTGGCCGGTTACCCCGAGGGCATGGACCGGCTGCTCGCCACCAACCCCGGGCTCTCCTCCCGCTTCACGACCCGGGTGGACTTCCCCTCGTACCGCCCCCTGGAACTCACCGCGATCGGCGAGGTCCTGGCGGCGGCGAACGGGGACGGCTGGGACGAGGAGGCGCTGGACGAGCTGCGCTCGATCAGCGGCCATGTCGTCGACCAGGGCTGGATCGACGAGCTGGGCAACGGCCGCTTCCTGCGGACGCTGTACGAGAAGTCCTGCGCCTACCGCGACCTCCGTCTCTCCGGCTACCCCGGCACCCCGACCCGCGAGGACCTGGCCACGCTCCGGCTGGCCGACCTGATGCAGGCGTACGGCGAGGTCCTCTCGGGCCGCGGCCCCTCGGGGCGGGGCTCCCAGGAGCCACCGGGCCTGTGACACGGCCGCGGGGCCGGCGCCCTGGCCCCGCCGGGCCGGTGACACGGCCGCGGGGCGGGCACCCTGGCCCCGCCCAGCCGCGCCCAGACCCTCCCGGGTCAGGCGGCTCAGCCGGCCAGCACCCCCGCCGGTTGCTCGGGTCGGGGATCCGTGGCCGGCCGGGCCGCGGGCGCACGGCGCGCGGGGTCGGCGGGTGCGGGGGCGGGCGCGCGGTGGGACGGGTCGCGGACCTCGCCGACCAGCATCTCCAGGACGTCCTCCAGGGCGACCAGGCCGAGAACGCGGCCCGAGCCGTCCGCCACCTGGGCGAGATGGGTCGCCGCCCGGCGCATCACGGTCAGGGCGTCGTCGAGCGGCAGCTCGGCGCGGAGCGTCGCCATGGGGCGCCAGATGTGCTGCGGCACCGCCCGCTCGCGCTCCTCCAGGTCCAGGACGTCCTTGACGTGCACGAACCCCATGTACGTCCCGCGCCCCTCGGCGCACACCGGGAACCGCGAGTAGCCGGTGCGGACGGTCAGCTCCTCGATCTCGCGCGGGGTGACGGCCGGGGTGACCGTCACCAGCGCCGCCGGGCCTATGAGCACGTCCGTCACCGGGCGGCTGCCCAGTTCGAGGGCGTCCTCCAGGCGCTCCTGTTCGCCCGGGTCGAGCAGTCCGGCCTGACCGGCGTCCTCCACCAGGCGTCCGAGCTGGACGCTGGTGAAGACCGCCTCCACCTCGTCCTTGGGCTCCACCTTGAAGGCGCGCAGCACCAGCCGGGAGCAGGCGCCCAGCGCGGTGGTCACCGGCCGGCAGATCCGGGCGAACCCGACCAGGGCGGGGCCGAGCCAGAGCGCCGTCCGCTCCGGGGCCGCCATCGCGAGGTTCTTCGGCACCATCTCGCCGATGACGAGATGGAGGAAGACGACCACGGCGAGAGCCACGACGTACCCGAGCGGATGGATCAGGCCCTCCGGCACCCGTACGGCGTGGAAGACCGGTTCGAGGAGACGTGCCACCGTCGGCTCGGCGACCGCGCCGAGCGTCAACGAGCAGACGGTGATGCCGAACTGTGCCGCCGCCATCATCTGCGGCAGATTCTCCAGGCCGTACAGCACCTGGCGGGCCCGGGTGCCGTCGAGCGGCTCGATCTGGCTGCGGCGTACCGAGACCAGCGCGAACTCGGCGCCGACGAAGAAGCCGTTGGCCACCACGAGAAGGACGGCGAACAGCAGAGGGAGCAGGCTCATCGGACCGCCTCCGGCACCAGGGGCAGCTCGGCCGTCCGCACGATCCGTACGCGCTCGGCGCGATAGCGGTCCACCTGCCGTACGGAGAGCCGCCAGCCGGGCAGTTCGGCCCGGTCCCCGGGCGCCGGGATGCGGCCCAGGAGGTCGGCGACGAGCCCGGCGACCGTCTCGTACGGACCGTCGGGCACGTCGAGTCCTATCCGGTGCAGGGTGTGCACCCGGCAGGAGCCGTCGGCGTCCCAGGCGGGATTGCCGTCCTCGGCGGTGACGGCGGCCAGCTCGGGCCGCTCGTCGGCGGCGGTGTCGTGCTCGTCGCGGACCTCGCCGACGAGCTCCTCCACCATGTCCTCCAGGGTGACGACCCCGGCGGTGCCGCCGTACTCGTCGACGACGACGGCGATCGGCTGCTCGCGGCGCAGCCGCTCCAGGAGCGCCTGTGCCGGCAGCGTCTCGGGCACGAGCAGCGGCGGGACGGCGATCCGGCCGACGGGGGTGCGCAGCCGCTCGTGCGGGGGCACGGCGAGCGCGTCCTTGAGATGGACCATGCCGACGATCTCGTCGATGCGTTCGCGGTACACCGGGAAACGGGAAAGGCCGGTCGCCCGGGTGAGGTTGAGGACGTCGGCCGCGGTGGCGTCGGTCTGTAGGGCGCTCACCTTCACCCGAGGGGTCATGACGTGCTGCGCGGTGAGCCCGCCCAGCGTCAGGGTGCGGACGAACAGGTCGGCCGTGTCCTGTTCCAGCGCGCCCGCCCGGGCCGAGTGCCGGGCCAGGGCGACCAGCTCACCGGGGGTACGGACGGAGTCCAGTTCCTCGGTGGGCTCCACGCCCAGGAGCCGGACCAGCCGGTTGGCGACCCGGTTGAGCAGGGCGATGACCGGCCGGAAGACGGACGAGAAGAGGTGCTGCGGGCCGGCCACGAAGCGGGCGACCTGGAGCGGCCGGGAGACCGCCCAGTTCTTGGGCACGAGTTCGCCGACCACCATCTGGACGGCGGAGGCGAGCAGCATCCCGATCACGACCGACACCCCGGGGACGACGCTCTCGGGCAGTCCGGTCCAGGTCAGGGGCGGGCCGAGGAGCCGGGCGAGCGCGGGCTCGGCGAGCATGCCGACGACGAGCGAGGTGAGGGTGATGCCGAGCTGGGTGCCGGAGAGCTGGAAGGACAGCTCGCGCAGCGCCTTGACCACCGTACGGGCGCGTCGGTCGCCGGCGGCCGCGGCCCGTTCGGCGTCGGCGCGTTCCACGGTGACGAGGCCGAACTCGGCCGCCACGAAGAAGCCGTTGGCGAGGATCAGGAGAAAGGCCGCGGCGAGCAGCAGAAGCGGGATGATCATGCCGCCGCCTCCGTGGAGGGGGCGGCGCGGGTACTACCGGACGATCCGTCCATTGCTGGAGGGAGTCACTCCTCGGGTCGCAGGGTGGGGCCCCGCGGGCCGCGGCAGCGGCCCTGCACATGCGAGGCGGTGGTGCCGCTCGGCACCACCGCCTCCAGAGTAATCACGCCGACCGGGCGCAGGGCAGGGGGTCGGCCCCGTATGGGCGACGTACGGGCGTCGTTCGGCGGGTGTACGTTCGGCTCAGCAGGCGTCCGGCCCGGTGCCGCGCGCCTCGGCGAGGGCGCGCAGGGCGCGGGCGTCACGGATGGCCCGCTGCTTGGCGATTCCGGGCTGGATGCCGAGCGCGGGCATGCTGGTGCCGTCGCTCAGGTCGAGGAAGACCCAGGGGTCGCCCGGCCGCAGGTTGACCCGCAGGATCTCGGCCCACGCCAGTCGGCGTGTCCGGGTGATGTTGACGACGGTGACGCCGTCGTCGTCGGCGACGACCTTGGGGCGGCTGAGCAGCGCGAGGACGCCGAGGAAGAGGGCCGCGACGAAGATGAAGCTGGCCCGCTCCCCCGGGCCGAGCTTCTCCAGCATCAGCGCGACGGCGGTGATGACGGCGAACATCACCGCCCCCACGGTCAGCAGGACCGCGCGGGTGCGGCCCGGCCTGAAGGTGACCGGGAGGGTGGGCGTCGGTGACTCGGACATCGCGGTTCCTTCGTGCCTCATGCCTGGTGCCTCATGCCTGGGGCGTCGTCGTCAGAGACGGCAGGCGTGGATGGCCGTCGTCAGGATGGCGCGGGCACCCAGTTCGTACAGGTCGTCCATGACCCGCTGCGCCTCCTTGGCCGGGACCATGGCCCGGACCGCGACCCAGCCCTCGTTGTGCAGGGGCGAGATCGTCGGCGACTCCAGGCCCGGGGTGAGCGCGACCGCCTGCTCCAGGTGCTCGGCGCGGCAGTCGTAGTCCATCATCACGTACGAGCGGGCGACGAGGACGCCCTGGAGGCGGCGGAGGAACTGCTGCACCTGCGGGTGGTCCGCCTCGGCGCCGTTGCGCCGGACGACGACGGCCTCGGACTTGAGGATGGGCTCGCCGATGACCTCCAGGCCGGCGTTGCGCAGGCTGGTGCCGGTCTCGACGACGTCCGCGATGATCTGGGCGACGCCCAGCTGGATCGCGGTCTCGACGGCGCCGTCCAGGTGGACGACGGAGGCGTCGATGCCCTGGTCGGCGAGGTGCTTGGCGACGATTCCCTCGTACGAGGTCGCGATGGTCATGCCGCCGAAGTCCTCGGGGCCCTTCGCGGTGCCGGGGCGGGTGGCGTAGCGGAACGTCGAGCGGCCGAAGTTCAGCGGGAGGATCTCCTCCGCGTTGGCTCCGGAGTCCAGCAGCAGGTCACGGCCGGTGATGCCGATGTCCAGCTTGCCGGAGGCGACGTAGATCGCGATGTCCTTCGGCCGCAGGTAGAAGAACTCGACCTCGTTGTCGGGGTCGATGACGACGAGTTCCTTGGACTCCTTGCGCTGGCGGTAGCCGGCCTCATGGAGCATCTCCGACGCAGGTCCGGAGAGGGAACCCTTGTTGGGGACGGCGATGCGCAGCATGGGGTGGGCTTCCTTTGCGTGGGAGTTTCAGGGGTGAGCGGCTGGGCTCAGAGGTGGGCGTAGACGTCGTCGAGCGAGATCCCGCGGGCGACCATCATCACCTGGACGTGGTACAGCAGCTGCGAGATCTCCTCGGCGGCGGCTTCCTTGCCCTCGTACTCGGCGGCCATCCAGACCTCGGCGGCCTCTTCGACGACCTTCTTGCCGATGGCATGGACTCCCTTGTCCACCAGTTCCGCGGTGCGGGAGGTGGCCGGGTCGCCGTTCTCGGCCTTGAGCTTGAGCTCGGCGAAGAGCTCTTCGAAGGTTTTGTTCGCCATGATGGTCCTAAGAGTACGGGGTAAGGGTCACGTACTTAGCGCCAGGGTTCGCTGACCGTGCGCAGCGTGGTCGCGGTGGCGACGGCGGCGGTGACGGCCTCGTGGCCCTTGTCCTCGCTGGAGCCCTCGAGGCCGGCCCGGTCCAGGGCCTGCTCCTCGTTGTCGACGGTCAGGACGCCGAAGCCGACGGGTACGCCGGTGTCGATCGAGACCTGGGTGAGGCCGTGGGTGACGCCCTGGCACACGTACTCGAAGTGCGGCGTTCCGCCGCGGATGACGACGCCGAGGGCGACGATGGCATCGTAGCCGCGACCGGCGAGGACCTTCGCCACCACGGGCAGCTCGAAGCTGCCGGGGACGCGCAGCAGCGTCGGCTCGTCGATGCCGAGCTCGTGCAGGGCGCGCAGGGCGCCGTCGACGAGTCCGTCCATGATCTTCTCGTGCCACTGCGCCGCGATGACCGCGACCCGCAGGTCGCCGCAGTTCTTCACGCTGAGGACGGGTGCGCCCTTGCCGCTCATGTCTCTCCTTGTTCGCCTTGCTCGCTGTGCTGGTACGGGGTGACTTACTGGTTGCCGCAGGTGGAGGCGGTGGCGCCGTCCAGCCAGGGCAGGTCGTGCCCCATCCGGTCCCGCTTGGTGCGCAGGTAGTGGAGGTTGTGCTCGCCCGCCTGGACCGGCATGGGCTCGCGGCCCTCGACCCGCAGGCCGTACCGGGTGAGGGCGGCGGTCTTCTCGGGGTTGTTGGTCATCAGCCGCAGGCTGCGGACACCGAGGTCGACGAGGATCTGCGCCCCGGCGGCGTAGTCGCGGGCGTCGGCCGGCAGTCCGAGCTCCAGGTTGGCGTCGAGGGTGTCCCGGCCGCGTTCCTGGAGTTCGTACGCGCGCAGCTTGGAGAGCAGGCCGATGCCGCGGCCCTCGTGTCCGCGCAGATAGACCACGACGCCGCGGCCGTCCTCGGTGATCCGGTCCATGGAGGCCTGCAGCTGGGGGCCGCAGTCGCAGCGCAGCGAGTGGAAGATGTCGCCGGTCAGGCACTCGGAGTGGACCCGGACCAGGACGTCCTCACCGTCGCCGATCTCGCCGTGGACGAGGGCGACGTGCTCGACGCCGTCGACGATCGAGCGGTAGCCGTACGCGGTGAACTCGCCGTGTGCGGTCGGCAGCTGGACCTCGGCCTCGCGGCGGACCGTCGGCTCGGCGGAGCGGCGGTAGGCGACGAGGTCCTCGATCGAGATGATCGTGAGGCCGTGCTTGCGGGCGAACGGGACGAGCTCGGGCAGCCGCAGCATCACGCCGTCCTCGCCGGCGATCTCGACGATCGCGCCGGCCGGCCGCAGGCCCGCGAGGCGGGCGAGGTCGACGGCGGCCTCGGTGTGGCCGTTGCGGACGAGGACGCCGCCGGGCTTGGCGCGCAGGGGGAAGATGTGGCCGGGGCGGACGAAGTCGGACGGCTCGTACGTGCCGCTCGCCAGCATCTGGAGGGTGGTGGCGCGGTCGGCGGCGGAGATGCCGGTGGTCACGCCGTGGGCGGGGGCCGCGTCGACGGAGACGGTGAAGGCCGTGCGCATCGACTCGGTGTTGTGCTCGACCATCTGCGGGAGCTGGAGGCGCTGGAGCTCCTCGTCCTCCATGGGGGCGCAGATCAGGCCGCGGCACTCGGTCATCATGAAGGCGACGATCTCGGGGGTGGCCTTCTCGGCGGCGATGACGAGGTCGCCCTCGTTCTCGCGGTCCTCGTCGTCGACGACGACGACGGGACGGCCGGCGGCGATGTCGCGGATGGCCTGCTCGACGGGGTCGAGGGAGAGGTCGGTGGCGTCCCACAGCGGAAGCGCGCTCATGCTGCATCCCTTTCGTGAGCTTCTCCGCCTGCGCGGCGCAGAGGTGCGGGCATGATTGTCGACTGCGGCCCGGCGGCCGCGCACGCGTCGCTCACAACATGGCTCCTTCCAGGGAGGGCTTGGCGTCGGTGCGCGTCCGGAGCCACCAGTCGCGCATGCCCCAGATGACGAGGGCGAAGTAGATCACGTAGACCAGGCCGGAGAAGGCGAGGCCGCTGGAGAAGGCGAGGGGCACGCCGACCAGGTCGACGAGGAGCCAGGCGAACCAGAACTCGACCAGACCGCGGGCCTGGGCGACCATCGCCACGAGCGTGCCGACGAAGATGTACGCGTCGGCCCAGGGGCTCCAGGAGAGCGACGGGTAGAGGGTGAACAGGCCGCCGACCGCCAGGGTGCCGAGGACGGCGCCGGCGAGGAGCAGGCCGCGCTCCTTCCAGGTGGCGAAGCGGACGGCGATGGAGCCGTCCTGGGCCTGCCGCCTGCCGCGGTTCCACTGCCACCAGCCCCAGGCGGCGACGGCAATGACCAGGAGCTGCTTGCCGACACCGCCGCTGAGGTGGGCGGAGGCGTAGGCGCCGACGAGGATGACGCCGGAGAGCAGCTGCGCGGGCCAGGTGAGGATGGAGCGGCGCCAGCCGAGCGCGAGGGCGATCAGACCGATCGTGTTGCCGATCATGTCGGACCACATGATGTGCTGACCGAAGGCGCTGAAGGCCTCGGAGTTGAGCCAGCTCACTTCGCGTTCTCCTTGGCTTCCGCGCCGAGCAGCCGCTCGACGTACTTGGCGATGACGTCGACCTCGAGGTTGACCGGGTCGCCGGGCCGCTTGATGCCGAGCGTGGTCAGGGCGAGGGTCGTGGGGATGAGGCTGATGGTGAACCAGTCGTCGGCGGCCTCCACGACGGTGAGGCTGACGCCGTCGACCGTGATCGAGCCCTTCTCGACGACGTACCGGGAGAGGTGGGCCGGCAGGGCGACCTTGACGATCTCCCAGTGCTCGGAGGGCGTGCGGTCCAGGACGGTGCCGGTGCCGTCGACGTGGCCCTGGACGATGTGTCCGCCGAGGCGGTCGCCGACGGCCATGGGCCGCTCCAGGTTGACCCGGGAGCCGACGCCGAGGGCGCCGAGCGAGGAGCGGAGGAGCGTCTCGGCCATCACATCGGCGGTGAACTCGCCGTCGCCGAACTCGACGACCGTGAGACAGACACCGTTGACGGCGATGGAGTCGCCGTGCTTGGCGCCTTCCGTGACCAGGGGGCCGCGCAGACGGAAGCGGGAGGCGTCCTCCAGCTTCTCGACGGCGGTGACCTCACCCAGTTCTTCGACGATTCCGGTGAACACGCTCAGGCTCCCTTGAGGGTGGCAGTGATACGAAGGTCGGGGCCGACGGGGACGGTCTCGCTGACGTCGAGCCGCAACGCGTCGGTGATGGTGGTGATTCCGGCGTCGGCGAGGGCGTTCGGGCCCGCGCCGAGGAGGACCGGGGCGAGGTAGCCGACGACCTGGTCGACGGCCCGCGCCGCGACGAAGGCGCCCGCGAGGGTGGGGCCGCCTTCGAGGAGGACGGAACGGACGCCCTGCCGCTGGAGCGTCGCGAGGAGTTCCGGGATGTCGAGTCCGCCGCCGGACGCACGGGGCAGTCGCCACGTCTCGGGGAAATGGGCGGTGTCCTCCGGGAGGACGTCCTCGGCGACGGCGATCACGGTGCGCGCCGCGTCGTCCAGGACCCGGGCGCCGGGCTTCACGGCGCTCGCCTCGGTGTCGACGACGACCCGCAGGGGCTGGACGGCCCCTTCGATGCCTCGTACCGCCAGATGGGGGTCGTCGGCGCGGGCGGTGCCGGAACCGACCACGACGGCGTCGGCCTCGGCGCGCAGCCGGTGGACGTCGGCCCGGGACTCGGCTGAGGTGATCCAGCGGGAGCTGCCGTCGGCGGCGGCGATCCGGCCGTCGAGGGTGGCGGCGTACTTCCACCGCACGAAGGGCCGGCCGAGGCGTACGGAGGTGAGCCAGGCGATGTTGCCCGCCTCGGCCTCGTCCGCCAGGAGGCCGTCCGAGACCTCCACGCCGGCCGCCCGCAGGGTGTCCGCACCGCCCGTGGCCTGCGGGTTCGGGTCGCCGACGGCGTAGACGACCCGGCTGATCCCGGCCTCGATCAGGGCCTGGGCGCAGGGGCCGGTGCGGCCGGTGTGGTTGCAGGGTTCGAGGGTGACGTAAGCGGTGCCGCCGCGGGCGAGGACGCCGGCGGCGCGCAGGGCGTGGATCTCGGCGTGCGGTCCGCCGGCGCGCTGGTGGAAGCCCTCGCCGACCTGGTGTCCGGAGGCGTCGAGGATGACGCAGCCGACGACCGGGTTGGGGCTGGTGGAGC
Source organism: Streptomyces sp. NPDC006551 (assembly GCF_040611675.1). Taxonomy (NCBI): domain Bacteria; kingdom Bacillati; phylum Actinomycetota; class Actinomycetes; order Kitasatosporales; family Streptomycetaceae; genus Streptomyces; species Streptomyces sp. NPDC006551. Next base: position 25,227 of record NZ_JBEXOT010000040.1, read on the forward strand.
CGAGACCGCGGGCGGCGAGCGCGACGGCTCGGCGCATGGCGGTGATGTCGGCCTGGTCTGCCACCGGGTCCTCCTGCCTCTTCGGGCACGGACTCCGGGGCCTGTCGATGACGACAGAGAGCGGGTACGACGCTTCGCACAGGGATGCCGAGGCCGGACACACCGGTCGCCGACGAGGGCGACCAGCGGCGATACGGCCGACAGCGCCCCCGGAAGGGTCGCCCGCCGCGCACTGCCTCCCATCCGGACTTTCACCGTCGGTCCAGGAATCTCACCTGGTCAACCGGCCGCTGGCTGCGGACGGGTCGCGGACTATACCGCCGGTTCGGAATTACACCGACCCCGGAGTGCGCTGCTGCTGATACAGGGCCAGTGTGCCACGGACGATCGTGGGCCATGCGAGTGAGGCCCTGTGGGCTGACTCACAGGCGCCCCGCGACCTCCACCGAGCCCCTTCAGATGGTCCAGACCTATTGACGCACTGGTCTAGTCCTCTTAATCTCCGTGTCACCTCCGAGGTACGGCCCGCCGGTGTGCGCACTCCACGGGCCCAACACGACCCACCCCCTTGTTCGTTGTGTTCTGTCCACCTCCCAGGAGGAACCGATCGTGTTGTCCCCCACGAAGACGAGAGCCTCGCTGCTCGCGTCCGGTGCGGCCGTCGCCGGGCTGCTGATCAGCTCGCTCTCCGGCGGCGTCTCGTACGCGGCCGACAACGAGAGCTGTCGCCCCGACGGGCTGTACAGGACTCCCGGCGTCGACGTCCCGTACTGCTCCGTCTACGACACCCAGGGCCGCGAGAAAATGGGCGCGGACCACCAGCGCCGGGTCATCGGCTACTTCACCGGCTGGCGGACCGGCAAGAACGGCGAGCCCGCCTACCTCGCCAACAACATTCCGTGGGACAAGGTCACCCACATCAACTACGCCTTCGGACACATCGGTTCGGACAACAAGCTGTCGGTGGGCACGGACGGGCCGAACAACGCGGCCACCGGGATGACCTGGCCCGGTGTCGCCGGCGCGGAGATGGACCCCGCCTTCGCCTACAAGGGCCACTTCAACCTGCTCAACAAGTTCAAGAAGCAGCACCCGGACGTCAAGACGCTGATCTCGGTCGGCGGCTGGGCGGAGACCGGCGGCTACTTCGACGACAACGGAACCCGCGTGAACTCCGGCGGCTTCTACTCGATGGCCACCAACGCCGACGGTTCGGTCAACCAGGCCGGGATCGACACGTTCGCGGACTCGGCCGTCGCCTTCATCAAGAAGTACGGCTTCAACGGCGTCGACATCGACTACGAGTACCCGACGACGATGAAGGACGCGGGCAACCCGCTCGACTGGCAGCTCTCCAACGCCCGCCGCGCGGGCCTGGTCAAGGGCTACGACGCGCTGATGAAGTCGCTGCGCGAGAAGCTCGACCGGGCCGGCGCCGCCGACGGCAGGCACTACCTGCTGACCGTCGCCGCGCCCTCCTCCGGCTATCTGCTGCGCGGCATGGAGACGTACCAGATGCAGAAGTATCTGGACTACGTCAACATCATGTCCTACGACCTGCACGGTGCCTGGAACGAGTACGTCGGCCCCAACGCCTCGCTCTTCGACGACGGCAAGGACGCCGAACTGGCCGCCGCCAACGTCTACGGCAGCTCCCAGTACGGCGGCATCGGCTACCTCAACACCGACTGGGCGTACCACTACTTCCGCGGCTCCATGCCGGCCGGCCGGATCAACATCGGCCTGCCCTACTACACCCGCGGCCACAAGAACGTGCAGGGCGGCACGGACGGACTGTGGGGCAAGGCGGCCGCGACCACCTGCCCGGCCGGCTCCGGGCTGACCAAGTGCGGTGACGGCGCGGTCGGCATCGACAACCTGTGGCACGACAAGGACACCAACGGCGTCGAGTCCCCCGCCGGCTCCAACCCGATGTGGCACGCCAAGAACCTCGAGAAGGGGATCGTCGGCGACTACGTCACCCGGTACGGATTCCCGGCGAACACCACGCTGACCGGCACCTACGCCCGTAAGTACGACTCCACGCTGGTCGCGCCGTGGCTGTGGAACGCGCAGAAGAAGGTCTTCCTCTCCACGGAGGACGAGCAGTCGGTGGCCGCCAAGGCGGACTACGTGGTCGACCGCGGCATCGGCGGGACCATGGTCTGGGAGATGGCCGGCGACTACGACTGGAACGCCGCCAAGGGCCAGTACGAGATGGGTGACACGCTCACTTCGCTGATGTACGACAAGTTCAAGGCGGCCACCCCGTACGGCGCGAAGAAGGCGGGCGCGGCGGCGCTGCCGACGAAGGCCGTGAACGTGGGCGTGGAGTTCACCGAGTTCAAGCTGGGCGACTCCAACTACCCGATCACCCCCAAGATCAAGATCACCAACCGCACCGCGGCCACGCTGCCGGGCGGCACGGAGTTCCAGTTCGACTACGCGACGGCCGCGCCGGGGAACGCCTCCGACCAGTCCGGCTTCGGTACGAAGGTGATCAGCAGCGACCACACCGGCAGCAACGTGGGCGGGCTGAAGGGCGACTTCCACCGGGTGTCCCTGAAGCTGCCGGCCTGGCAGTCGCTGGCCCCGGGCGCGAGCGTCGACCTGTCGTTCAACTACTACCTGCCGGTCTCCACGCCGTCGAACTGGACGGTGAACATCGGCGGTACCACGTACGCGCTCGCCGGTGACCTGGCGCGGGGGACCACGGTGGTGGAGCCGGGCGGCTCGACGCCGACCCCGACGCCCACCCCCACGCCCACCAACCCGACTCCGACTCCGACTCCGACGGGTCCGACGCCGACGCCGACGAACCCGGGTGGCACCTGCAGCGCGCCGGCGTACGTGGCCGGCACCGTCTACAACGGCGGCTCGCTCGTCTCCCACAAGGGCCGCACCTGGAAGGCGCAGTGGTGGACCCAGAACGAGGAGCCGGGGACGACCGGCGAGTGGGGCGTCTGGAAGGACCAGGGCGCCTGCTGATCCTCCTCTGATCCTCCTCCGAAAGAACGCCCGGCGGCGGTTCTCACGGCCCTTGCCGCCGCCGGGTCCCGGCCCGTCGTCACGGGCCCGGCCTCCTCCGGCAGGCTGGGCCCGTGGCGGCGGGCCGTATCGGTGCGGCGGTCGATGTCACATGCTGAGGACGTCGTCGGCTCATAGCTGCGACAGCGTGAACCAACCCCGAGGGGACGAAGCAGCGATGACCACGATTCTGGTGACCGGCGGTACGGGGACACTCGGCCGGCTCGTCGTCGAACGGCTGACGGCGGACGGGCACGACGTACGGGTGCTGAGCCGGCACTCCCGGCCGTACGCCGTCGATCTGCGGGCCGGCGGGCCCGGCCTCGACACCGCCCTGGACGGTGTGGACACCGTCGTCCACTGCGCCTCCGCGCCGCGCGGTGACGAGGACGCGGCCCGGCACCTGATCACCGCGGCGCGGCGGGCCGGGGTCGGGCACCTGGTCTACATCTCGATCGTCGGCGTGGACCGCGTCCCGCTGGGCTACTACAAGACGAAGCTGGCCGTGGAACGGCTCGTGGAGGAGTCCGGGCTCGACTGGACGGTGCTGCGGACGACACAGTTCCACGACCTGATCCTCTCGATCGTGCGGAGCGCGGCGCGGCTGCCGGTCATGCCGGTGCCGTCGGGGGTCTCGTCCCAGCCGATCGAGACCGCCGAGGTCGCCGACCGCCTGGCCGGGCTGGCGAGCGCGGCTCCGGCCGGGCGGGTCCCGGACATGGGCGGCCCGGAGGCGCTGTCGTTCCGGGAGTTCGCCGACCTGTACCTGCGGGCATCGGGGCGACGGCGGCTCCGGGTGCCGCTCCCGCTTCCGGGCCGCGTGGCGAGGGCGCTGCGCGAGGGCGGCAACCTCGCGCCGGAGCGGGCGGTGGGGAAGGGCACGTTCGCCGAGTTCCTCACCAGGACGGAGCGCGCGCGGCCGAGTACGCCGTAAGGCCCGCCGGGCTCCCCCGACACCTCGGCGACGCCCACCGGCCGGCCCCGGCGCCCTGACGGACGGCCCCGCCGGGGGGACCGTGCAGCCCGCCGGTGGTCGCCGCTCACCGTCGCCCCTCAGCCGCCCGCCGGGGCGCGCGTCCCGGCGGCCTCGGTCAGCGCCGGCCGGAAAGAGCGCGCCCCCGGCGCCTCGGTCAGGCGCCCGCCGGAAGGAACGGTCCAGGGCAGCGTCGGTCGGCCGCCCGCCCGGAGATGCGCGCCCCGGCGCCTCGGTCAGCCGCCCGCCGGAAAGAGCTGTCCAGGGCAGCGTCGGTCGGCCGCCCGCCCGGAGATGCGCGCCCCGGCGCCTCGGTCAGCCGCCCGCCGGAAAGAGCTGTCCAGGCGGCCTCGGTCAGCCGCCCGCCCGGAGATGCGCGCCCCGGCGCCTCGGTCAGCCGCCCGCCGGAAAGAGGGCGTCCTGGGCGGCGTCGCGGGCGGCCAGGAGGGCGCCGTGGAGGACCGCCGTGTCGCCGAGGGTGGTCGGGCGGACCTCGGTCCGCAGGGGTGAAAGGGCCGTGAGGCGCTTCTCCACGCGGGCCGCCAGGGCGGCGCCGCCCGCGTGGCCGGTCTCGCCGCCGAGGACGACGCAGCCCGGGTCCAGGACCGAGACGACGGCGGCGGCGCCGACGGCGAGGCGCTCCGCGAGGGCGTCCAGGAAAAGGCCGTCGCCCGAGGCGAGGGCCGTACGGGGCTCCAGGCCGTGCCGGACGGCCAGCGCGTCGACGGCCGCGACGCAGACCAGCTCGTGGAAGCCGCCCGCGCAGTCGGTCGCCGAGGGCAGCCCGGAGGTGCCGGGGACCGGCAGAAAGCCGATCTCTCCGGCGCCGCCCGAGGCGCCGCGGCGCAGCCGCCCGTCCAGGACGACGGCCGCGCCGACGCCCTGGCCGAGCCAGAGGAGGACGAAGGTGTCGCAGTCCCGCGCGGCACCCAGCCGCTGCTCGGCGACGGCCGCCAGGTTGGTCTCGTTCTCCACCAGCACGGTCGCGGGAAGCCGTTCCTGGAGCGCCGGCACGAGCCGCCGGTGCCAGGCCGGCAGCCCGGAGGAATCGTTCAGATCCCCCGTCGCCGGGTCGATGAGGCCGGGCGCGCCGATGCCGACGCTGTGCAGCGCGCCGACCCCCGCCTCCTTCGCCGTGCGTTCGAGGAGGGCGACCGCCCGCTCGACGGCGGGCTCCGTACCCGTGCCGTCCCCGATCGGCAGGGTCGCCTCGGCGAGCGTGTGGCCGAGCAGGTCGGCGACGACGACGGAGACGGAGCGGGTCCGCACGTCGAGGGCGGCGAGGTGGGCGCGGTCGGCGACGATCCCGTACAGCTTGGCGTTCGGGCCGCGCCGCTCCGCGCCGGACTCCCCCACGACCCGGACGAGGCCGGAGCTTCGGAGCCGTTCGACGAGGTCGGCGACGGTCGGCCGGGAGAGTCCGGTCAGCGTTTTGAGCTGAGTCGCCGTCAGCGGCCCCTCGTCCTGGAGCAGTCGCAGGGCGAGCCGGTCGTTGATGGCCCGGGCGGTGCTCGGGGATGCGGGCATGCCGGGATCCTCTCAGACTTCTGGTAGGGCCCACTATTTATCAGGCAGGGTTCCTGATAGTTTACGGCGGCACCAGGACCGTAGCGAAAGAGACAGCCCGGGGAGGGCCCATGGCGGGCGAGACCGTCTTCAGTACCGAGCGCCTGCGGCGGGCCCGTTTCGCCGTCGCCGCCGTCTTCTGCGTCCACGGCGCGGTCACCGGCAGCTTCGCCACCCGCATCCCGTGGATCCAGGACCACGCGGGCGTCAGCGCCGGTCAGCTCGGCCTCGCCCTCGCCTTCCCCGCCATCGGCGCCTCGCTCGCGATGCCCCTGGCCGGCGCGATCAGCCACCGCTTCGGCGCCCGTACCGCGCTGCGCGGCCTGCTCGCCCTGTGGACGCTCTCCCTCATCCTGCCGTCGCTCGCCCCGAACATCTACGGCTTGTGCGCGGCGCTCTTCGTGTACGGCGCCACGGCCGGCATGTCCGACGTGGCGATGAACGCCCTCGGTGTCGAGGTCGAGAACCGGCTCGGCAAGTCGATCATGTCCAGCCTGCACGGCATGTGGAGTGCGGGCGCGCTCATCGGTTCGGCCGCGGGCACCGTCGCCGCCCATCTCGGCGGGGACGCCCGGCTCCACCATCTGATCGCCGCCCTCGTCCTGACCGCTCTCGGTCTCGCCTTCTGCCAGGGCGTGCTCGATCTGCAGAGCGCCCCCGACGAGGAGCCGCCGCCGCGCTTCTCCCTGCCGCCGAAGTCCGCGCTGGTCATCGGAGCGATCGGGTTCTGCGGGGTCTTCGCCGAGGGTGCCAGCCTGGACTGGTCCGCGGTCTATCTGAAGGAGGAACTGGGCTCGTCGGCCGGCGTCGCGGCCGCGTCGACCACCGCCTTCGCGCTGACCATGGCCGTCGCCCGGCTGGTCGGCGACCGGGTGGTGGACCGGTTCGGCGCCGTGCGGACGGTACGGGTCGGCGGCGTCGCGGCCACCCTCGGCGGGCTGCTCGTGGTGTTCGCCCCGCACGCCGCTCTCGCCATGGCCGGTTTCGGTCTCATCGGCCTCGGTGTCGCGGTCGTCGTCCCGCTCGCCTTCGCCGCGGCCGGCCGCAGCGGCCCCAACCCCAGCCAGGCCATCGCGGGCGTCGCCACCATCACGTACACCTCGGGTCTCATCGCCCCCTCGGCGATCGGCGGGATCGCCGACGCGACGTCGTTGATGTTCTCCTTCGGGCTGGTCACGGTGCTGGCCTTCGGCCTGGTCCTCGGCGCCGGGGTGCTCCGCACCGGCTCCCGCCCCTCGGCCACGTCCTCGGACGCCGGCCGGGCGCCCAGCTCGGACAAGGTCGCGTAGACCTCGCGCGGACCTCGGGCCGGCCCCCGGTGACCAGCGGCGCATTACCATGTGGCTGACTTTTTTCGGCTGATGTTTCGCGCGGCGAACCGGCCACCGGAACCGGAGAACTGGAGCGACCCCATGAACCTCGGCGTGCGCTGGACCCTGCACGGCGACGGGAGGACACCCGCTCCAGGAGCCGTGGTCCGGCCGGACGAGCGCCTCTCCTGGCCCCGTACGGCCGGACTCGGCGCCCAGCACGTGGTGGCCATGTTCGGCGCGTCCTTCGTCGCCCCGGTGCTCATGGGACTCGATCCGAACCTCGCGATCATGATGTCCGGCGTGGCGACGGTGATCTTCCTGCTCGCCACGCGGGGCACGGTCCCCAGCTACCTGGGCTGCTCGCTCTCCTTCGTCGGCGTCGCCGCCGCCATCCGGGCCTCCGGAGGCACCAGCGCCACCGTCACGGGCGCGGTCCTCGTCGTCGGCGCGGTGCTGTTCCTGGCGGGTCTGGCGGTACGGAAGTTCGGCGCGCGGATCATCCACGCGGCGATGCCCCCCATCGTCACCGGCGCCGTCGTCATGCTGATCGGCTTCAACCTGGCCCCGGTCACCGCCGCCACCTACTGGCCGCAGGACCAGTGGACGGCGCTGCTCGTGATGCTGTTCACCGGGCTCGCCGTGGTCTGCCTGCGCGGTTTCTGGTCGCGCATCGCGATCTTCCTCGGCCTGATCTTCGGCTACGCCGTCTCCTGGGTCTTCGACCTGGTCTTCGGCAAGATCAACTCGATGTCGCCGGGCGCTCAGGTCACCGATCACTGGCGGCTCGACCTCTCCGGTGTCGCCAAGGCCGACTGGATCGGCCTGCCGTCGTTCCACGGCCCCAGCTTCGAATGGTCGGCGATCCTGGTCGCCCTGCCCGTCGTGATCGCCCTGATCGCCGAGAACGCCGGCCACGTCAAGGCCGTCGGCGAGATGACCGGCGACCCGCTGGACGACAAGCTCGGCACCGCGATCGCCGCGGACGGCGCCGCCTCGATGCTGTCCACCGCCGTCGGCGGCCCGCCCAACACCACGTACTCCGAGAACATCGGCGTCATGGCCGCCACCCGCGTCTACTCCACCGCCGCCTACTGGGCCGCGGCCGGCTTCGCGCTGCTCTTCGGTCTCTGCCCCAAGTTCGGGGCGGTCGTCGCGGCGATCCCAGGCGGTGTCCTCGGCGGCATCACGGTGATCCTCTACGGCATGATCGGCCTGCTCGGCGCCCAGATCTGGATCAACGCCGAGGTCGATCTGCGCAACCCGCTCAACCTGGTGCCGGCCGCGGCGGGCATCATCATCGGGGTCGGCGGAGTGAAGCTCACCTTCACCGACACCTTCGAACTCGGCGGGATCGCCCTCGGCACCCTCGTCGTGATCACCGGCTACCACGTGCTGCGGGCCTTCGCCCCGGCGCACATGAAGCGCCAGGAGCCCCTGCTGGACTCCGGCACCAGCTCGTACGAGAGCACCTCCGACGAGGAGCCCGCCACCAAGGTGTAGGGGCCGTCCGGCCGGTCCCGCCGGGCTCGCGACGCCCGGCACGCACGGCCGCCGAGATCGCGCCCGGCGTTCGCCCGCCGCGTTCGCCCGTTCTGGGGAAGCCGGGCCCGGGGAGTTCCCACCGGGCCCGGCTGCTGGAACGCTGCCCTCATGGCGCAGACCCAGCAGATCGGCACCCCCCGGCTCGACGGCGAGCGGATCGGCCACGAACAGATCGGTACCGAACGGATCGGGCCGTTCACGGCGGTCGACCCGGTGGTGGACCGGATGCGGGCCATCCGGTCGGCCTGGCATCCCACCGACGGTGTCGCCGTCTTCAACCGTGTCTATCTGACGGTGACGGAGGAGATCGGCCACGCCATCGAGGCGGGCACCTTCGCGGACCGGCGGGCCGCCGCGACCCTCGACGTCCGCTTCGCCGAGCGCTATCTCTCGGTGGTCGACGCCGTCGCCACCGGGAGCCCCGCCCCGGCTTGCTGGCGGCCGCTCTTCATGTACCGGCGCCACCCCGGCGTACGGCCGCTGCAGTTCGCACTGGCCGGCATCAACGCGCACATCGGCCACGACCTGGCGCTCGCCGTGGTCGACACGTGCCGGGCACTGGACTGCGCGCCGAAGGAGCTGGAGGACGAGTTCGACCGCGTCGGCGACATTCTCGTCCTGCTGGAGGAACGTATCCGGGAGGAACTGATGCCGGGCCCGGACCTCTTGGAGGTCACGGACCCGCTGACGCATCTGCTCGGCTGCTGGAGCCTGGACCGGGCCCGCGACGGGGCCTGGCTCGCCGCCCGCTCGCTGTGGCAGCTGCGTGGGCTGCCCGACCTGGTCGAGGAGTTCTCCGAACGCCTCGACCGGTCGGTGGGGCTGGTGGGGCGGATGCTGCTGACGCCGCTCGCACCGTGCGGCTGACCGCTTTCGCGGCCGCTCGCGCACCGATGCTGTCCGCCCCACTCCCCCAACGGGACCGGCCCCCGGGAAGTTCCACGGGGGCCGGTCTGTTCGCGTGCGTGCTCCGGGGTCAGTCCTCCGGGAGCTCCACCGGGGCGATCTCGTCGTAGACGTCGCCAGGACCCGGGTTGGTGGCGTCGGTGGCGCCACCGAAGTGGTGCATCACGCCCCACACCGCGTTGAGGGCGGTCTGCACGGCGCCCTCGGCCCAGCCGGCCGTCCAGGAGATGTCGTCACCCGCGAGGAAGATGCCCCGCTTGTCCTCCGGCAGCCGGTCCTGCATGAAGTGCGTGAACAGACGGCGCTGGTAGCGGTAGTGGCCCGGCAGGTTCGCCTTGAAGGCGCCCATGAAGTAGGGCTCGTTCTCCCAGGAGACCGTCACCGGGTTGCCGATGATGTGCTTCCGGATGTCGACCTTCGGGTAGATCTCGCCGAGCGACTTCAGCATGACCTCCATCCGCTCGTTCGCGGACAGCGGCAGCCACTTCAGGCTGTCGTCGCACCAGGTGTACGAGAGGCAGATGACGGCCGGCTTGTCCGGTCCGTCGTCCAGGAGGTAGGTGCCGCGGGTCATCCGGTCGGTCAGCGTCATCGACATGACGTCCCGGCCCGTCTCCTCGTCCTTGTCCAGCCAGAACGGCCGGTCCACGGGCACGAAGAGCTTGCTGGACTCCATGTAGTGGGTGCGCTCGATCGCCGTCCAGTGGTCGATCGGGAAGAGCGAGTCGTCGCAGGCGATCTTGGAGAGCAGCATCCAGGACTGGGCGGTGAAGATCGCCGCCCGGTACGTACGGATGTCGCCGGAGGCGTCCGTGACGGTGATCCGGTTGCCCGCGGTGCGGTTCAGCCGGGTCACGGCCGGCTTCGGCTCGCCACCGTGGAGCGAGGACAGCGAGGTGCCCTGCGCCCAGTGCACGATCTTCTCCGGCTCGCGCTCCCACAGGCGCAGCGGCAGCTGCTGCGAGCCGCCCACGATGCCGCGGTGGTGGTCGTCGGCCTCGGTGTAGACGACCCGGAGGATCTCCAGGATGGAGTTCGGGAAGTCGGTGTCCCAGCCGCCGGTGCCGAAGCCGACCTGGCCGAAGATCTCGCGGTGCCGGAAGGACTTGAACGCCTCCGACTCGCACAGGAAGCCGTAGAAGGTCTGGTTGTCGAGCTTCTCGACGAGCTTGGCCCAGATCTCGCGGATGCGCGGGACGTCGCGCTCGCGCATGGCCTGGTTCATGTCGGAGAAGTCGGCGCCCTCGTCCAGGCACTTGTTCCAGGCCGCGGCGACGTCGCGGTAGACCTGCGGGAGGTCGTCGACGGTCTCGGCGTAGTGCGACTCGCCCTTGAGGTCGACGACGGTCGACGGGGTCGACTCGGCGAGCGGGTTCGGGAAGGCCCGCGTCTCCAGGCCCACCAGGTCGATGTAGTGCTGGAACGCGGTGGAGGACGGCGGGAAGCGCATCGCGCCCATCTCGGCGGTCAGGCCCTCGGTGCCGGTGCCCTCGAAGCCGACGGTGCGCAGCCGGCCGCCGATCTGGTCGGCCTCGTAGACGACGGGCTTGAGGCCCATCTTCATCAGCTCGTAGGCGGCGATGATGCCGGAGAGCCCGCCGCCGATGACGGCGACCTCGGTGCCGTGCTCGGTCGCGGGTATCTGGCCGAGCCCGGCCGGGTGGGCCAGGAAGTCGTCGTAGGCGTACGGGAAGTCCGGACCGAACATGGTGATCGGCGGCTGCGCGTCGGTGTGCTGGACGGCGGTGGGCACCGTGGACGTCATGGGGTACGGACTCCTTGCACGGAAAAGACTGGGGAGGGTCGGGAGAGGGGACGGCTCACACGAGGGAGCCGTAGAGGCCGGGGCGGCGGTCGCGCAGGTACGGGTTGTTCTCGCGGGAGGCCGCCAGGAAGTCGGGGTCGACGTCGCCGACCACCAGGTCCTCGCCCCGGCCGGCGCGGGCCCGGGCGGTGCCGTCGGGGCCGGCGAGCGTGGAGAGGCCGACGAACTCGAACTCACCCTCGGGACCTGTCCGGTTCACATACGCCACGTACATCTGGTTCTCGAAGGCGCGCACCGGGACGACGGACTCGGCGACGAACTGGAAGGGGTGCATCTGCGCGGTCGGGACGACGAGGAGGTCGGTGCCGGCCAGCGCGTGCGAGCGGACGTTCTCCGGGAACTCCACGTCGTAGCAGATCATGATGCCGAGCCGGACGCCGTCCAGCTCCGCCTGCGTGACGGTCTGCTCGCCGGGGGTGAACCACTTCTGCTCGAAGCAGCCGAAGAGGTGGGTCTTCCGGTAGTTCGCGAGCCGGCTGCCGTCGGCGCCGATGACCTGGGCGCTGTTGTACAGGACCCCGTGCCGCTCGGTGTCCCGCTCCGGGTAGCCGTACGCGATCGCCAGTCCGTGGCGGACGGCCAGGGCGGCGATCGCCTGTGCGGAGGGGCCGTCGGCGGGCTCGGCGAGCCGGGGGACGTCCGCGCCGATCGCGTACCCGGTGAGGAAGAGCTCGGGGGCGATCAGCAGGCGGGCGCCGGTGGCCGCGGCGCGGGCGGCGGCGTCGTCGAGCACGGCGAGATTGGCGGCCACGTCACCGGGCTGTCCGGAGCTCTGGAGCAGGGCGGTGCGCAGCGGCGGCATCGGCAGGACCTCGCGTGAAAAGGGTGGAAGGAAGACGTCAAAACCGTACGGTTCCGCACTGGTCCCGGACAAGGCGCGACCGTTGCGGACCAACCGTCGAACCGTTGCGCGATCGTCGGGCGCCACGGCGATTCGTTGCGCCACCCCGCCCCCGGCAACTCCCGTACAACGAGAAAGGCGGGGCGGCGCGGGTCTCATGGCCCGCACCATCCCGCCTGTCCGCCCCCGTGGGGCTACGCCGGCGAGCCGGAGGAGAAGCGCCGCAGGAGCGGCGAGAGCACCAGCACGGACTTGGTGCGCTCCACGAACGGCTCGCCCGCGATCCGCTCCAGGACGCGTTCGAAGTGACGCATGTCGGAGGCGAAGACCTGGACGACGGCGTCCGCGTCACCGGTGACGGTCGACGCGGACACCACCTCGGGGTACCGCTCCAGACCTCGCCGGATGTCGTCCGGCGAGGTGTTGTGGCGGCAGTAGATCTCGACGAACCCCTCGGTCTCCCAGCCGAGCGCCGCCGGGTCCACCCGTACGGTGAAGCCGGTGATGGCGCCCTCGGCCCGCAGCCGGTCCACGCGCCGCTTGACCGCGGGGGCGGAGAGGCCGACGAGCGAGCCGATGTCGGCGTAGGAGCGACGGGCGTCTTCCGCGAGGGCGTGGACGATGCGTTCGTCGAGGTCGTTGAGTCGCACTACGGGTGGATCACTTCTCTGCTGGGGCCTCTGCCAGAGCCGGGGCGGAGGCCAGACGGGAGCGGCGCATGCCGTACAGGAAGTAGAACACGAGGCCCGCGGCCATCCACGCACCGAAGTACGCCCAGGTGATCAGGTCGAGGCTGTACATGCTGTAGGCGCAGAAGAAGAAGCCGAGCACCGGGAAGAGCGGCCCGAACGGCACCTTGAAGGAACGCTCCATGTCGCGTCGGGTGTAGCGGAGCACCACGACGGCGATGTTGACCAGGGCGAACGCGAAGAGGGTGCCGATGCTGGTGGCATTGACGAGCTCGCCGAGAGGGACGGCCGCGGCGAGGATGCCGCAGAAGAGCGAGACGATCACGGTGTTGGCGCGAGGCGTCCCGGTCTTGGGGTTCACCTTGCGGAAGACCTTGGGCACGAGACCGTCGCGGGACATCGCGAACAGGATGCGGGTCTGGCCGTAGAGCACGGTCAGGACGACGCTGGCGATGGAGATGACGGCACCTGCGGCGAGCAGAGTGCCCCAGAAGCTCTGTCCGGTGACGTCGTTCATGATCGCTGCGAGGGTGGCTTCGGTCCCGGCGAACTTCTTCCAGTCCCACGCGCCGACGGCGACGGCGGCGACGAGGACGTACAGCGCGGTGACGATCACCAGGGAGAGCATGATCGCCCGGGGCAGGTCGCGCTTGGGGTTCTTGGCCTCTTCACCGGCGGTCGAAGCGGCGTCGAAACCGATGTACGAGAAGAAGAGAATGGCCGCCGCGGCACCGATGCTGTCGCTGCCAAGCGGCAGGAAGTCCGAGTAGTTGCCGGAGTTGAAGCCGATGAATCCGATCGCGCAGAACAGCACGAGCGAGGCGATCTTGACGAAGACCATGATCGTGTTGGCGCGGGCGGATTCCTTGGCGCCGCCGAGCAGGAACACCATGGCGAGCATGACGACGATCAAGGCGGGCAGGTTGAACACGCCGCCGTCGCCGGGAGGCGCGGTGAGCGCCGCGGGGAGGGTCACTCCTATGGTTCCGTCGAGGAGCTCGTTGAGGTAGTCGCCCCAGCCGACAGCGACCGCCGCGACGGAGACGCCGTACTCCAGGAGCAGGCACCAGCCGCAGATCCAGGCGACGACTTCACCCATCGTTGCGTACGCATACGAGTAGGAGGAGCCGGCGACGGGGATGGTGCCGGCCAGTTCGGCGTACGAGAGCGCCGAGAACAGCGCCGTGAGCCCGGCGAGCACGAAGGCGATGGTGACGGCCGGGCCGGCCAGCGGTACGGCCTCGCCGAGGACGACGAAGATGCCGGTGCCGAGCGTGGCACCGATGCTGATCATCGTCAGCTGCCACATGGAGAGCGAGCGGCGGAGCGATCCGCCCTCACCCTGGCCACCCTCGGCGACCAGCACCTCCACCGGCTTGCGGCGAGTCAGGGCGGACAGCCCGGAGGACTTGGGGACGGTCGGCTCGGTGGCCGGCGGGGCTGTGCCTTGATCCAGCACTGCGGGGGCTCCTTGATCGCTGCCTGTCGAAATCGGGACGACCGCGGCGGTACGCGAGCAGAGCGAGGGAGCCCGCGAGGGAAGGGGAACCGCCGAGCAGGCGGTCGCCGCCACTCCTGGTACGAGGCACGAGCCTAAGCCTTCACGCTTCGCGTCCGTAATGCAGGGTTGTTGCGCACTTGTGAATGATCCTTGCGCTCTCAGGGCGCAGGCGGGGAAACATTGCGCCCCACCGCATGAATCGACACGTCGAGGTGTGAAGCACCCCTGATGCGCGCATGGACTTCTCATGCCGGAAGACCCACTCTGCGAGCCCTCAGCCCCGTCCCGAGCGGAGGAGACACCGGTGCCCTGGCTCGACCCGGAACCCTTTCTGCGCGGTACGGCGTGGCTCGACGGGGGACGTGCGGTGCGCGCCGACCCCGCCGACCTCGACCGGCTGCCCTGGGACATCGCCGAGCGGGCGGCCCTGCCGATCGGGGTGCGGATCGAGTTCACGGCCACGCCGGGCACGCGGGCGGTCGACCTGCGCTACCGGGCGGCCCTGCCCGGGTCCCTGCCGCACTGCTTCGCCCTGTGGCAGGGCGGACGGTGTGTGAGCGAGGTCATGACGGACCCGGCCGAGGAGGCGACGGTCCGCCTGCCCCTGCCGCCGGGCGGCGGCTCGTTCGCCGTCCACCCGCCCGACAGCCGGGGGCCGGTCGTCCTGGGCCTGCGGGCGCTCGACGGCGCGCTGTCGCCCGCCCCGCGGCGCCCGCGCTGGCTGGTGCACGGCGACTCGATCACCGAGGGCTGGTGGTCGACCCGGCCGGCCCACTCCTGGCCGGCGACGGCGGGACGGATGCTCGGCCTGGACACGGTCAACCTCGGGTTCGCGGGCGGGGCGCGCGGCGAGCTGTCCCTCGCGGAGCAGCTCGCGACCCTGCCGGGCGAGCTCGTCACCCTGGCCTTCGGCACCAACTGCTGGGGAGCCGTACCGAGTTCGGCCCCGCTCCTCTACGAGACGACGCGGGCGTTCGTCACTCTGGTGCGCCGAGGGCACCCGGACACCCCGCTGCTGGTCCTCTCCCCCGTTCTGCGCCCCGCGGCGGAGACCACGCCCAACGCGCTGGGTGCCACGCTGGCGGAGCTCCGTACCGCGATGGAGGAGGCGGTCCGCGACCTCGTCTCGGCCGGAGACTCCCGGCTGGCTCTCCTGAGCGGGCTCCCGCTGCTCGCCCCGGAGGATCTCGCCGACGGCCTCCACCCCGACGACCGCGGCCACGCCCGGCTGGCGACGGCCGTGGCGGCGGCGCTGCGGGAGGCCGGCTTCGTGGGCCGGTCCGCCGGTCGGATCGCCTGACGCCGTCCCCGGTCTCCGCACCCGTACGCGAACGGCGAGGGCCCCCGGGACACGTGTCCCGGGGGCCCTCGGAGCTACGGGGCTCAGCTCCAGCTGGCGTGCAGCGGCTTGCCCTCGGCGTAACCGGCGGCGCTCTGGATGCCGACGACCGCCTTCTCCTCGAACTCGGCGAGCGAGCCCGCTCCGGCGTAGGTGCAGGAGGAGCGGACGCCCGCGATGATCGAGTCGATCAGGTCCTCGACGCCCGGGCGGGCCGGGTCGATGAACATCCGGGAGGTGGAGATGCCCTCCTCGAACAGCGCCTTGCGGGCACGGTCGTAGGCCGACTCCTCGCTCGTACGGTTGCGCACGGCGCGGGCGGAGGCCATGCCGAAGGACTCCTTGTAGAACCGGCCCTCGGCGTCCTGGTGGAGGTCGCCCGGGGACTCGTACGTCCCGGCGAACCAGGAACCGATCATCACGTTGGAGGCACCGGCGGCGAGCGCCATGGCGACGTCACGGGGGTGACGGACACCGCCGTCGGCCCAGACGTGCTTGCCGTACTTCTTCGCCTCGGCGGCGCACTCCAGGACGGCGGAGAACTGCGGGCGGCCCACACCGGTCATCATGCGGGTGGTGCACATCGCGCCGGGGCCGACACCGACCTTGATGATGTCCGCGCCCGCCTCGACGAGGTCGCGGACGCCCTCGGCGGCGACGATGTTGCCGGCGACGATCGGGACGTGCGGGTCGAGACCGCGGACGGCCTTGATCGCGGTGATCATCGACTCCTGGTGGCCGTGCGCGGTGTCGACGACGAGGGTGTCCACACCGGCGTCGAGGAGCTGCTTGGCCTTGCCCGCCACATCGCCGTTGATACCGACGGCGGCGGCGATGCGCAGCTTGCCGTCGGCGTCGGTGGCCGGGGTGTACAGGGTCGCGCGCAGCGCGCCCTTGCGGGTGAGGATGCCGGCCAGGCGTCCGTCCTTGTCGACGGCCGGGGCGTAGCGGCGGTTGGCGTGGTCGAGCGTGTTGAACGCGTCGCGCGGCTCGATGTCGGCGTCGAGGAGCAGCAGGTCCTTCGACATGACCTCGGACAGCTGCGTGAAGCGGTCCACTCCGGACAGGTCCGCGTCGGTGACGACACCGACCGGGCGGCCGTCCTCGTCGACGACGACACCGGCGTCGTGCGCCCGCTTGGGCAGCAGCGACAGGGCGTCCGCGACGGTCTGGTGCGGGGCCAGGACGATGGGGGTGTCGAGGACGTGGTGGCGGCTCTTGACCCAGGAGATGACGTCGGTGACGACCTCGATCGGAATGTCCTGGGGGATGACGACGAGCCCGCCGCGGCGGGCGACGGTCTCGGCCATGCGGCGGCCGGCGATCGCGGTCATGTTGGCGACGACCAGCGGGATCGTCGTGCCGGTACCGTCCGGCGAGGTGAGGTCCACGGCCTGGCGGGAACCGACGGCCGAGCGGCTCGGCACCATGAACACATCGTCGTACGTCAGGTCGTACGGCGGCTTGACGTCATTGAGGAAACGCACGTGCTGAATCCCAGTCGATCGGAGTGGCCCCTAGGCATTTCAGCCAGGGGAAAAAGCACGTAGTTCATTGTCCCACGCCGGTACGGATACCAGACCCGGGCGATTCATCCGAGGCTCGCGGCATCGCTCTTGTCGGATCCTCCGAGCGCGAGGAGGACTGCGAGGCCCGTGGGGCTCGTGTCGACCGCCGCGGCGAAGACCTCCTGGGCGGTCTCCCACTCCCGAGGGCGGGCCTCGGCATAGTCCTGCCAGCCGGTGACGACCACGGCGAGGGGTTCGGGGAGATCGGAGAGGCAGTCGGCGAGGGCGTCCCAGTTCCGTCCGAACCAGCCGGGCAGCCGGAGGGCGGTCGCGCAGCGGTCCATGAAGGCGGCTTTGTCGACGACCCCGCGCAGATCGAGGACGAGGGCGTCGGGGAGCGCGTCAGCGGGCTTCATCGGGCACGACCTCCCGGAAGGTCTCGTAGTGGTCGTCGGTGTAGTAGACCTCGCCGCCCCGCCCGGTGACGAGGCGCCGGGCGCCGCGGTCGCGTTCGCCGGGGGTCGGGACGGTGTACTCGAGGTAGTAGCCGCGCGGGTGCCGCGGCAGGATCCGTTCGAAGTTGGAGAAGGTCGCGCCGTCCTTCTCGTACGGGAAGGGCCCGCCGCGCTCGACGAGGTCGAGGGTGTCGCGCGCCTCGGGGGGCAGGTCGGCGACGCGGACGGCGGGAAGTCCGGAGGAGCCGGTGGGGGCGGGGTCGCCGCCGCTCGCGGCGGGCGAGCACCCGACGAGCACCCCGAGGCAGAGGAACAGCGCGAGAAGCCCGCGCGGGGGCCGGAGCAGCATGGCCCGAATCTACGGGTCGGCGGCCGGCGCCGCAGCGTGGGACTTGCGCCGAGGCCCGGCCCCTCGGGCTAGGGCCCGGCGCCACGGCGACAGCGCGTGGACTGCCGGGTCAGACGCCGTCCGGGTCCGCGCGGTCCAGGGCAGGGCGGGGGCCGGGGGCCGCCTCGGTGAGGAGGTAGTCCGCCGCGGCGCGGTCCGTCACCAGGCTGGTGACGAGACCCGACCGCAGGACAGCGCCGATCGCCGCCGCCTTGCGCTGCCCGCCGGCGATGGCCACGACCTCGGGGATCCGGCGCAGCCGGTCGGCCTCGACCGTGATGCAGCGCTCGCCCAGGTCGCGCCCGACCCGGCGGCCCTCGGCGTCGAAGAGGTGCGCGGACATCTCGGCGGCGACGCCGAGGGAGGCGTAGTGGGCCCGCTCCTCGTCCGTGAGCATGTCGTGCACGGTGGAGATGCCCGGCTCCCAGGAGCCGATGGACACACAGGCGACGGTGACCTTGTCGAAGTAGTCGAAGGCGCGGGCGATCCCGGTCTGGTTGCGCAGCGCGGCCGCCGTGGCCGGGTCCGGGAGGAGCATCGGTGCGTAGATGGGGTGCGCCTCGCCGCCGGAGACCTGGGCGGCACGCCGTACCGCCTCCACCGAGCCGCGCTCCGCGGTCCCGGCGTCGTACACCCCGGTGAGCTGGACGACCGTGCACGGCGGCAGCCGGTCGAGCGCCGCGGCCATGTGGATGGTCGAGCGGCCCCAGGCGAGGCCCAGGACGTCGCCCTCGGTGACCAGTTCACCGAGCAGATCGGCCGCGACCTCGCCGAGGTTCTCCGGATCGGGCGATTCGTCCTCGCCCTCCGCCGGGGACTCGACGACGACGGCGTGGCGGAGCCCGAAGCGGGCGCGGAGCGCGTCGGAGCGCTCGGCGTCCAGCTCGGCGGGTACGCGGATCTCGATGCGTACGAGGTCGCGTTCGAGGGCGGTCTCCAGGACCCGGGCCACCTTGAAGCGGCTCACGCCGAACTCCTCGGCGATCTGGATCTTGGACTTGCCCTCGAGGTAGAAGCGGCGGGCCATGGCCGCCGCCTGCACCAGCTCCGCGGGTCCCATCCGCAGGGCTGACCGTCCCGCCGAGATACCCGCCACCGCGATCTCCTCACTGCTGCTGTTCACGTACCGCTGCTCACGTCACTGCTGTTCACACTCTGGACTCGCGGTTCATCCTGTCAGATCCGACGGTCCTTGATCAGTCCTGTCGGCCCCTCGTCGGGCCGCGTTCATCTCCCGGAGGCTCAGTGGCCACACGCCCACGCCGCGTTCGCGGTCGCGGCGTCGGCCTTGGCCCGCAGGGCGCGCACTGCCTCGGCCGGGTCGTTCGCGCCGTAGACGGCCGAGCCGGCCACGAAGACGTCGGCTCCGGCCTCGGCGCAGCGCTCGATCGTGGACTCCGCGACACCGCCGTCGACCTGGAGCCACAGCTCCAGGCCGTGCTTGGAGATCAGCTCACGGGTGCGCCGGATCTTGGGCAGCATGATGTCGAGGAAGGCCTGGCCGCCGAAGCCGGGCTCGACCGTCATGATCAGCAGCATGTCGAGCTCGGGGAGCAGGTCCTCGTAGGGCTCGATGGGCGTCGCCGGCTTCAGCGCCATCGACGCCCGCGCGCCCTTGGCCCGGATCTCGCGCGCCAGCCGCACGGGCGCGGCCGCCGCCTCCACGTGGAAGGTGACGGAGCCCGCGCCGGCCTCCACGTACTGCGGGGCCCAGCGGTCGGGGTCCTCGATCATCAGATGGCAGTCCAGCGGTGTCTCCGTGGCCCGGCTGAGGGACTCGACGATCGGCACGCCGAGGGTCAGGTTGGGCACGAAGTGGTTGTCCATCACGTCGACGTGGAGCCAGTCGGCACCGTCGACGGCCTTCGCCTCCTCGGCGAGGCGGGCGAAGTCTGCGGACAGGATGCTGGGATTGATCTGCGCCATGTGCCAAGCCTGCCATGTTCTTGGGCACTTCTTTGCCGCGGACCGGTTTCGGACCGGGTTCGGTCCGACATCGGTCCGACTTCGGCACGGATCGCGGCCTCCGAGACCGCCACAGGCCAGGCATACCCGGCTTTTCGCCGCACGGAGACCGCCTTCGGAGGCGCGCCTCCGTCAGGCCGTGCGGCGCAGAAGCGCCAGATACATCGCGTCGGTGCCGTGGAGGTGCGGCCAGAGCTGGACGTCCGGGCCGTCGCCGAGGGCGGGGACGTCCGGCATGAGGGGGCGGGCGTCGATCCATTCGGCTTCGACGGCCGGGCCGCCCCGTCCCTTGAGGACGTCCTCGACGACGACGCGGGTCTCGGCGAGGTGCGGCGAGCAGGTCGCGTAGCCGACCACGCCGCCGACGCGGACGGCCTGCAGCGCCTCGCGCAGCAGCCCGCGCTGGAGCGGGGCGAAGCCGTCGAGGTCGTCCGGGCGGCGGCGCCAGCGGGCCTCGGGGCGGCGGCGCAGGGCGCCGAGACCCGAGCAGGGCACGTCCATCAGGACGCGGTCGAAGGATCCGGGACGCCACGGCGGGCGGGTGCCGTCGGCGGCGATGACCTGGTACGGACCGGGATTTCCGGCCAGCGCGCGCTCGACCAGTCGGGCGCGGTGCGGCTGCTTCTCGGAGGCGAGCAGCGCGGCGCCGCGCTCCGCCGCGAGGGCGCCGAGCAGCGCGGCCTTGCCGCCGGGCCCGGCGCACCCGTCGAGCCAGCGCTCGTCGCGGCCCTCCAGGGGCGCCTGGGCGAGCGCGATCGCGACCAGCTGGCTGCCCTCGTCCTGGACGCCCGCCCGTCCCTCGCGGACCGCCTCGATGGCGCCGGGCTCGCCGCCCTCGGCCAGCCGTACGGCATACGGCGACCAGCGGCCCGGGAGTACCGAGTCCTCGCCGAGGACCTCGACCAGCTCCCGGGCCGTGGACCGGCCCGGCCGGGCCACCAGCGTGACCTCGGGCCGCTCGTTGTCCGCCTCCAGCAGGTCCTCGATGCCGGCCCTCCCGCCGCCGAGCGCGTCCCACAGTGCGGAGACCACCCAGCGGGGGTGCGAGTGGACGACCGCGAGATGTTCCTCGGCGTCCTTCTCGTACGGCGGGGCGACCCGCTCCACCCAGGTGTCGAAGTCGTCCTGCGAGATCTTCCGCAGAACGGCGTTCACGAACTTGGCCCGGCCGTCCCCGAGCACGATCCGCGCCAGTTCCACGGTCGCCGAGACGGCCGCGTGGGTGGGGATGCGCGTACCGAGCAGCTGATGCGCCCCGAGCAGGATCACGTCGAGGACCGGCGGGTCGACCTCGCGCAGCGGCCGGTCGATGCACGCGGCGACGATCGCGTCGTACGTCCCCTGCCGCCGCAGCGTCCCGTACACCAGCTCGGTCGCGAGCGCCGCGTCCCTGGCCTCGAACTTCTCCGGCCCCTCCTTCTCCCGCGCCTTCTTCAGGAGCGGCGGCAGCACGAGGTTCGCGTAGGCGTCGCGCTCGTCGACGGCCCTGAGCGCCTCGAAGGCCAGGATCCGGACGGGATCCTTCTTGGGGCGCCGGTACGGCTTGGGGGGACGGCGACGTGCCTGCTCGCTCAAAAGGTGCTCCGCTGACGAAGTGAGAGGGTCCAACCCCCTCAGCCTACGTCCGCTCCGCCGGCCCTCCGACCCGCCTCCCGTCACCGCCCTCGGCCGACGCCGCTACGCGCCGACCCCTTCTCCCGGGGCGATCCGCACACCGCGCGCCCAGTCGGCGGCCTTCATCGGCTTCTTGCCCTGGGGCTGGACCCAGAGCAGTTCCACGGCGTACGAGCCGGTGCCGACGAACACGTTGTTCTTGCCGACCGCGAGTTCGCCGGGGGCCAGGTCGGTGCGGTCCGGGACCGGGAGCGCCTGGATCAGCTTGAGACGCTCGCCGCGGAAGACGGTCCAGGCGCCGGGGGCCGGGGTGCAGGCGCGCACCACGCGGTCCACGCGGAGCGCGGGAGCGGTGAAGTCCACGTGCGCGTCCTCGACCTGGATCTTGGGCGCGAGGGTGACGCCCTCTGCGGGCTGCGGGACGGCCTTCAGGGTGCCGTCCTCGATGCCGTCCATCGTCGCCGCGAGCAGCCCGGCGCCCGCGAAGGCGAGCCGGGTGAGCAGATCGCCGCTGGTGTCGGTCGGCCGCACGTCCTCGGTGATGACGCCGTAGACGGGGCCGGAATCGAGCCCCTCCTCGATCTGGAAGGTCGACGCGCCCGTCACCTCGTCCCCCGCCATCACCGCGTGCTGGACGGGCGCGGCGCCGCGCCAGGCGGGAAGCAGCGAGAAGTGCAGGTTGACCCAGCCGTGGGCCGGGATGTCCAGGGCGACGCGGGGCAGGAGGGCGCCGTAGGCGACCACCGGGCAGCAGTCCGGGGCGATCTCGCGCAGCCGTGCGAGGAACTCCTCGTCCCGTGGCTTCGCCGGCTTGAGCACCTCGATACCGGCCTCCTCCGCGCGCTGGGCGACCGGGCTGGCGACCAGGCGCCGGCCACGGCCCGCGGGGGCGTCCGGGCGGGTGACGACGGCGGCCACCTCGTGCCGCCCGGAGGCGAGCAGGGCGTCCAGGGCGGGTACGGCGACCTCGGGGGTGCCTGCGAAGACCAACTTCACTCGGAAAAACCTCGCATCTTCAGTGTGGTCCCCTGCCCACGGGTGTCCGCCGGGGGCCCGGGGGTTGCTCCCCGGGACAGCACGGCATCGGGGGGCTGACTGCCCGTCTCTCGGGGCTGTCGGCGGGCAGCGCACCAGTCTAGGGGCCGGGGCGGGAAGGGGGCGTACGTGAGGACGAGCGCCCCGCGCATATGCGTGTACGCCCCCGCAGCGTGACCCAAGCACGGGTGGCGCGTTGGTCAAGAGAGATTGACCGAAACGGGCCGACCCTTCGTCGTGGCCCGCCCCTATTCCACGCCGGTTCGAGAGGCTTTCACATGGCCGACCACGCAACCCACGACGCCCAAGCCCGGGCAAGTCTGCATCTGTTGGTGCGGGACATCGAGCGGGTCCGGCGGCAGGTGGACGCACTGCGCACGCTCACGGCCCAGTTGGGCAATGTCTACCGCCCGCGTCGCTCCGGCCCGTCGACGGGCTTCGTCGTCTACGGACGGGCGCCCGCCCCGACCGTCCGGCTCGCCCAGGAGCTGCGGGACAGCGTCGAGACACTGGTGACGGCGGCGGTCGACTTCGACCGCTCGCTCGGCTTCTCGTGGGACGCGGTGGGCTCGGCGCTCGGGGTCACGAAGCAGGCCGTCCACCGCCGCTACGGCGCCCGCCGCGCGCCCCAGCAGGCCGGCGTCGTGGAACAGGACCGCGCGCCGGAGCCGGGCGCGACCCGGACGATCCCGGTGGTCCCGTCGGCCCGCACGATGCCCCCGCAGCCCACGCCCGCCACCCAGTCCCTCCGCGAGGAGCCCCGCCCGTCGGCCCTCCCGGGCCCGCGCAACGGCTGACGCTCCCTGCTCCTCCGGCCGCCCAGCCCCGCCAAGGGGTCGGGCGGCCGAGCCGCGTCCTGGGAGTGGGGAGCGGACCGGCCGAGCCGCGTCCGGCGACGTCGGGACAGGTCCGACCGAGCCGCGTCCGGGGCGTACGGACCGGTCCGGCCGAGGGACTGGGCGGCCGAACCGCGTTCGGGCCGCAGGATCCGGACCGGCCGAGGAGCCGCGCGGCCGAGCCGCTCCGCCGCGCAGCGTCCGCACCGGTCGCGGTTCAGCCGATGTCCGGTGGGTCCACCCGTACCCGCACGGGGTCGCTGCCGCCCCGGGCCAGACGGGCCGCCTGCGCCTTCTTCAACGCGGCCGCGAGCGCCGCGCCGTTGCCCGGCGGGACGCGGATCAGCGCGCGTTCCCACTGCTCCCCCGGCGGCGTGTCGCCCGGACGGCGTGGGCCGCCCGGACGGACGACCGGCAGGGCCACCGGGCCCAGGATCTCGGCGTCGCCTGGCAGTTCGGCGGCCGCCAGGAACGCCTGTACGGCCTCCGGCGGCCCCGAGACCGCCGCCATCCGTGACACCGGCGGAAAGCCCAGCTCCGCCCGCTCCGCCAGCTCCCGCTGGGCGTGGCCCACCGGGTCCCATCGCACGAGCGCCTGCACCGGCCGCAGCGTCGGCTCGGCCACCACGACGACAACACCACCCGTCCCGGCCTCCCCCTGCCCCCGCACGAGCGAGGCGGCGTCGATCCACCGCCGCAGGGCCTCCTCGCCCGCGCGCAGGTCGGGCCGGCCGAGCATCGCCCAGCCGTCCAGGAGCAGCGCGGCCGCGTACCCGCCGTCCGCGACGGGCTCGGCTCCGGGCGTCGACACGACGAGCGCGGGCCGCCCCGGCACCCGGTCCAGGACGTGGTCACGGCCCGATGTGCGGACCGGCACGGCGGGGAACGCCCGGCCGAGCTCCTCCGCCGTCCGCCGCGCTCCCACCACCTGGGCGCGCAGCCGGGTCGAACCACACTCCACACAGTGCCAGTCGGCGGCGCCACGGCCGCACCAGCCGCATGTCAACTCCCGCTGTTCGGGCGCCTCCAGAGGCCCGGCGCAGTGCCGGCAGCGGGCCGGGGTCCGGCACCGCTCGCACGCCAGCCTCGGCACATAGCCCCGGCGCGGGACCTGGACGAGGACCGGACCGGTCTTCAGCCCCTCCCGTACCGTCTGCCAGGCCAGCGAGGGCAGGCGGGCGGCGCGCGCGGCCTCGTCGCGGGCCAGGTCGGTGTCGCCCACGGTCCGTACGAGCGGGGCCGCCGCCCTGACCTGGTCCCGGCGGGCCAGCAGCGGCTGGGCCCAGCCGGACTCCACGAGCTGGGCGGCCTCGACCGTGCAGCTCGTACTCCCCAGGAGGAAGCCGCACCGGTCGTGGGCGGCGCGCAGCAGCAGCACGTCGCGCGCGTGGGGCTGGGGGGCGTGCGGCTCGCTGTGGCTGCCGTCGCCGTCGTCCCAGATGACCACCAGGCCCAGGTCCCGTACCGGAGCGAACATCGCGGCCCGTGTGCCCACGACCGCCCGCACCGAGCCCCGCCGTACCGCGAGCCACTGGGCGTACCGCTTCTCCGGGCCGGTCTCCGCCGTCAGCACCGCGTGCCGTCCCTCGCCGAGCACCCGGCCCAGCGCCTCGTCGACCCGGCTCGCCGCCCGCCCGTCGGGCACGACGACGAGGGCCCCGCGCCCGGAGGCCAGCGTGGCGCCCACGGCCCGGGCCAGCTCGTCCGCCCAGTGCGGCCCCGGCAGCGCGTTCCAGACCGCGCGTGGCGCCCCGCCCCGTGCGAGGGACTCCAGGAACGCCGGTCCCCGTTCGTACCGCCCCCAGCTGCCCGGCTCCGGCGACTCCGGCGGCGGCAGGGGCTCCGGCGACGCCTTGCCCTCCGCCCGGGCGCTGCGCGGCGGGACCGCCAGCTGCAGGACGTCGGCCAGGCTCCCGGCGTACCGGTCGGCCACCGCCCGGGCGAGCCCGAGCAGCTCGGCGCTCAGGACCGGCTCGGGCGACACCACATCGGCGAGCGCGGCCAGCGCTCCTTTGTAGTCCGACTCGGCCCGCCGCTCGACGAGGAACCCGTCGATCAGCCGCCCGCCCTCACGCCGCCCGTCGCGCACCTGGTGCGCCCCGGCCCCGAACCGCACCCGCACGCGCACGCCCGGCTGCGCCACGGCGTCCAGCTCCTCGGGCACGGCGTAGTCGAAGAACTGGTCGAGGTGCAGCACTCCCTTGTTGACCACCACCCGCGCCACGGGCAGCTCCCTGGCCAGCGCGGCGCCCCGCCAGGTCCGCGGCTTGGCCCGCGGCACCTTGGCCTTCCGCACGGTCTCCCGGATGAGCGCGAGCTGCTCGGGCGGCTCACCGGCCGCCCCCTCGGGCTTCTCGTTCTCGCTGCTCACAGCCACATACCTACCAGACCGCACTGACAGCCGGACATGCGGAAGCCCGGCCCCCCGAGGGGTGCCGGGCTTCCGTGCGGTGCGTGGCCGTAAGGCCGTCGCTCAGAGACCCGCGGCCTTGCGCAGGGCCTCCACGCGGTCCGTGCGCTCCCAGGTGAAGTCGGGGAGCTCGCGGCCGAAGTGGCCGTAGGCCGCCGTCTGGGAGTAGATCGGGCGCAGCAGGTCGAGGTCGCGGATGATCGCGGCCGGGCGGAGGTCGAAGACCTCGCCGATGGCGTGCTCGATCTTCTCGGTCTCGATCGTGTGGGTGCCGAAGGTCTCGACGAAGAGGCCGACGGGCTCCGCCTTGCCGATGGCGTAGGCGACCTGGACCTCGCAGCGCGAGGCGAGGCCGGCGGCCACGACGTTCTTGGCGACCCAGCGCATGGCGTAGGCGGCCGAGCGGTCGACCTTGGACGGGTCCTTGCCGGAGAAGGCACCGCCGCCGTGGCGGGCCATGCCGCCGTAGGTGTCGATGATGATCTTGCGGCCGGTGAGGCCGGCGTCGCCCATCGGGCCGCCGATCTCGAAGCGTCCGGTCGGGTTGACCAGGAGGCGGTAGCCGTCGGTGTCCAGCTTGATGCCGTCGTCCAGGAGCTGCTTGAGGACGTGCTCGACGACGAACTCGCGGATGTCGGGCGCGAGCAGCGACTCGAGGTCGATGTCCGAGGCGTGCTGCGAGGAGACCACGACCGTGTCGAGGCGGACGGCCTTGTCGCCGTCGTACTCGATGGTGACCTGGGTCTTGCCGTCGGGGCGCAGGTACGGGATGGTCCCGTTCTTGCGGACCTCGGTCAGGCGCCGGGAGAGCCGGTGCGCGACGTGGATCGGGAGCGGCATCAGCTCGGGGGTCTCGTCCGAGGCGTAGCCGAACATCAGGCCCTGGTCGCCGGCGCCCTGCTTGTCCAGCTCGTCCTCGTCGCCCTCGACGCGCTTCTCGTACGCCGTGTCGACGCCCTGCGCGATGTCCGGGGACTGCGACCCGATGGAGACCGAGACGCCGCAGGAGGCGCCGTCGAAGCCCTTCTTCGAGGAGTCGTACCCGATCTCGAGGATCTTGTTCCGCACCAGGGTGGGGATGTCGGCCCACGCCTTCGTGGTCACCTCGCCGGCGACGTGTACGAGACCGGTGGTGATCAGCGTCTCGACGGCGACGCGGGAGGTGGGGTCCTCCCGGAGGAGCGCGTCGAGAATGGTGTCGCTGATCTGGTCAGCGATCTTGTCGGGGTGACCCTCGGTCACGGACTCCGAGGTGAACAGACGACGGGACACAACGCTCCCTGTGGTTGCAGCGGCTGCTGGCTCAATGCATGTGCGGACCGGCAGGGGGCTGCGCCCCGCGACGTTCCGCGACCAGTCTATCGGTCATGGTCCCGCATGGGACCGGGTGTCTCGCAAGGTGGGAGCCGGATCATACGTGAAAGCGGCCTCCAACCAGCGGGAACACCGCTCCGTTGCGCCCGAGTGGCCCGGTTTGCGGAGTTTCGCTCCGCCATCGCGGTGATGTCCGGGCGAAGCGGAGATTTCCGGAATTCTACCCGGACACGGACCGCAGTCGCGGGGCGACGAGGTCCCAGACCGTCTCGGCGAGGGCTTCCTTCGGCCCGTACGGTACGGGCGTCTCGGCGCCGTCCGCAGCGAGCACCACGGCCTCGTTCTCCTCGGAACCGAAGGTCTTGCGCTCCCCCACCTCGTTGACCACGAGCAGGTCGCAGCCCTTGCGCCGCAGCTTCTCCCGGCCGTTGGCGAGGACGTCGTCGGTCTCGGCGGCGAATCCGACGACGACCTGCCCGGGCACGGCCCGCTCGGCCGAGATCTCCGCGAGGATGTCGGGGTTGCGGACGAGCTCGACGGTCGGGGCGCCACCGTCGTCCGCCTTCTTGATCTTGCCGGGGGCGTAGACCGCCGGGCGGAAGTCGGCGACCGCGGCGGCCATCACGACCGCGTCGGCGTCGGCGGCCGCCTTCAGGACCGCCTCGCGCAGCTGGACGGCGGTGCCGACGTGCACGACGTCGACGCCCGCCGGATCGGGGATGCCGGTGTTGGCCTCGACGAGGGTGACCCGGGCACCACGGGCGGCGGCGGCCTTGGCGAGGGCGTAGCCCTGCTTGCCGGAGGAGCGGTTGCCCAGGTAGCGGACGGGGTCGAGGGGCTCGCGCGTGCCACCCGCGCTGACGACGACATGACGGCCGGCGAGGTCGGGCACGGCGGTGCCGCGGGCCAAGACCCTCCGGCAGACCTCGAAGATCTCGGCGGCCTCGGGCAGCCGCCCCTTGCCGGTGTCGACGCCGGTCAGCCGGCCGACGGCGGGTTCGATGACGACGGCGCCGCGCCGGCGCAGCGTGGCCACGTTCTCCTGGGTGGCGGGGTGCTCCCACATCTCGGTGTGCATCGCCGGGGCGAAGACGACCGGACAGCGGGCGGTGAGCAGCGTGTTCGTCAGCAGGTCGTCGGCGAGGCCGTGGGCGGCCTTGGCCAGCATGTCGGCGGTGGCGGGGGCCACGACGACGAGGTCGGCGGCCTGCCCGATCCGTACATGCGGGACCTCATGGACGGACTCCCACACCTCGGTGGAGACGGGGTGGCCGGAGAGCGCGGACCAGGTGGCCGCGCCGACGAAGTTCAGGGCGGAGTCGGTCGGGACGACCCGTACGTCATGACCGGACTCGGTCAGCCGCCGGAGCAGCTCGCACGCCTTGTAGGCGGCGATGCCGCCGCTCACCCCCAGAACGACCTTCGGCTTTGCCACTGCTGCTCCCCGCACTCGGATGCGTACGACTCCATGAGACACCACAGGCCCGGCGGATGTTCCGCCGGGCCTGTGGTGACGAGCGTCACGCGCTCGTGTGCATGCTTACTGCGCCGGGCCCTCGATGGCCTCGGAGGTCAGCAGACCCGCGTTGATCTCACGCAGGGCGATCGAGAGCGGCTTCTCGTGGACGTGGGTGTCCACCAGCGGACCGACGTACTCGAGCAGGCCCTCGCCGAGCTGCGAGTAGTACGCGTTGATCTGACGCGCGCGCTTGGCCGCGTAGATCACGAGGCTGTACTTCGAGTCGGTGGCCTCGAGCAGCTCGTCGATCGGCGGGTTGATGATGCCCTCGGGCGCGGTGATGGAAGAGGACACGCTCTAGCCTTCCGAAGAAACTTCTGGGTGAGCTGATCGGGATGATCAGATCCAGGTGATCAGAAATAGATCAGACAACGTTCATCAAGGCTAGCAGCTCACGCGCCACGTCCTCGACGGAGGTGTTGACCAGGGTGGTGTCGAACTCCGACTCGGCGGCCAGTTCGACCTTCGCCGCCTGGAGGCGACGCTCGATGACCTCGGGCGACTCGGTGCCGCGGCCGGTGAGCCGGCGGACCAGCTCCTCCCAGCTCGGCGGGGCCAGGAAGACCAGCTGGGAGTCGGGCATCGACTCCTTGACCTGCCGGGCGCCCTGGAGGTCGATCTCCAGGAGCACGGGCTCGCCCGCCTCCAGCCGGTCCAGGACCGCGCGCCGGGGCGTGCCGTAGCGGTTGCCCGCGAACTCGGCCCACTCGAGGAGCTCACCGTTGGCGACCAGCTTGTCGAATTCGTCGTCCGTGACGAAGAAGTACTGGACGCCGTGCTTCTCGCCGGGCCGCGGCTTTCGTGTCGTGGCCGACACCGAGAGCCAGACCTCGGGGTGGACCTTGCGCATATGAGCGACGACCGTGCTCTTGCCGACCCCTGAGGGGCCGGAGAGCACGGTCAGTCGCGGACGAACCTCTGCTGCCATGCAGCGATTATTCCAGCTTTACGGGCATGCCCGGGACGGCGGTCCCGGCTCAGGCGCCGGTGCTGCCGAACTCGCGCTCCAGGGAGGCGATCTGGTTGGAACCGAGACCGCGCACCCGACGACTCTCGGAGATGCCGAGTCGCTCCATGATCTGCTTGGCGCGGACCTTGCCCACGCCCGGCAGGGACTCGAGCAGGGCGGAGACCTTCATCTTCCCGATGACGTCGTTCTCCTGGCCCTGCTTGATGACCTCGTGGAGGGAGGCGCCGGAGTGCTTGAGTCGATTCTTGACCTCGGCCCGCTCCCGGCGAGCCGCGGCGGCCTTTTCGAGCGCGGCTGCGCGCTGTTCAGGGGTAAGGGGCGGAAGAGCCACGCCTACGTCACCTCGGATGTCGAACTGTCGGATACGGACCGGTGAGGAACCTAGTCGCCCCACACCAGTGGAGCAACGATCAACGCAAGCCTCCGTTGAACGCTGACTCTGCCCCGGAGACTAGCGGCCTATGCCTCTCCAGTCAGCGAGAACGGAGGAAAAGTCCTGGTCAGCATCGACCGACCAGGACTTTTCCGGCATATCGACCGGCTTTTCGGCCAACTTTCTGTCACCAGGTGAGACGGCTCCGACCTGCGGATTGGTCAGATCCGCGGTGCCGCGGCCACGGCCTCGCGGATTTCGTCCGCCCACCGCTCCGCCGAGGCCCGCAGCGCGGAGGCGTCCGGCCCGTGCCGCAGCACCGCCCGGCTGACGTTCGGGACGACGTTGCGGACCGCCGTGCCGAAGACGGCCGGGAGGTCGGCCGGCGTCGCGCCCTGGGCGCCGAGGCCGGGGGCGAGCAGGGGGCCGTTGATGTCGAGATCGAAGGAGGAGAGGTCGCCGAGGGTGGCGCCGACGACCGCGCCGAAGGAGCCCATCGGGGTCTCCCCCGCGTTCTCCTCGGCGAGGTGGGCCAGCATGGTCGCGCCGATCGTGCGGCCGGCCGGGTCGTCGGGGTGGACCGCGCGCTGGACCTCGGCGCCCTCCGGGTTGGAGGTGAGGGCCAGGACGAAGAGGCCGGCGCCGCTCTCCCGGGCCAGGTCGACGGCCGGCTTCAGCGAGCCGTAGCCCAGGTACGGGGAGACGGTCAGCGCGTCCGAGAAGAGCGGCGCGTCCTTGTGCAGGAAGGACTCGGCGTAGGCGGCCATGGTGGAGCCGATGTCTCCGCGCTTGGCGTCCATGACGACCAGGGTCCCGGCGGCGCGGGCGTCTGCCACGGTCCGTTCCAGGACCGCGATGCCCTTCGAGCCGAAGCGCTCGAAGAAGGCGGCCTGCGGCTTGAAGACGGCGACCTGGTCGGCCAGGGCCTCGACGACGGTACGGGAGAACCGCTCCAGGCCCGTGACGTCGTCGCTCAGGCCCCACGAGGCGAGCAGGGCGGCGTGCGGGTCGATTCCCACGCAGAGGGGGCCACGCTCGTCCATGGCGGTGCGCAGGCGGGTACCGAAGGAGAGAGTCACAGGGCGGCCTTTCGGGTGTCGGCGCCGACGGCTTCGGCGAGGGTGGCGTACGGCGAGGCCGCGAGGCGCGCGGCGAGGCCCTTGTGGATCGCTCGGGCGTAGAACGGGCCCTCGTAGATGAAGGCGCTGTACCCCTGGATCAGCGTGGCTCCGGCGAGGATCCGCTGCCAGGCGTCCTCGGCGTTCTCGATGCCGCCGACGCCCACCAGGACCAGGCGGTCGCCCACGCGCGCGTACAGGCGGCGCAGGACCTCCAGGGAGCGCTGCTTGACGGGCGCGCCGGACAGACCGCCGGTCTCCTTGATCAGCGCGGGGTCGGACTTCAGACCCAGGCCCTCGCGGGCGATGGTCGTGTTGGTGGCGATGATGCCGTCGAGACCCAGCTCCAGGGCGAGGTCCGCGACGGCGTCGATGTCGTCGTCGGCGAGATCGGGGGCGATCTTGACGAGGAGCGGGACCCGCCGGTCCGTGACCGTGCGGTCGGCCGCTTCCCGTACCGCCGTGAGCAGCGGGCGCAGGGACTCGGTGGCCTGGAGGTTGCGCAGGCCGGGGGTGTTGGGCGAGGAGACGTTCACGACCAGGTAGTCGGCGTGCGCGGCGAGGCGCTCGGTCGACTTCACGTAGTCGGCGGCGGCCTCGGCCTCCGGGACGATCTTCGTCTTGCCGATGTTGACGCCGACGACGGTCCGGAAGACCGGTACGCGCGCGTGGAGGCGGGCGGCGACGGCGGCGGAGCCGTCGTTGTTGAAGCCCATGCGGTTGATCAGGGCGCGGTCCGGGACCAGCCGGAAGAGCCGCTTCTTCGGGTTGCCGGGCTGGGCCTCGCCGGTGACGGTGCCGATCTCGACGTGGTCGAAGCCGAGCATCGACATGCCGTCGATGGCGACGGCGTTCTTGTCGAAGCCGGCGGCGAGGCCGAAGGGGCCGTGCATGCGCAGCCCGAGGGCCTCGGTGCGCAGCTCCTTGTGGCGGGGCGCGAGGACGGCGGCGACGAAGGTGCGCAGCACGGGAACGCGGGCGGTCAGGCGGATCCAGCGGAAGGCCAGGTGGTGGGCCTCCTCGGGATCCATGCGCTTGAAGACGAGGTGGAAGAAGAACTTGTACATGAGAGGTGTCCTCACCAAGAGGGGGACACCGTTTCCGGTGTCCCCCTTGTGGGCTGCTAGTCGCGGGCCGCGGTCAGGTGTTCCGCGTGTTCCTGGAGCGAGCGGACGCCCACACCGCCGTGGCCGAGCGCCTCGATGCCCTGGACGGCGGCGGCGAGCGCCTGCACCGTCGTCAGGCACGGGACGCCGCGGGCGACGGCCGCGGTGCGGATCTCGTAGCCGTCGAGACGGCCACCGGTGCCGTACGGGGTGTTGACGATGAGGTCGACCTCGCCCTCGTGGATGAGGCGGACGATGGTCTTCTCGCCGCCCGGGCCCTCGCCCTCGGACTGCTTGCGCACGACGGTGGCGTTGATGCCGTTGCGCTTGAGGACCTCGGCGGTGCCGGAGGTGGCGAGCAGCTCGAAGCCGTGCGCGACGAGCTCCCGGGCCGGGAAGATCATCGAGCGCTTGTCGCGGTTGGCGACGGAGATGAACGCGCGGCCCTTGGTGGGCAGCGGGCCGTAGGCGCCGGCCTGCGACTTGGCGTACGCCGTGCCGAAGACCGCGTCGATGCCCATGACCTCGCCGGTGGAGCGCATCTCCGGGCCGAGGACGGTGTCCACACCGCGGCCGTGGACGTCGCGGAAGCGCGACCACGGCATCACGGCCTCCTTGACGGAGATCGGCGCGTCGAGCGGCAGGGTGCCGCCGTCGCCGTTCTTCGGCAGCAGGCCCTCCTCGCGCAGTTCGGCGATGGTGGCGCCCAGCGAGATGCGGGCGGCGGCCTTCGCCAGCGGCACGGCGGTCGCCTTCGAGGTGAAGGGGACGGTCCGGGAGGCGCGCGGGTTGGCCTCCAGGACGTAGAGGATGTCGCCGGCCAGGGCGAACTGGATGTTGATCAGTCCGCGGACGCCGACGCCCTTGGCGATGCCCTCGGTGGAGGCGCGCAGCCGCTTGATGTCGAAGCCGCCCAAGGTGATCGGGGGCAGGGCGCAGGCCGAGTCGCCGGAGTGGATGCCGGCCTCCTCGATGTGCTCCATGACGCCGCCGAGGTAGAGCTCGGTGCCGTCGTACAGCGCGTCGACGTCGATCTCGATGGCGTCGTCGAGGAAGCGGTCGACCAGGACCGGCCGGGTGGGGCTGATCTCGGTGGACTCGGCGATGTACGTCTCGAGGCGGGCCTCGTCGTACACGATCTCCATGCCGCGGCCGCCGAGCACGTACGACGGGCGTACGAGGACGGGGTAGCCGATCTCGTCGGCGATGGCCTTGGCGCCCGCGAAGGTGGTGGCGGTGCCGTGCTTGGGGGCCGGCAGGCCCGCCTCGGCGAGCACGCGGCCGAAGGCGCCGCGGTCCTCGGCGGCGTGGATGGCCTCCGGGGAGGTGCCGACGACCGGCACGCCGTTGTCCTTGAGCGCCTGGGCGAGGCCCAGCGGGGTCTGGCCGCCGAGCTGGACCACGACGCCGGCGATGGGGCCGGCGAGCGACTCGGCGTGGACGATCTCCAGCACGTCCTCGAGCGTCAGCGGCTCGAAGTACAGGCGGTCGGAGGTGTCGTAGTCGGTCGAGACCGTCTCGGGGTTGCAGTTGACCATCACGGTCTCGTAGCCGGCGTCGCTGAGCGCGAAGGAGGCGTGGACACAGGAGTAGTCGAACTCGATGCCCTGGCCGATGCGGTTCGGACCGGAGCCCAGGATGATCACGGCGGGCTTCTCGCGCGGGGCGACCTCGCTCTCCTCGTCGTACGAGGAGTAGAAGTACGGGGTCTTGGCGGCGAACTCGGCGGCGCAGGTGTCGACGGTCTTGTAGACCGGCCGGACGCCGAGGGCGTGCCGGACCTCGCGGACGACATCCTCGCGCAGGCCGCGGAGCTCGGCGATCTGGACGTCGGAGAAGCCGTGGCGCTTGGCCTCGGCGAGCAGCTCGGGGTCGAGCCGCTCGGCGGCGGCCAGCTCGTCGGCGATCTCCTTGATGAGGAAGAGCTGGTCGACGAACCAGGGGTCGATCTTCGTGGCGTCGAAGATCTCCTCGGGGGTGGCGCCGGCGCGGATGGCCTGCATGACGGTGTTGATCCGGCCGTCGGTGGGGCGGACGGCGTCCCGCAGCAGCTCGTCCTTGTCGCCGGGCTCGCCGACGAAGGTGAACTGGCTGCCCTTCTTCTCCAGGGAGCGCAGGGCCTTCTGGAGCGCTTCGGTGAAGTTGCGGCCGATGGCCATGGCCTCGCCGACCGACTTCATGGTCGTGGTCAGCGTGGAGTCGGCGGAGGGGAACTTCTCGAACGCGAACCGTGGCGCCTTGACGACGACGTAGTCGAGCGTGGGCTCGAAGGACGCCGGGGTCTTCTCCGTGATGTCGTTAGGGATCTCGTCCAGCGTGTAACCGACGGCGAGACGGGCCGCGATCTTCGCGATGGGGAAGCCGGTCGCCTTGGAGGCGAGCGCGGAGGACCGCGACACACGCGGGTTCATCTCGATGACGATGATCCGGCCGTCGTCCGGGTTGACCGCGAACTGGATGTTGCAGCCGCCGGTGTCGACGCCGACCTCGCGGATGATCGCGATGCCGATGTCGCGCAGCCGCTGGTACTCGCGGTCGGTCAGGGTCATCGCCGGGGCGACGGTGATGGAGTCACCGGTGTGGACGCCCATCGGGTCGAAGTTCTCGATGGAGCAGACGACCACGACGTTGTCGTTCTTGTCGCGCATCAGCTCCAGCTCGTACTCCTTCCAGCCGAGGATGGACTCCTCCAGGAGCACCTCGGTGGTCGGCGAGAGGGTCAGACCCTGGCCGGCGATGCGGCGCAGCTCCTCCTCGTCGTGGGCGAAGCCGGAGCCGGCGCCGCCCATGGTGAAGGAGGGGCGGACGACGACGGGGTAACCGCCGAGCGTCTCGACGCCCTTGAGAACGTCGTCCATGGAGTGGCAGATGACCGAGCGGGCGGACTCGCCGTAACCGATCTTGGCCTTGACGGCCTCGACGACGCCCTTGAAGAGGTCGCGGTCCTCGCCCTTGTGGATGGCCTCGACGTTGGCGCCGATGAGCTCGACGCCGTACTTCTCCAGGACGCCCTGCTCGTGCATGGAGATCGCGGTGTTGAGCGCGGTCTGGCCGCCGAGGGTGGGCAGGAGGGCGTCGGGGCGCTCCTTGGCGATGATCTTCTCGACGAACTCGGGGGTGATCGGCTCGACGTAGGTGGCGTCGGCGATCTCCGGGTCGGTCATGATCGTGGCCGGGTTGGAGTTGACCAGGATCACCCGCAGGCCCTCGGCCTTGAGGATGCGGCAGGCCTGGGTGCCGGAGTAGTCGAACTCGGCGGCCTGGCCGATGACGATCGGGCCGGAGCCGATGACCAGGACGGACTGGATATCGGTGCGCTTAGGCACGCTCGGCCTCCATCAGGGATACGAAGCGGTCGAAGAGGTACGCGGCGTCGTGCGGGCCCGCGGCCGCCTCGGGGTGGTACTGGACGCTGAAGGCCGGCTGGTCGAGCAGCTGGAGGCCTTCGACGACCTGGTCGTTCAGGCAGACGTGGGAGACCTCGGCGCGCCCGTAGGGGGTGTCCGAGACCTTGTCGAGCGGAGCGTCGACGGCGAAGCCGTGGTTGTGCGCGGTGACCTCGACCTTGCCGGTCGTACGGTCCTGCACCGGCTGGTTGATGCCGCGGTGGCCGTACTTCAGCTTGTAGGTGCCGAAGCCGAGGGCGCGCCCGAGGATCTGGTTGCCGAAGCAGATGCCGAAGAGCGGGGTCTTGCGCTCCAGGACGCCCTGCATGACGGCGACGGGGCCGTCGGCGGTGGCCGGGTCGCCCGGGCCGTTGGAGAAGAACACGCCGTCGGGCTGGACGGCGTACACGTCCTCGACGGTGGCGGTGGCGGGCAGCACGTGCACCTCGATGCCGCGCTCGGCCATCCGGTGCGGGGTCATGCCCTTGATGCCGAGGTCGACGGCGGCGACGGTGAACTTCTTCTCGCCGATGGCGGGGACGACGTACGTCTCCTGGGTGGCGACCTCCGCGGCGAGGTTCGCGCCCTTCATCTGCGGGGCTTCCTGGACCTTCGCGAGGAGGACGGCGTCGTCCGTCACGGCGTCGCCGGAGAAGATGCCGACGCGCATGGCGCCGCGCTCGCGCAGGTGGCGGGTGAGAGCGCGGGTGTCGATGCCGGAGATGCCGACGACGCCCTGGTTCTCCAGCTCCTCGTCCAGCGAGCGCCGGGCGCGCCAGTTGGAGGAGACGCGGGCGGGGTCACGGACGACGTAGCCGGCGACCCAGATCCTCTTGGACTCGGGGTCCTCGTCGTTGACGCCGGTGTTGCCGACGTGCGGGGCCGTCATCACGACGACCTGGCGGTGGTACGACGGGTCGGTGAGGGTCTCCTGGTAGCCGGTCATGCCGGTGGAGAACACGGCCTCGCCGAAGGTCTCCCCCACGGCCCCGTAGGCGCGGCCGCGGAAGATGCGGCCGTCCTCCAGGACGAGTACGGCGGGAGCCTTGGCTCCCCTTGTGGAGGTCGTCATCGTGCGGTGCCTTCCGTCGTGCTTGCGTGATTCGTCGAGTTCATTGTGTTGATGGCCTCGACCCAGGCGGTGTGCTCGGCCGCGCGGTCGGAGCGGAAGCCGGAGTCGAGCAGCTTGTCGCCGTGCGCCCAGGTGACGATGAGCAGGCCGCCCTCGGCGAGGACCTTGCCTGCGATGCCCTTGTCGAGGCGGGCCTCGCGCAGGGCGTCGGCCGGGATGAGGAAGTCGTTCGCCCCGGGGCGTACGACCTCGATCCCCGCCTCGGTGAGCGTGAGCTCGGCGCGGCTGCGGGTGCCGAGTCCGTGGGCGACGATCCGGTCGAGCCACTGCCCGGCGGTGGTGGACCCGTGGTAGCGCCCGCTCAGAGTCAGTTTCGCCTCACCGGCGCGCTCCGGCATTCCCGGCAGCTCCGGCAGGTCGGACTGGAGGCTGCCCCGCCACTTCCACCCCTGGCGCATCAGCCAGTAGACGAAGGCGACGAAGAGGGCCAGGCCGACCACCCAGCCGATGCGTCCGGCCCAGTTGGTCACCTCCGCCGATTTCTCCCCGGCGGCCAGGATGATCAGAGATGTCACGCCAGCTTCCCGTCCACGAGCGTCGCCCGGCCCCGCAGGAAGGTGTGGGTGACGCGTCCCGGCAGCTCGCGACCCTCGTACGGGGTGTTGCGGCTGCGGGAGGCGAAGCCCGCGGGGTCCACGGCTCCACGGTATGCCGGATCGACCAGGGTCAGGTTGGCGGGCTCACCAGCCGAGACGGGGCGGCCGTGGCCCTTCGCCTGACCGATCCGAGCGGGCTTGACGGACATCCGGTCGGCGACGCCGGCCCAGTCGAGCAGTCCCGTCTCGACCATCGTCTGCTGGACGACGGAGAGCGCGGTCTCCAGGCCCACCATGCCCATGGCGGCCGCGGCCCACTCGCAGTCCTTGTCCTCGTGCGGGTGCGGGGCGTGGTCGGTGGCGACGATGTCGATCGTGCCGTCGGCCAGGGCCTCGCGCAGGGCGAGCACGTCGCGCTCGGTGCGCAGCGGCGGGTTGACCTTGTAGACCGGGTTGTAGGTGCGGACCAGCTCGTCGGTCAGGAGCAGGTGGTGCGGGGTGACCTCGGCGGTGACGTCGATGCCGCGGGACTTGGCCCAGCGGACGATCTCGACCGAGCCGGCCGTGGAGAGGTGGCAGATGTGGACGCGGGAGCCGACGTGCTCGGCGAGGAGGACGTCGCGCGCGATGATCGACTCCTCGGCGACGGCCGGCCAGCCGCCGAGGCCGAGCTCGGCGGAGACGACGCCCTCGTTCATCTGGGCGCCCTCGGTGAGGCGGGGCTCCTGGGCGTGCTGGGCGACGACGCCGCCGAAGGCCTTCACGTACTCCAGGGCGCGGCGCATGATCACGGCGTCGTCGACGCACTTGCCGTCGTCGGAGAAGACGGTGACGCCGGCGGCGGAGTCGTGCATGGCGCCGAGCTCGGCGAGCTTCTTGCCCTCCAGGCCGACGGTGACGGCGCCGATGGGCTGCACGTCGCAGTAGCCGGACTCCTTGCCGAGGCGGTAGACCTGCTCGACGACGCCGGCGGTGTCGGCGACGGGGAAGGTGTTGGCCATGGCGAAGACGGCCGTGTAGCCGCCGGAGGCGGCGGCCCGGGTGCCGGTGAGGACGGTCTCGGAGTCCTCACGGCCGGGCTCGCGCAGGTGGGTGTGGAGGTCGACGAGGCCGGGCAGCAGGATCTGGCCCTCCGCCTCGACGACGGTCGCGTCGCCGGCGTCGAGACCGGTGCCGACCTGTGCGATGGTCTCGCCGTCGATCAGGACGTCCGCCGCCTCGCCGCCGAGCACCTTCGCGCCGCGGATCAGGATCTTGCTCATGTTCTTACTTCTCCTCAGTGCGGGCGTGGGTGACGGCGGGCTCGTTGCCGCCCAGAAGCAGGTAGAGGACGGCCATCCGGATGGAGACGCCGTTGGCGACCTGCTCGACGACCGTGCAGCGGTCGGAGTCGGCGACCTCGGCGGTGATCTCCATGCCGCGGACCATGGGGCCGGGGTGCATCACGATGGCGTGCTCGGGCATCTTGGCCATCCGGTCGCCGTCCAGGCCGTACCGCCGCGAGTACTCGCGCTCGGTCGGGAAGAAGGCGGCGTTCATCCGCTCGCGCTGCACACGGAGCATCATCACCGCGTCGGACTTCGGCAGCACGCTGTCGAGGTCGTAGCTGACGTCGCAGGGCCATGCCTCGACGCCGACCGGTACGAGGGTGGGCGGGGCGACCAGGGTGACCTCGGCGCCGAGGGTGTGCAGCAGGTCGACGTTGGAGCGGGCGACCCGGCTGTGCAGGACGTCGCCGACGAGCGTGATGCGCTTGCCGGCGAGGTCCTGGCCGAGGCCCGCGTCACGGCCGACGAGGCGGCGGCGCATGGTGAAGGCGTCCAGCAGGGCCTGGGTGGGGTGCTGGTGGGTGCCGTCGCCGGCGTTGATGACGGGGGCGTCGATCCAGCCGGAGGTGGCGAGGCGGTAGGGGGCGCCGGAGGCGCTGTGCCGGATGACGACGGCGTCGACGCCCATGGCCTCCAGGGTCTGCGCGGTGTCCTTGAGGGACTCTCCCTTGGAGACGCTGGATCCCTTGGCCGCGAAGTTGATGACGTCGGCGGAGAGGCGCTTCTCGGCGGCCTCGAAGGAGATCCGGGTGCGGGTGGAGTCCTCGAAGAAGAGGTTGCAGATCGTGCGGCCGCGCAGCGCGGGCAGCTTCTTGATCGGCCGGTCGGCCACCCGGGCCATCTCCTCGGCGGTGTCGAGGATGAGGACGGCGTCGTCGCGGGTGAGGTCGGCGGCCGAGATGAGGTGACGCATCATCGGGGGTTCGCTCCGTGTGGTGGCGAGGGTGAGGGCGTGCGGGCACGCAGGGGTGTGCCCTGGACCCGTCGGGGTGCCGTTCCGGCTGGGTCCGGCTAGGCAGTGGGCTTGCCACCGAGCAGCACGGTGTCTCGACCGTCCTCCTCGGCGAGCTGGACCTTGACCGTCTCCCGCAGCGACGTGGGGAGGTTCTTGCCGACGTAGTCGGCGCGGATCGGGAGTTCGCGGTGGCCGCGGTCGACGAGGACCGCGAGCTGGACGGCGCGGGGGCGGCCGATGTCGCCGAGCGCGTCGAGCGCGGCGCGGATGGTGCGGCCGGAGAAGAGGACGTCGTCGACGAGGACGACCAGACGGCCGTCGATGCCGTCGCCGGGGATGTCGGTGCGGCCGATCGCCCGGGCGGGCTTCATCCGCAGGTCGTCCCGGTACATGGTGATGTCGAGGGAGCCGACCGGGATCGTGCGTCCGGTGATCTCCGCGAGCTTGTCGGCCAGCCGGCGGGCGAGGAAGACGCCACGCGTGGGAATGCCGAGGAGGACCACGTCGTCGGCGCCCTTGGCGCGTTCGACGATCTCGTGGGCGATGCGGGTCAGAACCCGCGCGATGTCGGGGCCCTCGAGAACGGGGCGCGCGGCATCGGTGTGCTGCTGTGTGTCCATATGAAAACGGACCTCCTTCTCCGCCTCACGGGACGGTTCTTAAAGGACGTCGGATTTGCGCCTTCGACTGTAGCAGGGGCGGGCGAGTGACCTGCTCACCCCCCTCCCGCCACTCCGGGCGCCGTCCCCCGGGAGTGGGCGGTATGGACCATTCGGCTTGACGGAGCCAAGTAACGCTGCGTAACCTCACAGTGAGTTACCAGCCACGCGGCGGAGCCGCACGTTGTCACAGCGTCCGGGGAGCTATATGTCCAGCGAATACGCAAAGCAGCTCGGGGCCAAGCTCCGTGCCATCCGCACCCAGCAGGGCCTTTCCCTCCACGGGGTGGAAGAAAAGTCCCAGGGCCGCTGGAAGGCCGTCGTGGTCGGCTCGTACGAGCGCGGCGACCGCGCGGTGACGGTGCAGCGCCTCGCCGAGCTGGCGGACTTCTACGGCGTCCCGGTGCAGGAGCTCCTGCCCGGTACGACCCCCGGCGGCGCCGCCGAGCCGCCGCCGAAGCTGGTCCTGGACCTGGAGCGCCTGGCCCACGTCCCGCAGGAGAAGGCCGGCCCGCTGCAGCGCTACGCCGCGACGATCCAGTCGCAGCGCGGTGACTACAACGGCAAGGTGCTGTCGATCCGCCAGGACGACCTCCGTACGCTGGCCGTGATCTACGACCAGTCGCCGTCGGTGCTGACCGAGCAGCTCATCAGCTGGGGCGTTCTGGACGCGGACGCGCGCCGCGCGGTCGCCCACGAGGACAGCTGATCCTCATCCGCTGAGAGCACAGCAGAAACGTTGCCGCCGGGGTGACGGAAGACCTGTGGGTCCCCCACCATGGCACGCATGACCCCTATCGGGCATCTCAAACTCAACCGCCCGAACCTGCCCAACCACCCTCACGGAATGGCAAAAGCCCCGGT
>NZ_JBEXOT010000041.1:0-64282 GCF_040611675.1 Streptomyces sp. NPDC006551
GATGCACAACCTCGCCCTCGCCGGATAGGCCAGCGGGCCGCACGGCGGCCCACCACGCCCGAGGCGTCAAAGATCATTAACGGGACAGCCCTTAGGCTCGGGCTCATGAGCGAACAGGCCCAGGTCGGGGGCCCCGGCCAGCCACTCACGGCTAAAGGATTGTCCCGCAAATGATCACCGCGTGTGGTGGGCGGGTGGCGAAGGAGCTCCCAGGCCCCGTCTCAGTGTGCGCGGGCGGCCGCACCGGTTTCCGTGTGGTTGACGTCACCGCAGGTCTGTTCGCTGTCCCGGTGCTCATGATGTGTAGCGCTTGATGGTGTCGGTGATGAGGTGGCGGGTGTGGTCCGGGCTGAGGGCCTGGGTCTGGAGGTGCGCGTACACCAGGCTGTGCTGCTGCACGTCGGTCGGCCTTTCCAGGCAGAGGCCGCTGGTCAACCTCTCCAGGTACACCACTGGTTCACGGCTGTCGGGGAACCGCAGGAGGGAGAACTGCCCCGAGAGGCCCGGGTGAGCGCCCGCCGTGTGCGGGAGGATCTGCACAGTGATGTGCGGTTCCGTGCTCAGCGCGTGCAGGTGCTCCAGTTGCTCGCGCATGACCTCCCGGCTGCCGACGACGCGCCACAGGACTGATTCGTCCAGGACGACCCACAGCTGCAATCGGCGGGCGGGGTCGTAGATCCGGTGCTGACGGCGAAGCCGCACCTTCAGACGCGCGGCGGCTTGTTCGACGGTGACGAGCGGGATCGTCTCCTCGATGACCGCGGCCGCGTAGGTGGGCGTCTGCAAAAGTCCGGGGATCACCATCGACTCGTAGGCATGAATGGAGGCGGCATCCGCCTCCAGGTCCACATAGACGGTGTGGGGGATGTCGCCGTAGGAGTGCCACCAGCCCGGTCGGCCCGATTCCCTGGCCAAGGTCATCAGGGAGTCGACGACATGCTGGTCGGTGACGCCGTAGAGCCTGCACAGGTCGCGCACATCGCGGGGGCTGACGGCACGGCGGCCGGTCTCCATATGACTGACCTTGGCCTGGGAGACCAGCAGATGCGCCGCTACCTGCGTGCCCGTCAGGCCGCTCTCCTTACGAAGCCGGCGCAGCTCCGCTCCCAGTCGGCGTCCCCTGGCGGTGGGGTTGTTGTCCGACGCCACGGGCGGTCTACCTCCAGCTTTGAGCCACTGCGTGCGCCAGCAGGTTGCCATGGCGCACCGCCTGTTGATCACGTGCCGTGCCGTCGATTTGGCAGCGGCACAAACGGATTGTGACCATGTAATTTGCCGGTCACTGCCCCCCTGTCCTGAGCAATACTCCGCACTCCGAAGCCGCGTCGCGCCATCGGATTCCAACCACCAGCGTCATAGATCATTTGCGGGACAGCCCTTAGAGCGGACGGCATGAGTGAGTGTCTAACTGCGTGACAACACCTACGAACAGCGGCGGACGAGCGCGAACGTCTACGGAC
Source organism: Streptomyces sp. NPDC006551 (assembly GCF_040611675.1). Taxonomy (NCBI): domain Bacteria; kingdom Bacillati; phylum Actinomycetota; class Actinomycetes; order Kitasatosporales; family Streptomycetaceae; genus Streptomyces; species Streptomyces sp. NPDC006551. The sequence continues at coordinate 1,461 of NZ_JBEXOT010000041.1, forward strand.
TATCAGCGCAGGTGAGAGACACGCCGGCCCAAGGCGGAGCTCCCACCCGAGTTGCTTCGGGACGAAGAAGTCCCCGTGCCACATCTGTGCCAGATCGTGCGGGGACTCACGGGGAACGAGGGCCATCTAGGGAGCCTGCTCGGCGATCGGCCAGCACCACAACGCGCAGGTCAGGCCCAAGTACGCCCTCCCGCTCTGCTAAAGCGGGTATCGCAGGTTCGAATCCTGCCGGGGGCACCACAAAAGTGCAGGTCAGCGCAGTAAAGGTCTTCCAGGGAACCACCTTGGAAGGCCTTTAGTGCGCAATGGGAACATCCTGGGAACATTGAACTGCACATCAGTACTTCGGACGTTCTTCGGCGACGGCTGGGAGAGACCGCCGACACCTGGTCGATGCTGACGACACGCCGACGCACGCCGACGACCCCTGATGTCGGGCGGGAACAGGGGCCTTCACCACACGAGTTCCGGCAAGAAGCCGGAAGGGGTGTACGTGTCGCTTGTCCAACGCGCCCACGGGCGGGGAGGTCACGCCGCCGCGGGCGAGGGTCGGTGAACGCCGTGGCAGTTGGGATCCTGGGCTATCTGGCGTTATCGGATGGGGCGGCGGCCGGAGCGCCGGGACCAGCGCACCGCGATGAAGATCACAGCAGCCCCGAGGACCACGATGCCGATGATCAGCAGGTAGAACAGTCCTTCCACCACCACGCCGATGATTCCCAGCACGACGGCGACCAGAACGAGAAACAGGAACAGAGCCATGACACGAACACCTCCTTCGGGATGAGTTCGGGGCGGTCAGCGGCGCGCGAGTTGCCTCTCGCCGCCCGCGCCCGGCTGGTAGGTCAGGTCGTAGTGCTGGAAGATCGCTTCCTCGGCCTCGGCGGGCAGGATGTCGTCCATGCCGACGGTGGGCGCCTTCTTCACCAGCGCCTTGTCGTAGGAGACCTTGACGTAGTCCGGTCCCAGGATCGCCTCGTCGAGGGGCACGAAAGCCAGCTGATGACGGGTGGGAAGTCCGATACGGACCGTGGCCATGGCCGGTTCGTCGGTGGTGGTGTCCACGTAGATGGCTTCGAGCACGCCGATCTTGCGGCCCTTGGGGTCGACGACGCTGTGGTTGCGCCACTCGCGGATATCGGCTGCATGGATCATGGTCTGTCCTTCTCACTCTGCTCTGTCGTCCGGTTCGGTCAGCACAGCCTCGCCACCCTCGCCCTCGCGGCACGGGCAGGCTTCAGCCCTATCAGGATGGCCCCCTGGGACACGGATCGCGGTGATTGCTTCGGCGAGCTGGTCACACAGCAGCCTGCCCACATCCTGCGGCCGCGTCGCCGCGGCGGCCGGGCTCTCGGCGTCCTGCCTGTTCCGGTCGTTCTCGCTCACCCCGTGAAGGGTGCCCCGAAACCGGTTCCCCCAACGCCCCGTCCGCACGCTGCCGCGCCCGGCACCGACCCGTACACCGGCCGCAGACGGGAAGGTGACGCCGCCGGACCCCGGGGGTCAGTGGACCCCGTGGCAGTTCGGATCGGTGCACCCGCCCAGCTCGAAGGAGCGGTCCGCCGTCGGCGCGTCCTGCCACTCCGTCCGCACCGCCTGGAGCCTGGCGCGTCCGAGGCGACGTCCGACAGCCCTGATCGTTCATCGACCGGCGGCAGCGGTCCGGCGGCCCGGGCGGCTCCAGCATCACCACCTACTGGTCGTCGCTTTGCCTGTGGGGGTGTCTGGGTGCGAGGGAATGGAGGGGCGGGACGACCGGGACGAGGGGCTGGGCAGCTTATGCCCTGTTGGTCACTGACGGCGGAGTTTGGCCACTTCGGCGTTGAACTGGGCGCCGGTGAGAAGGGCCAGGTTGGACAACCACAGCCACACCAGGAAGACGATGATCCCGGCGAGCGACCCGTACAGCCGGTTGTAAGTGCCGACGTGCGAGACGTAGAGGGCGAAGCTGGCGGAGGCGACGAGCCACAGGGCCACTGCCAGAGCGTCTCCCACAAGCCTCTGCCGCACTCCGCGTGTCCCGGCCGGGCCCGAGCGGAACAGCACCAGCACCAAGATGGCGACCAGGCAGAGCAGGAGCGGCCATTTCAGCGCGTTCCATGCGGTGCCGGCCATGCTGCCCATGCCTACGAGCCGGCCGACGGTGTGGGCCGCTTCGCCGGTCAGAATGAGCACCAGGGCACTGGAAACCAGAAGCATCAGCAGCACCAAGGCGGTCATCACCAGCCGTGGTGCCGTCCTCCACGCCGGGCGCAGGTCCTCGACGCCGTGCATGACGTGCAGGGCTCGGCGGAAGACCCCCAGATAGCTGGAGGCGGACCACAGGGCGCCGATCGTGCCGAAGACGGCCAGCGTCCAAGCAGCTGTGTGCTGCTCCGCCATGCCCTGCAACGTGCTCTGCATGACGGGGCGGGACTCGGCCGGCACGACAGCGATCATGTTGCTGATCAGGTTGTCGGTGGTCGAGGCGCCGACGATTCCCAGCAGTGAGACCGTGACGAGGAACGTCGGGAAGAGCGCGAGCACCGCGTAATAGGTGAGGGCGGCAGCGAAGTCGGTCACGTTGTCGTTCCACACCGCGGCGGGGGTCCGGCGGAGCGCGGTACCGATGTGCTGCCAGCCCGGCAGGTCGCGCGCGTACGTCGGGGGCGGCAAGGGCGGTGTGGTTGCCCGGCGTGTCTGCAAGTGGTGAGCAGGGCGCTCTGTTTTGGAGCGGGGCAGCGGTGCGCGATCGGCACCTCCCGGCTGAGGCGCAGGCGTAGGCGAGCTGCTCATCAGGCGGGCGCCTCCCCTTCGTGCCATGTGCCGTCGTCCGGCTCCTGTTGGCAAGGTTCCCCGGCGAGCCGTTCGTACGTCACCCCGGGCGGCACGCCCCGCTCGCCGATACGCGATCTGCCTGGAGATACCGGCGTACCTGCGTCTGTTCGTACCGCAGAACGTATCCACTACTCCGCCGGACAGCCAACCCCCTCACCTTCCAGGGCTACAAGATCAACAACTGGCAGCATCGGCACGTATCTCGGCGAGGTCGGGTCGACGGGGCGGAGTGGTCAGTGCTTGAAGGCGTCCTTGATCTTTGCTCCGGCCTGCTTGATGTTGCCCTTGATCTGGCCTCCACGGCCTTCGGCCTGCAGGCGCCGGCTGCCGGTGGTGCGGCCGGTTGTCTTCTTGGCGCCGCCTTTCATCGCTTCGGCCTTGTGCGCGATCTTCTTCGCGATACTCATGGACGGCCACCCTGGGTGAGTTGTCTGGTGGGGTTCGGTGGCAGGAATACCGTGGCGCCGACCGGCCGGCGATCTGCGCGTGCGGCCGCACGCCTACTGGGGGTGGATCGGTGCCCGAAGTGCGGTCTGCTGCGGCGACCGCTGTCCGGGGCTCGAGTGCGATCATCGTGGGTGAGTCGTTCCCCCGGGCATTCGCATGGTCCGCGCGGGCGGGCTCGCGTTCCGGCCCGAAACGCTCGCGCAGGTGCCGGCGCCGGGCCATGGTCCACAGGACCAGCGTGATCAGAGCCAGGACGACCACGACAGGCCACGATGATGACGATTGTCGACATCGAATCCTCCCCTCATGGACAGCTCACACCGGCAGCCGGATCCGGGGCGAACGAGAGGCACCGCTACGGGGGCTGTCCCTTGGTGTGCGACACTCCAGGATTTCAAATCGCACAAATTGCACTAACCAGGCAAGTGTTGGATCGATTGAAGTGCGCCTCACGCAACACTCCTTTGGTGCTCACCGCTCCCGGCCCTGACCAGCGGCCAGACCCTCGGGCCACACGTGCAGGGCATCGGCCTCGCTGCGGAGGGCGGCGGGGGGCGTCGCCGCTCAATGCCTCTTCTCCCGGCGTGGGTAAGCTGAGAGTGGGTGTTCTTCATGGAATGGCTGACACGGCTGCCTGTGATCGCACGGCTGATGCGTACGCACGTGTGGCGCGCGTACGAGCGGTTGGCCGAGGTGCACTGGGCCCGGCTCGCCGCCGCGATCACCTTCACGAGTTTCGTCGCACTCTTTCCGTTGATCACCGTGGGCGCGGCGATCGGTGCCAAGCTGCTGAGCGAGGACCAGCTCGGGAAACTCCGGGACAAGATCGCCGACCAGGCGCCAGGCCTTTCCGACCTGCTGGACCTGGAGCGCCTCGTCGCGCACGCCGGGACCGTCGGGCTCATCGCGGGCGCGCTGCTGCTCGTGATCGGCATCAACTGGGTCGGCGCCCTGCGCGGGTGCCTGCGCGCGGTGTGGGAGAAAGAGCAGGACCCGGGAAATCCGATCCTGCTCAAGATCAAGGACACCGCGGTGCTGGTCGGTCTCGGCGCGGTCGGGCTCGTCGCGATCGGCAGTTCGGTCTTCGCGAACATCGCGGTTGGCTGGGCCGCCGACAAGGTCGGAATCGAGGGCGAGGCGGGACGGGCGCTGCTGTTCTTCGCAGGCCTGGCCATCGCCCTGCTCGTCGACTTCCTGCTGCTTGTCTACCTGCTCACCCGGCTGGCGCGCGTGCATCCCGCCCGGCGCGCGGTCGTGGTCGCCGGCCTGATCGGTGCTGTCGGCTTCGAACTGCTCAAGTGGTTGCTGACCGGCTATCTGCAGGGCGTCGCGGGCAAGAGCATGTACGGCGCCTTCGCTGTGCCGGTCGCGGTCGTGCTGTGGATCAACCTCATGTCCAGGCTGCTGCTGTACTGCGCCGCCTGGACAGCGACAGCGACGGCGGTGCGGTCCGGCGAAGGAGCCGAGGAGGGCCCGGAGCCCGGGATCAGCCCAGCAGCCGACGACGCACCACAGCGGGCGTCGGCCGACAGCGGCGCACCAGCAGCACCGCGCCGCACGGCGCCTCCAGCGCGCGACCCGTAACCCGAGCGCGGTCGAAGCCGCCGATTCCGTGCTTGTCGTGCGGTCAAGCTGGTCGGTCCTGGCGGGCTCCACTGCCGTCACGAGAACGTCGACCGTCAGGAGACGAGGCCGGTGGTGATGCAGGGCGATGCGTAACCGGCCGGGCGGCTACTGGGTGGCGGCTCCGGAGCCCGAGGCCGCGGACGAAGCCCTCACGGGCCGCACGCCCATCGCTCGACTGAAGCGGGCAGCCCAGGCCCAAGGGCATGAGTCGAGCCCCCACGGCCGCCGGTTCCAACTGTCATCGACATGCCTCCGGCGGGGGCGCTCAGACCCCGGATGGGAGGGGCGCCGTTCGCGAGTGCCGGCCGGAGTGTGGCGAGCGTCGTGGGCTCCCATCCCGAGCGCCATCGCCCCAGGCAAAGCCGAGCAGACGCGGCCGACGGCGGACCGGACGGGAGCTGGGGAGGGTGGTGGGTTGGCGTGATCGGCTGGGGCAGCCGATCACGCAGGTCGGCATGATTCAGTCACCCATTCGGCCTAGTGCCCCCGGAGTGAGGCGGTCCCTGAGGAAATGGGCTCTGCTCCGCTTCAGGGGAGCTGTCGTGCCCTCCGGAGTTGCGCGGCGCTTCGGCGTCTTGCGAGATAGATATAAGACCCCGTTCATGGGTTGTGCCAGGAGGACCTATGCGTCGCACCACCATCAAAGTCGTCCTGGCCGCCGCTCCTTGAGTCAGACGCGTCAAACCTGCCTTCCCGGCGGACATCAGCGCCTGACGTCAACAAGGGCGAGCGGGACCGGCTGACGTCGCATCCCCATGAACGCCCCGTACCAGCGTGGCTCGGGTCGAGCGGCGTCGACGCGTATGCGGAACGGGGCCGAGCCGGCGAGACGCTGCCCGCACTTGGCCACAGAACGTCCGTGACTCGATAGGGAGTACCTCATGATCATCCAAATGCTGCACCAGAAAGGCGTCCGTAGCGAACACGCCTACATGGCCGCCTTCGTGTCCATAGGCCTGTCCATCGCCACCTGGGCAACCAGCCTCAACGCCGAGCCCGGCGCTGGTGTCGCCCGCGCCGACCGGTGGGGAATCTTCGTCGGCGAGTGGGCCCCCACCTTCTTCGGCCTCGGCCTCGCCCTCTCCCACTACGAGCAACAGGACGGCACTCTCACGGCGAGCGTGCACGACATTCTCGGGGAGCGAGAAGCTGTATAGGGGCACAACGAGGGGAGCCCCCACCACCCTCCCGCCCTCCTGAAGCGGGTGTCGCAGGTTCGAATCCTGCCGGGGGCACAAGGGAAAAGGACCCCTACCGATCTTGGTAGGGGTCCTTTGACATCCACAGCTGACATCAAGGAAGGGGATCCGGCCCCTTCGGTTCAGCGTGCGAATCGCCGCCGGTCTAGCCGGTGGCGTCCTGGCGCCTGCGGCGCATCCACCACGTCAGGGTCGCGCCGGCGGCGAGGACCGCCGCGGCGAGGCCGGAGATCAGGCCGATCGGAGTGTTGGAACCGGTGTCGGCGAGGCCGCCGTCCGGGTCCGGCTTGTTCGCCGGCGGGGTCGGCTTCCCGTCGCCGCCCGGGGTGGACGGGTCCGGGGCCGGGGTCGACGGCGGGTCGGTCGGCTTGGGGCCGTCCGTCGGGGTCGGAGTGGGGTTCGGACCCGGGTCCTCGCCGCCGGACTCGAGGTCGCCGCTGCCGCCGAGGTAGAGGGTGTCGGTGTCCCGGTAGGACACGTCATCCGACTGCAGAGACGTCTTCGTCGTGGTGTCCAGGGTGCGGTGCTCGACGTTGAACCGGGTCTGCGTGATGTTCCGCTTCGGCTGCTTGGAGAAGTCCACACCGCCGACGCCCTGGTTGAAGACCTTGCCGCCGTACTCCAGCTCGAACCACTCGATGCCCTCGCGCAGCGACTTCATGTACTTCTGGTACACGTCTTCCCGGGTCCACTTGTCGTGCGGGGCGCGCAGCGGCCACGCGGTGACGTCGTTGGAGTTGATGATCCCGCGGAAGTCGGTCGCCGCCTTGGCGTCCTGCTGGCGGATGTACTCGGCCGCGACGCGCGCGGTGTAGACGGCGCGCAGATCGGCGTAGCGCTTGTCGTTGTTGACCCGCTCCTCCATCAGGGGAACGATGTTGACGCGGACGCTCGCTTCCATCGACTTCTTCTCGGCATCGGTCAGGCCCTTGCACTCCGTGCTGCCCGGCGCTTCCCACTCGATGTCGAGCCACTCGGCGGACACCTTCAGGGGTGCGTCGAGGATGTAGATTCCGCCGTCCTGCTCGCGGACCTGGGCGGGCTTGGGCTCGGCCCAGAACCGGACGCCGGGGAAGCACGGAAGGCCGTTCTGGCGGGGGGCGGTGTCCCAGTACCGCTTGCCGCCGGCGTGCTTCTTCGGGTTGAGGGCTTCGGCGAAGTCCTCCTTCATCAGGTAGTCGGCCTCGAGCAGGACCCGGCCGGCGTCGGTCTTGCCGAACTTGGCGTCCATGATCTTGTCCGGCTGGTCCGGGTTGAGGTTGACCCAGAACTTCTCCGGAGTGAGCGCGAGCCAGGTGAACAGAGCGTCGGAGGAGAGCTGCATGCGCGCCTCGCCACCGAAGCCGGGGTTCTCGTCCGGGTTGGGCATCTGGTCGGCACGCATGGAGTACTGCATGCCCTTGCCCTTGCCCAGGCCGCCGACGTACCGCAGTTCCAGGGTGGTGAAGTCGACGCCGCCCGGGCCGCCGCGCGGGAGGGTGCCCCGGGTGTCGAGTCGGCGGGCGTCGGCCTGGATCCTCTTGGCCTCTTCCAGGGTCTTCCCGGAGCCGTTGATGCGGTCGTTCAGCGAGCCGCGCGTGCCGCACGTGGACGCGGCGGCGAGCTGGGCCCTGCCCTGGCCGCCCTGGCAGCCCGGAGCGAACCACCGCTGGTAGTCGGAGTATCCGCGGATGGGCTTGGTCCGCGGAACGGGGTTGTAGAGCCGCTGGTTACCGCGGACCTGGTTCGTCTTGCCGGGCCGTAGGCCGTTGACGTACCGATTCAGATTGTCGATCTTCTTGCGCTGGCCCTCGCTGAACGGCTTCGCGCCGGTGAACCGGAACGTGTGGTCCGGCATGAACCGGGCGATCTTCCGGTCCTTACCGAGCTGCTTGTTCGTCAGCTCCGAGTTCGACTTGAACTCGTTGAACTCCTTGGTCTTCTGGTTGTACGCGTCGTACCGGCGTGAGTCGACGACGTTGCCCTGCGCGTCGATGAGCTCGACGGTGACCTCGCACAGCCAGTCCGGCCCGACCAGGCGGAAGTCACGGACGAGCTGACGTTCGAACGCCGAGCCCTTGTGATTGTTGGTCTGGTTGCGGATGAACCGGTGCTCGAACCAGTGGTCGAAGCTCAGGCCCTCCGTGTTGTGGAAGTACCGGGCGTAGATCTCGAACTTGCGGTCCTCCGGGTCACCGGACTTGTCCGCGATCTTCTGCCACTCCTTGTAGTTCTTCTCCGTGTTGTTCGGGGCCTTCGACAGGGCCTTGGTCTTGTCGGCGGCCGTCGGCGGTTTCACCCCGTCGTACGCCTTGCCGGGCAGTTCGTAGTTGAAGTTCTTCGGGTTGCCCTGCCAGGCGGAGAAGTTGGAGCCGGTGGGGTCGTTGGGGAACCCCGAGTTGGTCGGCGTGCTCGGGTACGCCTTGCCGAGGTTCTTCACGTCGCAGCGCTTCGCGCCGGGCTTGATCCTGGCCGCGACGGCGGGCCCCGCGGCAGTGGCGGTGTCGGTCTCGATGCCGGGCAGACCGGTCACGGTGACCGCCGAGGCGATTCCGAGCACGGCCAGGACACGGCCTGCCAGACTCCACCGCTTGGGTATGCGCAGTGTTCTGTTCAACTGTGATCTTCCCTCATGTGTGGGGCCTGAGGGGATACGGGGCGACGCGTGAGGCCCCCGTGACGTGTACGCGTCGCCCGTTCACCCTAGACCCATTCACCGACGGGCGGGAAACGGATTGGGCCGTGCTCGGCGCGTCAACTAATCGCTTCAGTAGGGAAGTTGAATCACCATCAGTCGCTGAAGTACAGGGCTTCCATGTGACTGGTGGCGTGCTCGCTGTGCCGCACCCGCAGTGAGGAGGCGTCCAGGTCGGCCCTCCCCCACGGGTCCGCGCCGGCGAGGCAGGCCGTGGCGAGGGCGCCCCAGTCGTTCTGGTTCGGTTCGTCGTCCAGGTCGAAGTACACGTCGAGGTCTTCGAGGGCTTCGGTCGTGATCCCGAGGGCGTCCATCACCGCCTGCGGGTCGCCGGTCACGACGAACGGTTCGTCACCGGGCCAGCCGCAGGCGTGGAACATCGTGCCGTCCGGCAGCCACACGAGGTCTTCGGTGTGCTCGGCGCCGCAGTGCACCTCCACCCGGCCCACGATCCGTGCGTCGGGGAAGCGCTCTCGCAGACGCGTGGCCTCCGCCAGAAGCGGCATGTCGTTGCCGTCGTCCGCGAACGCCGGATCGGAGATCGACAGGAGGTTCCCCCACGCTCCCGCCCGCACGAGGTCCAGATCGGCTCTCGTGGCGACGGTGGCCGTGTCGCTCTGCTTACGGGGGCCGAGGTCCTCGATCACGTCGTCGATCGTGTCCAGGGAGCGAGCGAACTCCGCGGCCCGCGCCGGGTCGTTGGGCGGGAGGTCGGCGGCCTCCACGGTGAACGGCGGACGCAGGACGGTCAGTTCATAGCGGGTGCCGCTGCCACGGGTCATGCGGTCGGACGGGACGGTCCAGTGGTCGGTGTCAGACATGCCCGTCACCGTAACGGGTTGCCGTTCTCCCCGGGGTGGTTGCGCTCTACCCGTCCCGCGTGCGCGAGCGCCCGCCCATCGGCGGATCCGCCGCGCCCCCGCGGTCGCCCACGACGCCGGTCTCGTAGGCGACGATCACGAGCTGGGCGCGGTCGCGGGCATGCAGCTTCGCGAGCGAGCGTCCGATGTGGGTCTTGACCGTGGCCAGGCTCAGATGGAGGTGCCGAGCACCATGGCGGTGCCGCCCACCCAACGTCCGGGGCAGCCGGTGGACTCCCACGGCTCCACAGGCAGCGCTCCACGCAGTCGGGCACCGATCGTGGTGACCGGGGTGGCGAGGGATGTCGTCGGGTTCGTTCGTCATGCTGACGACGATGCCGCCGCCGTCCCCGCGGGGCGTCGGACCAGGAGCCGAACCGGGAGGTCAGACCCGGGTATGACTCGCTCTGCGGCAAGAGCATGGGCGTGCGGTCGGTTGCCGACTAAAGTCGCCTCATCACAGCCGGTTACGGGGCCAGGGGTCGGTGCACGCACGCCGAGTCGCTGGTGGGGAGGGCCTGTAGAGCATGAGCCGTCGCTCCAATGGGTTGGTCGGTGTCTGGGCTGAAGCGCAGCGCCAACAGCAACGTCAACTTGAGGCGCAAGCCAGGTATCAGCGGGATCAGGAGAGGCGACAACGCGCCCACCAGCGGGAGCTGGCACGCAGTTACCGTGAGCAGAAGGCGGCGTACCGGGAGCAGCGCGAGGCGGAGGCCCGGCGGCGCACGGAGGAGCTCGACGCGCGGGTCGCGTCGCTGCAGGGCCTGTTGGCGGCAGGGTGCCGGGCTCCGGCGTTCAGAGCGGCCGCACTGACCCGGCCTGAGCAGGTCGAGGCGTTCTCCCCCGGACAGCTCGCGCACCCTGTCCCCATGCCGGACCCGAACCACTATCAGCCGCAGGGTGGTTGGCTCGCCACACGCCGAGCCCAGGCGCAGGCGGAAGCCCGGTCCAGATTCGAGCGCGACTGGCAGGCCGCCCAGGCCGCGGAAGCACAGCGACAGCGGCAGTTGGCCGCCTACCGGCAGCAGTACCAGCAGTGGGCCGAGGCGCAGTTGGAGGAGATCCGACGGCACAACGCCGGCGTCGCGGAGATGACGGCAGGGCTTCGCGGCGGAGATCCCGAGGCTGTGGTCGAGTACTTCTCCGCCGCCCTCTACGCCTCGACCGGATGGCCGGAGGACCTGCCCCGTCAGGTGTCCGCGGCGTACGACTCCGACGCTCGCCAGTTGGTACTGAACTGGGAGCTGCCCACGTACGACGTCGTCCCTGAGGCGAAGTCGGTGCGCTACATGATCAACGCGGATCAGGAGAAGGAGTCGCCCCGACCGGTCACGCAGCGCCGCGCCCTGTACCGGGACGTCCTCGCGCAGTGTCTCCTGCTGGTTCTGCGTGATCTTTTCGCGGCCGATGAGTTCGGCGCACTGGAATCGGTCGCGTTGAACGGGTTCGTGGACGATCACGACCCGACGACCGGCAGACGGGCGACCATGTTCCTCGGCACGGTCATGGCCGCGCGTCCGACGTTCGCCGCACTGCATCTGGAACAGGTGAACGCCGTCACCTGCCTGGTGGACGGCCTCCGGGGTCAGCTGTCCTCGCGCCCCGATCAGTACGCGCCCGTGCGGCCCGGCCGGGTTCCCGAAGACGTCGGCAACGGCGTGGTCACCCATGGAGGCGACGAAGAGCCGGATCTGTACGAGATGGATCCCCTCGCCTTCGAGGCGCTGGTCGCCGACCTGTTCCGGGCCATGGGCATGCAGGCGGTGACCACGCAGCGCTCCAACGACGGCGGCGTGGACGTCGATGCGCTGGACCCGGCTCCGATTCGGGGCGGCAAGATCGTCGTACAGGTCAAGCGCTACCGCAACACCGTGCCGCCGACGGCCGTCCGCGACTTGTACGGCACCGTTCAGGACGTCGGTGCCAACAAGGGTGTGCTGGTCACGACGTCCGGCTTCGGGCCCGGCTCGCACACCTTCGCCAACGGCAAGCCGCTGGAACTGGTGGCGGGCTCCGAGCTGGTCGACCTGCTGCACCGCCACGGACTGCGTGGGCGGCTGGGCAGCGGCGAACGCCAGGTGCCGGCGCAGCGGACGGCACCGGACAGTGAGACCAGCCCGGACGATCACAACGTGCTGGGCATGTACTGGTCGGGCGATGTCGCCCTGGACGTGTGCGCGCTCGTCTGCCACGGCAACCGGGTGCTGGACGACGACCACTTCGTCTTCTTCAACAATCCCCGGACGCCTGACGGCACGGTCCGCACCCTCGTCCCCGCCGCGCCGGACAGAGCCGCCATCCAGGTCTCCTTCGACGCCCTGCCGGTGCGCGCCGACCGCCTCGTCGTGATCGCCGCGGTCGATCCCGTCGCCAACCCCGCGGCCGACCTGTCCGGGTTCGCCGACGCCGGCATTCGGCTGCTGGACGCCGAAGGATCCCCGCTCGACCAGCTGGAGGTATCCGACGGCCGCCGCGGCGAGACCGCCCTCGTGCTGGGGTCCTTCCGTCGGCGCGCCAACGGGGACTGGGATTTCGTCACCGGAGGCAAGGGGTACCGGGGCGGCCTGGAGGAGCTGGTCCTGGAGTACGGCATCGACGTGGAGTAGCGCCCCTGCCGGGGGCACGAGCGGAAAGGCCGTCTACCGATCCGGTAGGCGGCCTTCTGTCATCCGGCTCCGCCTCGCCGTAGCCGTGCGGCCGGATCAGCGGAGTTCGTCCGGGCAGGTCGTGCCTCGGGGGAAGAGCTTGTAGGGGGCCGCCAGGCGGTAGACGCCCGGCTTCGGGGCCACCAGTTCGGTCCACTCGTCGCCCTCCGCGTCGGCCTCCGCCTTCAGCAGGCAGCCGTGCTCGTTGCGGAAGACCTTCGGGAGGTCCGTCTCCGCTTCCTCGCGGGCCCGCTTCGACGCCTCCGTCTCCTCCGGCGGTTCGATCTTGCCGCCGTTCTCGTCCAGGAGGGCCAGCCACGGGGAGTACGGCACCCGGATCAGGACCCTGCCCGGGGCGTCGAGACGGATCACGACCTCCTCGGCGGCCGCCCGGCGCACCTCGGCCGGCGGGGCCGCCAGCGGGGTCGGGTTCTCGACCTCGTACAGCCGCCAGTTCGCGTCGGACCAGACCTGCTTCAGATACGGCAGTCCGCCCTCGACCAGCTCCGCCTCCCGCTCCGCGCCGGAGTCGGGCTTCCCGGTCGGCAGCACCACGTAGTGCACCGCCCAGCGGTCGAGCCAGTCCTCGTAGTTCGCGGCGTTGAGGGTGTCGTCGTAGAAGAGCGGGTTGCGCTCCATGTCCGCCTGGCGGTTCCAGCCCCGGGCCAGGTTGATGTACGGGGTGAGGGCAGAGGACTCGCGGTGGCTGGAGGCCGGGACGACCTCCACCCGCGCCTTCTCCGCTCCCCGTACCTGCAACTGGTTGATCAGCGGCGCGACCTCCCGCGCCCAGGACGCGTCGGGCGCGGTGCGGATGATGTCGTCGACGCCCTTGAACCCGATCCAGAGGTTCAGACCCGCGAAGGCGAGCACCAGCGCGTACCAGCGGCGGGAGCGCGGGGCGGCGTACGGCAGGGCGGCGAGGAGGACGACCCCCGCGAAGACCATCACGAGCCGCGAGACGTTCGACCCGATCTGGGAGTCGATCATCCAGGTCAGCAGCGTGCCCGCGGAGTAGACGGCCGCACCGGTGCGGACCGTGCGCCACTCACGCGGTACGAGCAGGAAGACCAGCACCCCGAAGAGGAACGGCAGCGACGTCGACGCCAGCGACATCGGCTGCGTACCGGAGAAGGGGAACAGCCAGGACGACAACGCCACGACCACGACGGGGGCGAGGCCGAGGGCGTACGCGCCGGGGCGCCGTTTGTTCAGGAAGAGCGCCGCCGCCGCGACGCCGAGGAAGAGGCCGGCGACCGGGGAGCACGCGGTCGCGAGACCGGCGAGCGGCGCGGCGACGGCGGCCTTGGCCCAGCGTCGGCGCCGCCAGCGGTACGGCCAGCAGAAGACGGCCGCGACCGCGCCCAGCGCGAACATCATGCCGAGCCCGAACGTCACCCGCCCCGACAGCGCGTTGCACAGGAAGGCGAAGACCCCGGCCAGCGCGCACGCCAGCGGATTGCGGACCGCCCGCACCCGCACCAGGATCAGCGCCGTCAGACCGGCCGAGACGGTCCCGGCGATCATCATCGTCGTACGGACGCCGAGCATCGACATCACGTACGGCGAGATCACGCTGTACGAGACCGGGTGCATCCCCCCGTACCAGGCGAGGTTGTACGCGGAGTCCGGGTGCCGGCCGACGAACTCGGCCCAGGCGTCCTGGGCGGCGAGGTCGCCGCCACTGTTCGCGAACAGGAAGAACCACAGGACGTGGGTGAGCGCGGCGACGCCGGTGGCGATCATCACGGTGTAGCGGCGCCTGCGGCGCGCGGGGCGCGGCTTGGAGGCCGTCGAGCCCGTGGGTGGCCGGGGGGCCGGAAGCCTTATTCGCGGCGGGACCGCTTCGTCCGAGGGCCCGAGCGCCCCCGCTCCCGCTCCCGGGCGTCCGGCGGCGGTTTCCTCCGGCGTTCCGCCGGTGCCGCCCACGGGCACGGGGGGACGCGACTGCGCCTCCTCGTCGGCGCGTGTCGGCTCGGCGGTGGTCACTGCGGCCCTTTCCCGTACTGCCCGTCGCGCGATCTCGTTCCTCGGAACGCTAACAGCTGGGCGCCCCGGAGGGCCGGGACGCCCGTCACGCGTCAGCCGAGGCGCGTCAGCTTCTTGTCGAAGCCAGGCTCCACCAGGTCCGTCTGGAGGGCGACGGGAGCGCTGACCTTGCCGGCGCCCGTACCGATCGACACCTGGCCGACGACGTCGCCCGCCTTGCCGGCGTGCGGAACGGCCTTGCCGCCGTCCGTCAGGGCCAGTCCCACCTTCAGGCCCGGCCAGCCGATGGCCTTGAGCTCCTTGGTCGCGACGACCGGGGTCCGTCCGCCGAGGCCGTCGTCGACGTAGCCGACGACCTGGCCCTTGCGGACGACGGCGGCGGAGGTCACGTCCTTCTGTGCATGCTGGATCAGCTTGAGGCTGTAGTCGATCGCCAGCTGGAGCTTGTCGTTCAGCAGGGCGGCGTCCTTCGCGCCCATCACCACACCGAGGATGCGGCGCTCCTTGCCGTCGACGACGGTGTACGCGGCCCAGAGCAGGTTGCCGCCGGCCGGGGTCGAGGAGCCGGTCTTGATGCCCCGGACACCGGGCTTGAGCAGGATGTTGTTGTTGTTCTCGATCCGGCCCGGGATGCCGTCCACGGTGAGGTTCGGCATGTCCACGATCTCCCGGAACACGTCGTACTGCATGACCGCCTTCGCCAGCTTCAGCTGGTCGAGCGGGGTGGAGACCGTGGTCGACTGCAGACCGGACGGGTCGGTGTAGACCGAGTCGGTCATGCCGAGGTCCTTGGCGGCGGCGTTCATCTTCTCGACGAAGGCGGCCTCCGTACCGGCGTCCCAGCGGGCCAGCAGCCGGGCCACGTTGTTCCCGGACGGGATCATGAGGAGCTGGAGCAGCTCCTTCTCCGTGTACTGCTGCCCCTCCTTGATCTGCGCCGTCGACTCGTCCTTGGCCTTGGCCTGCTCGCCGGCCTTCCGGTCGACCGTGATCTCGGGACCGGTCTGGTTCCCCTTGATCGGGTGGTCGCGGAGGATCACGTACGCCGTCATCGTCTTGGCGACACTGGCGATCGGAGCGGGCTTCTGGACTCCGTACGTCCCCAGCGACCCGACGCCCTCGACCTCGGCGGCGCCCTGGCCCTCGGTGGGCCACGGCATGGTCATCTCGCCGCCCTCGAAGGTGAACGTGGGGGCGGCGGAGAGGGTGAGGGCAGGGGTGGGGAGCGGCCGCACGAACTGTACGACCGCAAAGACGATCAACAGGAGAACGACCAGCGGCGTCCAGATCCGCACGCGCCGGACGGCGGTGCGCAGGGGCGTCGGCGGCGGGGGCGGGGTGTTCGTCAGCTCCGCGAGCAGGTCCAGCGGGGGCAGCGGCGGCATGGGCTGCTGCTTGGTGCGCTCGGCCTCCGTGAGGGAGGCGGGCGTCGCGGGGGCCGCGGGGGCCGCGGGAGGTACGGGGGCGGTCGACGGCTTCGCCTGGGGCTGCGGCTGCGGCTGTGCCTTGGGCCGCGGCTGGGGCGTGGCCTTCGGCGCCGGGGCTTCGGGGAGGTCGCGGCGCAGCGGGATGAACTGGCTCGTGCGCTCGGCGTCGGACTCGGCGGCCTTCGCCGGCGGTGTCGGCGGGATCTTCAGCGCGGTCGTCGGCTGGTCCACGACAGGCGGCCGCACGGCCTTGAACACGGCGGTGGGCTGGTCGACGGCGGGCGCATCGACCGGCTCGTCGGCGGCCGGCTCGTCGGCGGCGGGTGCCTCGGCGGCAGGCGTCGCCGGGGCAGGCGGGTCCGCCTGGGCCGCCTCATCCTCGGAGTCGGACTCGTCCTCCGTGGGGCGCTCCGCCTCGGTCACGTCCGCCTGGGTGCCGCCCTGCTCGGTCACGTCCGCCCGGGAGCCCTCCGCCTCGGTCTCGGTCGCCTTCCGCGCCGCGAACCAGGACTCGCCGTCGCCGTCCGCCTTCGCCGGCTCCGCGTCGGTGCTCTCGGCGGCCTCGGGCTCGGCGGAAGCTTCCGCCGACTCGGCCGGGGCGGAGTCCTCGCCGTCGCCGCTCACCGGGCTCGCGGACTCGGTGTCCGACTCGGAGTCCGCGTCGGTGCCCTCGGCCGTCTCCGACGGCTGGTCACCGGTGGCGACCCACGCCGCCACCGCCGCCCGCAGGCGGTCGCCCTCACCCTCCGCCGCCGGGTCGGCCGGGGTGTCGTCCTCCGGCGCGCGCGGAGCGAGCGACTTGAAGACGGCCGTCGGCTGGTCCACCTGGACCGCGCCCGAGCCTGCCGACGACGCTGAAGACGACGCCGATGAGGACGCCGACTCACGGAGCACCGACAGCCGCGGATCCCGACCGCCGCCGCCCGGAGTCGCCTCCTGCGAAGACTCCTGCTGCTCCGCCTCTTCGGGGGACTCGCCCGCCACCGTGCCTCCTCCATGCGTCATGCGTACGTCCGAACCATGTACCAGTGTCCTGTGTGAACCCCTTGGCCCCCGTGCTAGACGAGAACGACATACCTGCCGGTTCCCGTACGAACCACCCAGGCACTCTCGACAGATGAATGTGAGAGGGGTCACCCTGTGACTCATCCACGCGGGGAGGCATGGATGGGCAGGAGCCGCAGAACAATTCCGGAGGAGCTTCTGCTGCTCGCTCTGGACCCGGCCACGGGTACCACAGCGCAGCCGCAGTCGCTCGACCTCGGCCTCGCCGGAGCACAGCTAGTGGAGCTGGCTCTGGCAGGACGGATAGCCCCTGACGGGGATCGTATCGCCGTGGTGATGCCACGGCCGACCGGAGATCCGACTCTGGACTCCGCACTGGAGCTGCTGCGCAGGCGTGGCAGCCCGGTCCGGGCGGTCCACTGGATCGGCGGGCCCCGACTGGGGCTGCGTCAGATCTATCTCGCTCATCTGGAGCGATGCGGCATGGTGCATGCCGTGGAGGGCCAGATGTGCGGGGTGCTGCCGACGACTCGCTACCAGGCGACGGAGACGGCGATCAGCCGGGACATCAGGGCCCGGCTGGACAGTGCGATCCGCACCGGCGTACCGCCGGACCCGCGGACCGCGGCGCTCGCCGCGCTGGCCCACGCGGTCGGTCTCGGCAAGCACCTCTACCCGGGGAACGAAGGACGGTCGTCGCGGTCCCGGCTGCGCGATCTGATCCGGCACGACCCCATGGGCGGCCTCGTGGCGCACGCCGTGATGGACGTCCAGAACGGTGTGGCGGCACAGCCGCGCCGTAACACCGCGACGGGAGGCGGGCGTCCGGCGGGCGTCCCCGAGCAGCCCCGCCGCGGCAGCATGGCCCGCGCGGCCGTGCACTGAGCGACTCGGGGAGCACCGGGCCGCACCTGGCGACACCGCGCGACACCGACCCGATCCGGGAGCCGCACAGACGTGTGCGGGGCGGTCCTCACGACCGCCCCGCACACGTGCGTTGTCGCCATTTCCCAGCGCACACCGCATCTTTGGTGGCAGTCTGCCAAGCAGTAGATACTCACAGCTACGCAGCCGACAGCCGGAGGTGCAGTTTCCGTGGCGTCCAACGTCAATCCCACCGTCAGGCGACGCCGATTGGGCCAGGAGTTGCGCCGGCTCCGGGAGCAGAAGAACATGACGGCCGAGCAGGTGGCCGAGCGTCTCCTGGTATCCCAGTCCAAGATCAGCCGCCTCGAGAACGGCCGTCGCTCCATCAGCCAGCGCGATGTCCGCGATCTCTGCGGCGTGTACGAGGTCGAGGACGAGCGGGTCGTCGAGTCGCTGATGCAGATGGCCAAGGACTCGCGCCAGCAGGGATGGTGGCATGCCTTCGGCGACATCCCGTACAGCGTCTACATCGGCCTGGAGACGGACGCGGAGAGTCTGCGGGTGTACGAGCCGCAGATCATCCCGGGCCTGTTGCAGACCCATGGCTATGCCGAGGCCGTCATCAGCGGCGCGCTGCCGGAGTCCACGCCCGCCGACATCGACAAGCGGGTCACCGTCCGCACCCGCCGCCAGGAGCGGATCAAGGACGACGAGCGTCCGCTGCGGCTGTGGGCGGTCATCGACGAGGGTGCGCTGCGCCGGATCGTCGGCAACAGGCAGCTGATGATCGAGCAGCTGGAGCATCTCGTGGAGCAGTCGCATCTGCCGCATGTCACCGTGCAGGTCCTGCCGTTCGACATGGGTGCTCATCCGGGTATCAGCGGGCATTACGCGATCCTGGAATTCCCGGACACATCCGACTCCAGCGTCGTCTACATCGAGGGTGTGACCAGTGACCTTTATCTGGAGAAGGCGCAGGATGTCGCGAAGTACAGCGTGATGTACGAGCACTTGCGCGCACAGGCGCTGAATGTGGAGCAGACCCGGGAGTTCATCTCGGACATCGCCAAGGAGTACGCCGCCGGAAATTAAGGGTGAATACGGCCATACGGCCGGGACGTCGAGGAAGAGGCCGGTACGGTACACCCCGGCCTTGTTCCGGCGGAAGTCCGCTTGGAATATGCCATCCGGTCGAGTGAACGCCCGCCCCACGCGGGGGGACCGGCGAGTAGCGTCGATCACGCCAGCAAGAAGGTTGGCGCGACACACTACCGGCAGAACCGGAGCTGACATCATGGCGATTATTCAGGGCGCTACGGACACCTGGACCAAGTCCTCCTATTCCGGCGGGAACGGGGCCTGCGTGGAAGTAAAGTCCCCCGTCGTGGCCGCGATCGCGGTGCGTGACTCCAAGGCTCCCGAGGGTCCGTCCCTCGCTTTCGGGCCGGGTTCCTGGAACGCCTTCGTGAGCGAAGTGAGCACCGGGACTCTCTAGAACCGCGCGCGACGCGCGAGAGCACCGCGCAGCAGCCCTCTCGACCGGTCCGCCGTCCTGGCCGAGGGGGCTCGGCATGTCGGCCTCATCGCAGGTCGTCGACGTACCGGTCCGTTCCCGGCACCGTGGGGATGAAGGGCGCCACCAGCTCCACCCGGCCGAGGTCCCCGGGGAGCGTGCCCAGGTCCCCGAAGTGTTCGTGCCAGCCGTCTCGCGGGTCGCGCTCCAGGAACCACAGCAGCGTCAGCCGGGTGTCGATCCCCTCGACCTGCTTCACGTACGTCATCCGGTCCCCGGGCAGCGGCGTCGGCCGGAAGACCGTCACCATCGCCGCGGGGGAGCCGGCCAGGCGTCGCGGCAGCTCGCGTGAGCGCAGCCGTTCGAGCAGCTCCGTCCGGTGTCGCGGCCCCTCGGTGTCGATCACCTGGAGCACGAGGCCGCGGTAGGGGTGGTCGAGGGCGTGGACATCGCGCGGCCCGGCCGCCCCGTCCCGGTAGACGGTTCCCTCATGGTCCTGGAAGGCCGTGAACACGTGCGTGCGGTGGTGGTGGACACGGGCGTCGCGGTTGAGGCGCTTGTTGATGGCGACGGTCCATTTCATGTGCTCGTCGTAGCGGCCATCGGTGATCCAGTACGTGGAGAGATAGCAGCCGGCCGTCACCGGCTGGGCGATCGCCGACTTCTCCGGGGAGCGCAGCTCCTGGAGGGCCCGGGTGGCGACCCAGCGCCGGCCCGCGAACATCCAGGGCATCGCCATCGCGCCCGCGTAGTAGTGGTCGTCCTCGTACCAGCGGTTGTAGGCGTACTCGTGGCCCGGGTGCGGTTCGACCAGGGTGATCAGGGCATGGCCGGGCCGCACTCCGTAGGGCCCCACGGCGGCCAGCTCCCCGTACGTCTCGCTACGTGTCTCCTCGCTCATTCCCGGCCCTTCCCATGTCGGATGGAGCCCCCTACTCTGACGGGCCGTCAGATGAATGGCCAGAGTCGGGAGGCACCCGGATGCTGCTCCAGGGCAAGACGGTGATCGTGTCGGGCGTCGGTGCCGGGCTGGGCCATCGGGTCGCCGAGACGGTGGTGCGGGACGGGGGCAACGCGGTGCTCGGGGCGCGGACCGAGGCCCATCTCGCCAGGACGGCGGCCGAGATCGACCCGGAGGGGCGCCGTACCGCTTTCCTGCCCACCGACATCACCGACGAGGCGCGGTGCGAGGCCTTGGCCGCGCTCGCGGTCGAGCGGTTCGGGGCGGTCGACGCGGTCGTGCACGTGGCGGCCTGGGACAGCCACTTCGGCGGCGTCGAGGACGCCGACTTCGCCACCTGGCAGGACGTCCTGGACGTCAACCTCCTCGGCACCCTGCGGATGACCCGGGCCTGTCTGCCCGCACTCAAGGAGCGGGGCGGCTCCGTCGTCCTGATCGGTACGCAGTCGGCGGTGGCAGCGCCTTCGCAGGTCCGGCAGGCGGCGTACGCGGCCTCGAAGGGGGCGCTGACGTCGGCGATGTACTCCATGGCGCGGGAGTTCGGGCCGCACCGGATCCGGGTCAACACCGTGCTGCCGGGCTGGATGTGGGGCCCGCCGGTCCAGGCGTACGTACGGTTCACGGCGCAGACGGAGGGCGTGGCGGAGGCCGAGGTGCTCGCCCGGCTCACGGAGCGGATGGCGCTGCCGGAGCCGGCCACCGACGGAGACGTGGCGGAGGCCGCGGCCTTCCTCGCCTCGGACCGGGCACGGGCCATCACGGGGCAGTCGCTGCTCGTCAACGCGGGAGAGCTGATGCGGTAGCCGGCACGTCGACCGTCACACCGGCCGCACGGCGAACGGATCGCCGTGCGGCCCTTTTGACCCCATCTGTATTCATGAATATGAACGCAGGTCAACAACTCGAACGATTTTACTCGCTCTTGACCCTCCAGTGCGTTGTCGTGGCCGCTCAACTCGCCACACCATGAACGGCGTTCACAAGGCGGACCGGATCCCCTGGAGGGGGCTCAATGAACAGTCTCGACTGGGCCGTGCTCATCGGCTACTTCGGCGTGATGGTCGCGATCGGCGTCTGGTCCCACAAGCGCGTGGACAACGTCTCGGACTTCTTCACCGCCGGCGGCAAGATGCCCTGGTGGCTCTCCGGCATCTCGCACCACATGTCGGGCTACAGCGCCGTGATGTTCACCGGCTACGCGGGCATCGCGTTCACCTACGGTGTCACCTCCTACGTCACCTGGTCCTTCCCCATCGCGATCGGCATCGCCATCGGTGCCCACCTCTTCGCGCCCCGCCTCAACCGACTGCGTTCGCGCCTCCATGTGGCCTCCCCGCTGGAGTACCTGAAGAACCGCTACAACCTGCCCACCCAGCAGGCCCTCGCATGGTCCGGCGTGCTGCTGAAGATCGTCGACGTGGGCGCCAAGTGGGCCGCCATCGCCACCCTGCTCTCCGTCTTCACCGGGATCTCCCTCAACCAGGGCATCCTCATCACCGGCGTGATCACCGGCATCTACTGCACCGTCGGCGGGCTGTGGGCCGACGCGCTCACCGAGCTGGGCCAGTTCATCATCCAGTTCTTCGCCGGCATCGCCATGCTCGTCGCCGTCCTGGCGGAGCTGGGCGGCTTCAGCGCGCTGTGGACGGTCTGGGACCGGCCCGAGCTGCAGGGTCACACCGCGCCGACCGCGGGCCCGTACACGATGACCTTCCTCCTCGCGTACCTCTTCATCAAGACCTTCGAGTACAGCGGCGGCATGTGGAACCAGGCCCAGCGGTACATGGCGACCCCGACCGCCCGCGAGGCCACCCGCTCCGGGCGGCTCTCGGCGGTCCTGTGGTTCGTCTGGCCGCTGGTCCTCTTCTTCCCCATGTGGGTCGCGCCGCTGCTCGTCGACCCGAAGAAGCCCGACGCCTCCGACTCGTACGCCCTGATGACCGAGCAGCTGCTGCCGCACGGACTGCTCGGACTGGTCATCGTCGGCTTCTTCTCGCACACCATGGCCATGTGCTCCTCCGACGCCAACGCCATCGCGGCCGTCTTCACCCGGGACATCGCGCCCGTGATGAGCAAGGCCGCGCGCACCTGGTCGCACCGGGCGGGGCTGCTCGCGGCGCGCTGGTCGACGATCGCGTTCCTCGCCCTGTCCATGGCGGTCGCCACCCAGGTCAACTCCCCCACCTTCAAGGACATCATCACCATCGTGATCAAGTGGGTGGCCGGCCTCATGGGGCCGATCGCGATCCCCTTCATGCTGGGGCTGCTGCGCGCGTTCCGGAAGTCGGGGCCGACGGCGGCACTGGTCTCCTGGGCGGCCGGTCTGTTCACCTTCTGGCTCACCAACTACGGCCTGGACGGCCTCGAGCTGCAGATCCAGATCGTGTCGCCGCTCGCCACCTCCCTCGTCCTGTACGTCCTCATCGGCTTCCTCAGGCCGGAGGACACCCCGGAGCGGGACGCCCTCCTCGACAAGCTCCACTCGGACGACGGCAGCCCCGCGGGCGGCTCCTCGGGCGCGGCCGCGGCCGTCCCCGCGCAGACCGGCGGCGACCGCGCCGATCAGCCCCTCGGGTAGCGGGCCAGCCAGCCCGGCGAGGACTCCGAGGGGCTGTGCAGGGCGGCGCCCTGCGTCATCTCCATCGCGAAGTCGTCCGCGAGCTCCAGGACCGTCGCACGGCCCTCCAGTTCGGCCAGCCAGGCCGGCGGGAGGGCCGTCTCGCCGTGCAGGGTGCCGAGCAGCGCGCCCGTGAGCGCCCCGGTGGCCGCCGAGAGCCCGTCGTGGTTGACCGCGAGCCGCAGGCCGTGCCGCATGTCCTCGCCGACGAGGGCGCAGTAGACGGCGACGGCGAGGAGGTTCTCGGCCCGGTCCTCGTCCGCGCCGAGCGCGGTGACCCTGGCCGCGTTCGGCATCCCCTGGCGTACGGCTCCGAGGGCCTGCTGGAGGGCCGTGGTGACCGGCTCGTGGCCAGGGCGCGGCACGAGCTGCGCGAGGGCCCGCTGCACCGAGCCGTCGAGGCTCTCGCCGCGCGCGAGGCCGTGCACGACGACGGCGAAGGCGCCGGCCGCGAGATACGCGGCCGGGTCGCCGTGCGTCTGCGCCGCGCACTCCACCGCCAGCTGGCACACCAGCTGCGGCTCCCACCCGACCAGGAGCCCGAAAGGCGCCGAGCGGACCAGTGCGCCGGAATCGGTCGCACCCGGGTTCTTCGGCCGGTCCAGGGTGCCGAGGACCTCGTCGCCGAACCCGGTCAGACAGGCACGGGCCGGGTCGCGGCGGGCGTAGAGCCACTCCTCGCGGGCCAGCCAGCCGTTGTCCTTGCGCCGCTCGTCGGGGCCCCAGTCGCGCTGGGTGGCCGCCCAGCGCAGATGGGCCCGGTGGACGTCCGTGGGCGGGTGCCAGGCGCCGGTGTCACGGCGGACCTGCGCGCGGATGAGCCCGTCGACGGTGAACAGGGTCATCTGCGTGGCGGCGGTGACGGCCCCGCGTCTGCCGTACGCCGGGACGGGCTCGGTGAGCCCGTCCGGCCCGTGGACGGTCCTGATCTCCGCCAGGGAAAGGCCCGACACACCCGCGCCGAAGGCGTCACCGACGGCACCGCCGAGGAGACAGCCGCGCACCCGGGCCCGGAAGTCCTGCTGTTCGGCACGGCCCCACACGGCCGCGGCGGTTGTGGTCACGACGTGCCCTCTCCCGGTGACGCAGGTCTGACGCAGGACTGACGCAGGTTTGCTCTGCCGCAGCACTGTAATCGACCGAGCACGGGCGTTCGGGAGCCGGAACGTTATGTGATCCCACGCCCTTCAGGCCGGGTTTGACTCACTCTGGGAGGACCGGAAGCAGTTCCGGGAGGTGTCCGTCGGACGCCCGCGCGGCGCGCACGCGCTCCTCCGGGACCTCGCCGTACAGCGTCGTCCGGGGGCGGGAGGGCCGGCCGGCCGCGTCCGCGATGGCGACGAGATCCCTGATCGAGCGGTAGGAGCCGTAGCGGGAACCCGCCATCCGGGAGATGGTCTCCTCCATCAGGGTGCCGCCCAGGTCGTTGGCGCCCGAGCGGAGCATCTCCGCCGCGCCGTCCGCGCCGAGCTTCACCCAGCTGGTCTGGATGTTGGTGATGTACGGATGGAGCAGGAGCCGGGCCATGGCGGTGACCGCGCGGTTGTCGCGGACCGTCGGCCCCGGGCGGGCGATGCCGGCGAGGTAGACGGGCGCGTTGGTGTGGATGAACGGGAGCGTGACGAACTCGGTGAAGCCTCCCGTCTCCCGCTGGATACGGGCCAGGGTCCGGAAGTGCCCGAGCCAGTGGCGGGGCTGGTCCACGTGTCCGTACATCATCGTGGACGAGGATCGGATGCCCAGCTCGTGGGCGGTCGTGACGACCTCGATCCAGGTGGCGGTCGGCAGCTTGCCCTTGGTGAGGACCCAGCGCACCTCGTCGTCGAGGATCTCGGCCGCCGTCCCGGGGATCGAGTCGAGACCGGCCTCCTTGGCCGCCGTCAGCCACTCGCGGATCGACATCCCCGTCCGGGTCGCGCCGTTGACGACCTCCATCGGGGAGAAGGCGTGCACGTGCATGCCGGGGACCCGCTCCTTCACCGCCCGCGCGATGTCGAAGTAGGCCGTGCCCGGCAGGTCGGGGTGGATACCGCCCTGCATGCACACCTCGACCGCGCCGAGCTCCCACGCCTGCTGGGCCCGGTCGGCGACCTGGTCGAGGGAGAGGGTGTAGGCGTCGGCGTCCGTGCGCCGCTGGGCGAAGGCGCAGAAGCGGCAGCCGGTGTAGCAGACGTTGGTGAAGTTGATGTTCCGTGTGACGACGTACGTGACGTCGTCACCGACCGCCGCCCGGCGGACGTCGTCCGCGATCCGGGTCAGCGCGTCGAGCGCCGGGCCGTCGGCGTGGAGCAGGGCCAGGGCCTGGTCGTCGGTGAGCCTCGTCGGGTCGTCGGCGGCGGTCGCGAGCGCGGCCCGTACGTCGGTGTCGATGCGCTGCGGGATCATGCCGGGTGCCGCCGCCTCGCGCAGCGCCTCCCAGTCGCCGTACACCTCGTCGAAGTCGTCCCGGCGGTCGTGCGTGCGGCCGGTGGTGTCGATGGTGCGGTGCAGGTCGGTGCGGCCGGTGGCGGTGAACGCCTCGTCCGGCTCCTGCCAGGGCAGTCCGCGCACCGGCGCGTCCGGGTTCGCCAGGCCCGTCTCCGGGTCGGCGAGGGCGCGGACGTGCGGCAGGAGCCGCGGGTCGAGCCAGGGCTCGCCGCGGCCGACGAACTCGGGGTAGACGCAGAGGCGTTCGCGCAGCTCGAAGCCCGCGGCGCGGGACTTCTCGGCCAGGGTGTCGATCTGGGGCCAGGGCCGCTCGGGGTTCACATGGTCGATGGTGAGCGGTGAGACCCCGCCCCAGTCGTCGATGCCGGCGCCGATGAGCCGGCCGTACTCCTCGTCGACGAGGTTGGGCGGTGCCTGGAGGCAGGCGCTCGGGCCCATGATGTGGCGGGCGACGGCGATCGTGGCGACCAGGTCGTCCAGCTCGGCGTCCGGCATCCCGCGCATCGCCGTGTCCGGCTTGGCGCGGAAGTTCTGGATGATCAGCTCCTGGAGGGAGTGGTAGGCGCGGGAGACCTTGCGCAGCGCGAAGAGCGACTCGGCCCGCTCCTCGTACGTCTCGCCGATGCCGATGAGCAGTCCGCTGGTGAAGGGCACGGAGGAGCGCCCGGCGTCCTCCAGGACGCGGAGCCGGACGGCCGGTTCCTTGTCGGGGGAGCCGTGGTGGGGGCCGCCCGGTTCGCTCCACAGACGGGTGGCGGTGGTCTCCAGCATCATGCCCATGGAGGGGGCGACGGGCTTGAGCCGCTGGAAGTCGGTCCAGGACAGCACGCCCGGGTTGAGGTGGGGCAGCAGCCCGGTCTCCTCCAGGACGCGGATCGCCATGGCCCGTACGTAGGCGAGGGTGTCGTCGTAGCCGTGCGCGTCCAGCCACTCGCGCGCCTCGGGCCAGCGGTCCTCCGGCTTGTCGCCGAGGGTGATGAGGGCTTCCTTGCAGCCGAGTTCGGCGCCGCGGCGGGCGATGTCGAGGACCTCGTCGGGGGACATGAACATCCCGTGTCCCGCGCGGCGCAGCTTGCCGGGGACGGTGACGAAGGTGCAGTAGTGGCACTTGTCCCGGCACAGCCGGGTGAGCGGGATGAACACGCTCTTCGAGTACGTGATGGTTCCGGGCCGCCCGGCGGCCGCGAGCCCGGCGTCCCGCACGCGCGCCGCGGAGGCGGCCAGGTCGTCCAGGTCGCCGCCCCGGGCCTGGAGCAGCACGGCGGCCTCGGCGACGTCGAGCGCCACACCGTCCCGCGCCCGCTTGAGGGCGCGGCGCATGGCGTTCCCGGTGGGCCGCCCCGCCTGGCCGGGCCGTTCTGCCTGGTGATCCGTCATCCCCCGAGCATAAGAGCGGACCGCGGCATTGAGTACGCGTACTCAGTCCCGCCCATCCGCGGCTCCCTAGGATGACTTCTCGCTCTGTGCTCACATCTTCGGGGGACGCTGGTGGCGCTCAACGCCAAATGGGACGAACTTTTCGGAACGGGCGATACCGATGCCCGCATGTCGCTGGCGTCCGTCCCGCCCGACAGCGGTGGCGGCAAAGGCGGTGGCGGTGGCGGCGAGCCGGACCTGAAGGCCGACGTGGGTCCCTGGACCAGGTCCGGCAATGTCGCGGGCGAGCTGCGCACCTCAACGTCGTCCTCGCTGACCGATCTGACGACAGCGAACGAGGGGGTGGCGAGCGCAACCACCGGATTCGCCTCCGGCTCCACGCTCACGACCGTCCTGGAGACGTGGAGGACCCGGCTCACCGCCGTACGCGACGAGTGCGGCCGGCTCGAACCGGCTCTCAGGAGCGCCGGACGCGACTTCGGCGAGCGCGAGGTCGACACGCAGCGGAAGATCGCGGCCGAGTCGCCCGTTCCCGCCCAGAAGAAGGAGAACTGATCCGCCGTGCCCACCTGGCAGCAACTGCGTGACGTCAAGCTCTCCGAGTTCACGGACGCGGCGGACGGCTGGGGCAAGGTCAGCTCCCGCGCCAACGTCGACAAAGGCCGCGTCGACAACGAGATGGTCGGCAAGATCAGGGGCACCCAGGAGGGTGACACGGCCAAGGCCGCCATCGCCGACCTCGACCAGCTCTCCCGTAACTACCAGTACCTGCACACCGAATGCGGACTCGTCCGGACCGCGCTCAACGGTCTCGCCTCGGAGCTCGCCGCCCCGCAGAGGAAGCTGAAGCAGGCCCTGGAGGACGCCGAGAACCTCAAATTCACCGTCCTTGCCGACGGCTCCGTGGAGTACCCGGCCGGTGGCGAGAACCTCCTCGACAAGAAGCCGATCCCGGGCGGCACGGCCCAGGGCTCGCAGTTCGGCTTCCTCTCCCCCACAGGACCGCCGCTCCAGCGGTATCCGAACTCGCCGCTCCTCGATCCCCCCGGCCAGTTCCCGGGCCTCGGCGGCGGCAACCCGAACCAGGCCAAGGCGCAGGCCGTCGCCAACTCGATCGCCGCCGCCGTCCGGGAGGCCGCCGAGATCGACGGCCGCTACAACGACGTCCTGGCCAAGCTCAAGGCCGAGCCCGGCCTCAAGGTCGACAACAAGACCCTCGCGGACGCCGCCTCCGACACCCAGGCGATGCAGAAGGCGGCGGGCACGTACCTGGACGACGACAAGATCCCGCACGGCAAGTCGCCGAAGGAGAACGTCGAGTGGTGGAACGGCCTCACGCAGGAGCAGCGCGAGGAGTACGCCACCCTCTACCCCGCCTCCATCGGCGCCCTCGACGGCCTCCCCTCCGCCTTCCGCGACGACCTGAACCGCGTGGTCTTCACGGAGACCAAGGCGAGGTACGAGGTCGAACTCGCCGGCATGCCACCCGAGCCGAAGCCCAAGCTGGTCTCCCACGGCGCGCGCGGCGGAATGGTCTACAGCCAGGAGTGGCTGGACTGGCACAACACGTACGAGGGCCGCAGGGACGATCTCAAGGACAAGCTGGACGGCCTGAACGCGATCGAGAGCCGCCTGGAACCGCGGCCCGGCATGCCGGAGGGGTACCTGCTGAAGTTCGACGGCGAGAAGGACGACGGGCGGGTGATCCTGGCGGTCGGCAACCCGGACACGGCGGACCACACGTCGGTGTACGTGCCGGGAACGACGACGAAGCTGGAGGAGATCGAGGGCGATCTCGAGCGCACCGACGTCCTGTACGGCAACGCCAGGAAACTGGACCCGAGCGCCTCCTTCTCGACCATCACGTGGTTCGACTACAACGCGCCGAACAACATTCCCGAGGCCACGGTCAACAAGTACGGCGACGCCGGCGCCCCGACCCTGCGCCATTTCATGGGCGGCCTGGAGACCGTCCAGGGCGGCGCGGACAAGTCCCACACCACGCTCATGGGCCACAGCTACGGTTCCACCGTGGTGGGCATGGCCACCAAGCTGGAGAGCGGCCCGATCGCGGATGACATCATCGCGGTGGGCAGCCCCGGCATGCAGGTGGAGCACGCGAGCGATCTGAAGGTGGGCAAGGACCACGTCTGGGCGATGGGCGGCGGCTTCGACGACATCGTCGTGCGTCACGGCGGCCGGCTCGTCGGGCACGGTGAGGGCGGCAACATCCCCACGGACGAGGACTTCGGCGGCACCATCATGAAGAGCGGGGCGAAGGACCACGGCGACTTCTGGACCGACCAGACCAGTGTCAACAATCAGGCGGCGGTCATCGCCGGCGTGTACGACAAGGTGACCCGTGACTAAGCGACTCACATGGACCGTGCCCGCCCTGCTGGCGTGCGCGCTGCTGACGGGATGTTCGAGCATGGAGAAGAAGACCGCCGAGGTGCGCGACAGCGCGCAGATGCGGGAGGGGGCGCAGCGCACGTCCAGCCAGGTCCTGGACATGATCGCTCTGAAGGGGAAGGTGACCGACGGGCCTCCCCTGCCGCTGCCGTGCGAGGGCTACGAGCCCGAGGGCAAGGTGGAGCGGATGGACCACCCGTGGAGCATCTACGACCTTCCGTACGAAGAGCTGGAGCAGGCCTACGACCGCATGCGCACCACCCTGCCCGCGAAGGGCTGGAAGGTCACCCAGGACGGTCCGGACGGGAGCGCCGCGAGGACGCCCACCCTGCGGGCCGACGCGCCCGACGGCGACTACGCGGTGGAGCTCCAGCTCATGGACAACCGCAAGCACCCGACGGCCAAGACGAAGGCGTTGATCGCCGTCACCGTCGTCTCCCGCTGCTTCCAGCCCGCCTGACGAGGAGTTGGAGCCCCCGCTGGGGTGACGTGACGGGCGGGGCCGGCTCAGAGGTACCGCGCGAAGTCGTCCAGGACCCCGAGAACCTCCGCCTCCTCCCCCGGCGGCAGCTGGAGCACCACCTCCTCGCACCCCAGCTCCTCGTAGTGCGCCAGCTTCCCCGGGTTCGGGCGGACCGCGTACGGCACCACCTGGAGTGCCCGCGGGTCACGGCCCGCCTTCTCCCAGGTCTCACGCAGGAGCGGCACGGACTCCGACAGGCCGCGGCCGCCGATCGGCATCCAGCCGTCCGCGTACGCGGCGATCTGCGCGAAGAGCTTCGGCCCGGCCGCGCCGCCGAGGAGGGTGCGCGGGGCGCCGCCCGCCGGCTTGGGGTAGGCGTAGGAGGCCCGTACCGACACCCCGAACCCGCCTTCGTACGCTGTCGGTTCGGGAGCCCACAGCGCCCGCATCAGCCGCATCCGCTCCTCGGTGAGTTCGCGCCGCGTCGCCCACTCCACGCCGTGGTCGGCGGCCTCCTCCCGGTTCCAGCCGAAGCCGACGCCGAGGGTGAAGCGGCCGCCCGACAGATGGTCGAGGGTGGCGATCCCCTTGGCCAGGTCGATGGGGTCGTGCTGGGCGACCAGCGTGACGCCGGTGCCCAGCGCGAGCCGTTCGGTGACGGCGGCGGCCTGACCGAGGGCGACGAAGGGGTCGAGGGTACGGCCGTACTCCGGGGGCAGTTCGCCGCCCGCCGGGTACGGAGTCGTCCGCTCGACGGGGATGTGGGTGTGCTCGGGGAGATAGAGCCCCGCGAAGCCGCGCCGCTCCAGCTCGCGCGCGAGCCGCACCGGGGTGATGGTCTCGTCGGTCAGGAAGATCGTGGTCGAGATCCGCATCCGGCCAAGGTAGGGCGTACGGCGCGGATTTCCGAGAGCCGTGCCTTGCGTTGGAGCGGCGTTCACGGCTTCCTGTGAGAGTGCCGGACATGAGCGAACCGACCAGACGAACGCTCCTCGCGACCTCCGCCGCGTCCGCCTTCACGTCGGGAGGCGTGAGCTTCGCGCACGCCGACCCCGGTGGCGGCGACCGCACCGAGACCGTCCGCGGCACGCTGCCGCCCGGCTCCCCCGACTATGTGTACCTGCCCGTGGAGGTCCCGCGCGGGGTGCGCGAGATCCACGTCTCCTACGCGTACGACAGGCCCGCGGTCCCCGCCGGCACCCAGGGCAACGCGCTCGACATCGGGCTCTTCGACCAGCGCGGCACCGAACTGGGCGGCGAGGGCTTCCGCGGCTGGTCGGGCGGGGCGCGGACGGAGTTCTTCGTCCGGTCCGACGCGGCCACCCCCGGCTACGTGGCCGGGCCGGTGAGACCCGGCAGGTGGTTCGTGGTGCTCGCGCCGTACACGGTGGCGCCGCGGGGGCTGACGTACACCGTGACGGTCACGCTGCGGTTCGGCGCCTCGGCGCCCACGCCCCGGCCGGTGTATCCGCCGGAGCGGGCGCGGGGGCGCGGCCGGGCCTGGTACCGGGGCGACAGCCATCTGCACACCGTGTACTCGGACGGGCGGCGCACCCCGGCCGAGGTGGCCGCCCTCGCGCGCGCCGCCGGGCTCGACTTCCTGACGGCCACGGAGCACAACACCCATGCCGGCCACGGGGCGTGGGCGGAGCTCGCCGGGGACGACCTGCTGATCCTCCTGGGCGAGGAGATCACCACGCGCAACGGCCACGTCCTCGCCCTGGGCACCGATCCGGGCACCTTCGTGGACTGGCGCTACCGGGCGCGGGAGAACCGTTTCGGCCGGTTCGCGCGGGAGATCCGCCGGGCGGGCGGCCTGGTCGTCCCGGCCCACCCGTACGCCACCTGTGTCGGCTGCGGCTGGAAGTCCGGCCTCGGCGACGCGGACGCGGTCGAGGTGTGGAACGGGCCCTACGCCCCGGACGACGAGGTGTCGCTGGCCGCGTGGGACGCGGCGCTCGTCCGGGGTCGCTGGACGCCCGCCATGGGCAACAGCGACGCGCACCGGGACCCGGACCGGGTCGGCACCCCGCAGACCGTGGTCCTCGCGGACGGGCTGAGCCGGGAGGCGATCCTGGCGGGCCTGCGCGCGGGCCGCTGCTACGTCGCCGAGTCGTCGTCGGTGTCCCTGGACTTCACGGTGACGGACGGCCGGGGGCGTACGGCGGGCATCGGCGAGCGGCTGCGGGTGGCGGCGGACGAGCCGGTGACGGTACGGCTGTCGGTGACCGGCGCCCCGGGCCGTACGGTCCGCTTCGTCACCGACCAGGGCGTCCTGCGCACGGCGGTGCTCCCGACGGCCGGGGAGGGGGCGGTGGAGTGGGGGACGACGGCCGCGTACGCCACCTACGTACGGGCGGAGGTGCGCCACCCGGCGACGCTGCCGCCGCTGCCCGGGGCCCTCGTGGCCTTCACCAACCCGGTGTTCCTGGAGGCCGTCCAAGGCCCGTCCGACGGACAGGGGCCCCAGGTCAGCCCTGGTACTCGGTGAGGTCGATGGCGTACACGCGCAGCGGGACCCCGAAGACCGGGTGGTTGACGTCGCGCTCCGGGGTCATGCCGAGCTTGCGCATGACGTTCTCGGATGCCGTGTTGCTGATGTGGGCGATGCTGACCACCCGGTCGAGGCCACGGTCCTGGAGAGCGAACTCCAGCGCCGCGTGGGCGGCCTCGGAGGCGTACCCCTGGCCCCAGAACGGCCGTCCGAGCCGCCAGCCGATCTCGACGGCGGGGAGCACCTCCGGGAGGAATTCGGGCACGGACAGGCCGGCGAAGCCGATCAGCTCGCCGGAGCCGATGAGCTCGACGGCGAAGAGCCCGAAGCCCTCCTCGTCCCACTCCTCCTCCCACCGCTCGATGTCCTCGGCGGTCTGCTCCAGATCCCGGACGGAGCCGTCCCCGATCCAGCGCATGACCTCCGGATCCGCGTTGATCTCGGCCATCGGGACGAGGTCGTCGTCGGTCCAGCGGCGGAGGATGAGGCGGGGCGTACGGATCTCGGTCATGGGGCCATCCTGCCGGAGACGTGCGGGCTCGTCCGCGTCAGGGGCGGCCGGGGCCCCCGGGAAGGTCGCGGTCATGCCCGGCAGGCCGGCCCGGGTGCCTTGAGCCGGACTCGAACGCGGGCAGGGCGCGGCACGAGCGCGCGCGTGGAGGCGGACATCCCGTGGATGCGGGAAATCCGCGGCGCTCCGGCGGGGTCGGGTGTTTGGATGATCTTCATGCTGACGCGACTCGAGACCTATTACGACGCCGTCCCGCGCTCCGCCGCCCGCGCGGAGGAGTACGGACCCCTGACCCTCTTCGTACGGGACGGGGAGGGCTGGCCGTACTACGCGCGGCCCACGCTCGGGTACGGCGGGGTGGTGACGGCCGCCGACGTGGACCGGGTACGGGCACGGCAGCGGGAGCTGGGGCTGCCCGAGGCGTTCGAGTGGGTGGCGGAGACGACGCCGGGGCTGCGGGCCGCCGTCGAGAAGAGCGGGCTCGTGGTGCGCGAGCACCCGCTGATGGTGCTCGACGGCGAGGGCGTGCCGGCCCCCGCGCCCGAGGGTGTCATCGTACGGATGGTCGGCGCCGACGATCCGGTCCTGCCGAGCGCGGCCGCCGTCCCGTACGCGGCCTTCGGCGTCGCGCCCTCGCCGGAGGCGGCCGCACAGCTCGCCGCCCGGATCACGGCGGGGCTCACACACCTCGCCGCCGCCCTGGACGCGGACGGCACGGCGCTGTGCGCGGGTCAGCACCAGCCGGTCGGCGCGGTCTCGGAGGTCGTCGGGGTCGGCACCCTGCCGGCCGCGCGCCGCCGCGGTCTGGGCCTCGCGGTGACCGCCGCTCTGGTCGCGGACGCCCGGGCGCGGGGCGTGGAGACGGTCTTCCTGACGGCCACGGACGGCGACGTGGCCCGTCTCTACGGCCGGCTGGGCTTCCGTACGGCGGGGACGGCCCTGATCGCCGAACCCGCCTCCTGACCCGCCCTTCCGGGAGCTCGGAACTCGGGATCGGCAAGCCGGGAGAAAGATTTCTCCGGACGTGTCACATCGCCGTCACGCGCTCCGTCAATGCGGTGAGGCCGACGGAAACGGCCGCACCGACCGCTGAGGAGCGACCACCATGCAGCACGAACTCAAGGCCCGGCTCACCAACCCCGCCGCCCTCCTGCCGGGGGCATTGCCGGCCATCCAGGACCTGCTCAAGGTCACCCGTCAGGGAGGCGTCCCGGAGTCCACCCTGGAGCTGGTGCACCTGCGGGCCAGCCAGATCAACGGCTGCGGCTTCTGCGTCGACTACGGGGTCAAGAGCGCGCGGAAGGCGGGTGTGAGCGACGAGCAGCTGTTCGCGGTCGCCGCCTGGCGCGAGGCGCCGTACTTCTCCGCCGAGGAGCGGGCCGCCCTGGCGCTGGCGGAGGCGGCGACCCGGATCGCGGACACCTCGGACGCCGTGCCGGACGAGATCTGGAACGCGGCCGCCGACCACTACGACGAGAAGCAGCTCGCCGCGATCGTGCTGATGGTCGGCATCACCAACCTCTTCAACCGGGTCAACGTCACCACGAGGCAGCCCGCCGGCGTCGCCACCTGGTAGCCCGCACGCGTCGGACGCACGAGAAGGTGGCGGGACCCCGTCCGGTCCCGCCACCTTCCGTACTGCGACTCAGGTGTGATCGGTGCTGATCAGTCGGCGACGACCAGCGAAGGCGTCTCCTTCGTCAGCACCTCGCCCCGGAAGAACGCGGGGCTCTTGCGCTGCATCACCAGCATGATCACCGCGCCGAGCAGCAGCAGTCCGACGCCGATCACGAAGACCGAGCCGACGCCGAGGACCGAGGAGCCGCTGCCGTAGGCCGGGTCCCACATGTCGTACAGCGTCTTGCCGAAGACGGCGGTCAGCATGAGGCCGCCGACGCCGGGGAAGACGCCCTTGACCATCAGGTTGGCGAACGAGCCGGTCAGCTCCTTGCGGAAGAACCAGACGCAGGCGAAGGCCGTGATCGAGTAGTAGAAGCAGATCATCAGACCGAGCGCGTAGATCGTGTCGACCAGCACGTTCTCGCTGACCAGGCTCATCACCGCGTAGAACACGCCCGTGGCGACACCCGCCCAGACGGTGGCGCGGCCCGGCGTCTTGAAGCGCGGGTTCACCCGGGCGAAGGCCGCGGGCAGCGCCTCGTACGTGCTCATGGCGAGCGCGGTGCGGGCGACCGGGATGAAGGTGGTCTGGAGGCTGGCGGCGGCCGAGGCGAGGACGGCGACGAAGAGCAGGACACCGAGGCCCGAGCCCATGACCGGGCCGGCGAGGACGGCGAAGACGTTGTCGGAGGTGTCCGGGTTGCCGAGGCCGGTGCCCTCCTCGCCGATGCCCGCGTACATCTGCACGGCGATGGCGACCAGCAGGTAGGAGGCGACGATGACGACCATGGCGAGGAACGCGGAGCGGCCGGGGGTGCGGGCGCTGCCGGTGCTCTCCTCATTGATGGACAGGCAGGCGTCCCAGCCCCAGTAGATGAAGATCGACAGGGAGAGACCGGCGGTGAAGGCCGAGAAGGACTCGACGCCGAAGGGGTTCAGCCAGGTGAGCGAGAAGTCGAGCGACCCGGTGACCTGGTCCGCCTTGCTGATCGCCATGAAGGCGAAGATCACGATGACGGTGAGCTGCAGGCCGACGAGGGCGTACTGGACCCACTTCGTGGCGGTGATGCCGCGGTAGCTGATCGCCGTGGCGATGCCGATGAAGACCAGCGTGGTGAGGATGTGCGCGGCCTTGTTGTCGTCGAGGGCGGCGACGCTCTCACTGCCGGTGATCTCGCCCGCGGTGAGCCAGAAGAAGGAGGTGGCGACGCCGGCGAGGTTGGACAGGACGACGATGGTGGCGACCAGCAGGCCCCAACCGCACATCCAGCCGATCTTCGGCCCGAAGGCCTTCACGGACCAGGTGAAGGAGGTACCGCAGTCGGGGAGTGCCCGGTTCAGCTCGCGGTAGGCGAAGGCGACGAGGAGCATCGGGAGGAAGCCCGCGAGGAAGATCGCGGGCATCTGGAGTCCGACCTCGCCGACCGTGGGGCCGAGGGTGGAAGTCAGACAGTAGACGGGGGCGACGGTCGAGATGCCGATGACGGCGCCGCCCATCAGCCCGACGGAGTTCCCGCCGAGTCCCTTCGTGCGCACGCCGTGGGTGTCGTCCGGGGCGTCGACGCCCCTTACCGTGTCTCCGGCCATGGGCCGTGCGTTCACCTGAGTCATGAACAGGACGTTAAGTGCTGCGGTTTCCACATCCGGAAGATCGCAATCCACTCGACCCACCGATCTTCACCTTACATTGTGAGGCACAAAACGGACAGTCGCCAATGATTGAAAGATCGACGATTCGGCGCACCGACCGATTGGTTGGCACGCCGGAGGATGTCCGATATGCGGGAACCGCAGCAGAGCCCTAAATGTCCGTTCCGAAAATTTCCCGTGCTTGTTTTCCAGCCATCTTCCGGAGGACTCCCGAAGGTCACGTCCGGTGATCAACCGGGCCAGACCACCGCCTGCGTCTCGCTGTAGGCGTGCAGAGCGTACGAGCCGACGTCGCGTCCCACACCGCTCTTCTTGAACCCGCCGAACGGCGCCTCCATGTTCCGCCCGACGGTGTTCACCCCGACGCCGCCGGCCCGCAGCCGCGCCGCGACACGGAAGGCGCGGGCCACGTCCCCGGACCACACGTAGTCGAGGAGTCCGTAGTCGCTGTCGTTCGCCAGCGCGATCCCCTCCTCCTCGTCGTCGAAGGGGACGACCACGACGACCGGGCCGAAGATCTCCTCGCGTACGACCCGCATGTCGTTGGTGCAGTCCGCGAGGAGCGTGGGGGCGACGTAGAACCCCTTCGCGAGGTCCGGGCGCTCGCCGCCCGCCACGACCCGGGCGCCCTCCTTCCGCCCCAGCTCGATGTACGCCTCCACCCGGTCGCGGTGGGCCGCCGAGATCACCGGGCCGACCACCGTGCCCGGCGCCGCCGGATCGCCGACCTTCATGTACGCGAGGTAGCCGGTGAGCTTCTCGGTCAACCGCCGGTAGATCCCGCGCTGGGCGAGCACCCGCGTCGGGGCCGTACAGATCTGCCCGCTGTAGAAGGCGAAGGTCGTGCCGATCCCCGTCACCGCGGAGTCGAGGTCGGCGTCGTCGAAGACCAGCGCCGCGCCCTTCCCGCCCAGCTCCATCAGCTGCCGCTTCAGCTCCCGGCCGCAGACCGCGCCGATCGCCTGCCCGACGGCCGTCGAGCCGGTGAAGGAGACCATGTCGACGTCCGGCGAGTCGACGGCCGCCTCGCCGACGGCGGTGCTCGCGCCGGTGACGACGTTGACGACCCCGGCCGGGACCCCCGCCTCCGCCAGCGCCCGCGTCATCGCGTACACGGAGAGCGGGTCCTGCGGCGCGGGCTTCACCACGACCGTGTTCCCCATGGCGAGCGCCGGAGCGATCTTGCCCGCCGGATTGGCCCAGGGGTTGTTGTACGAGGTGACACAGGTGACCACCCCCACCGGGCGCCGCACCGCGACCGCTCCGAAGACCCCGGCCCTCCCCATGGGGCCGGCCTCGTTGATCTGCGGGGGCAGCGCCTGCTCGACCGGCTCCAGGGCGCCGCGCGCGTACCGCCGGAAGCGGGCCGCGCCGACGGCGACCTGCATGCCCCGCGCGGTGCCCGTCGTGGCGCCGGTCTCGGCCTGCGCGAGCGCGACGTTCTCCTCGGCGTCCCGGGCCATCAGGTCGGCGGCTCGGTCGAGGATCGCGGCCCGCTCCTCCGGCCGCGTACGGGACCAGGTGCCGAAGGCCGCACGGGCCGCGGCGGCCGCCTCGTACACCTGGGCGCGGGAGGCCTCCGGCGCGAGGCCGACGACCTGCTCGGTGGCAGGGTTGACCACCTCGTAGTGCCCGCCCTCGGGCTCCACCCACTCCCCGGCGATGAACAGCCGCTCGGTCCTCACCGGGTGCTCACCGTCCTGGTGTCGCGCCCCGAACGCAGCACCCGGCCCGGGATCGCGCCGGTCACCTCGTCGTCGCGGATCGTCTCCACGCCGTTGACGCGGACGGAGACGACACCGATCGCCCGCGAGTCGAGCCGCGGGCTGTCCCCGGGCAGATCGTGCACCAGGGTCGCCGGGCCGGCATCGATCCGCTCGGGGTCGAAGAGGACCAGATCGGCGTGGAAGCCCTCCGCTATCCGCCCGCGCTCCCGCAGCCCGAAGAGCCGGGCCGGGTCGTCGGTGAGCATCCGCACCGCCTGTTCGAGGGGGACGAGCTTCCGGCCGCGCAGACAGTCGCCGAGGAAGCGGGTGGTGTACGGCGCGCCGCACATGCGGTCCAGATGGGCGCCGGCGTCGGAGCCGCCCAGCAGCACGTCCTCGTGCTCCCAGGTCTCGCGGCGCAGCGCCCAGGAGGCCGGGTCGTTGTCGGTGGGCATGGGCCACAGGACGGTCCGCAGATCGTCGTTGGCGCAGATCTCGACCAGGCACTGGAAGGGGTCCTGGCCGCGCTGGGCGGCGATGTCGCGGACGACCCGTCCGGTGAGCCCCCGGTTCTCCTCGGAGTACGTGTCGCCGATGACGTACCGGCCGAAGTCCGCCAGGCGGCGGAAGACGCCGGCCTCCTTGGAGTCGGCGCGGCGCAGCATCTCGGCCCGTGCGTTCGGGTCGCGCAGCTTCGCGATCCGATCGGGCACGGGCAGGGAGAGGATCTCCCCCCAGCCGGGGATGAGGTTGAGGGCGCAGAAGGTGCCGAGCGACATGTTCATGGGGGTCAGGATCGGCATCGTGAGGGCGACGATCCGGCCGCCGGACTCGCGGGCGCGTTCGGACGCGACGAGCTGGCGCGGAACGCGTTCGGGGACGGTGGCGTCGATGGTGAGGACGTTCCAGTTCAGGGGCCGGCCGGCGGCGGCCGTCATCTCGACGAAGAGGTCGATCTCGGCGTCGGAGAACTGGTCGAGGCAGCCGGCGAGGATCGCCTCCAGCTGGGTGCCCTCGTGCTCGCCGACGGCCCGGGAGAGGGCGATCAGCTCGGCGGGGGTGGCGTGCCGGGAGGCGACGGGAGCGCCGTCGCCGTCGGAGTGGGTGGAGGACTGGGTGGTGGACAGGCCCCAGGCGCCGGCGTCCAGGGCGCCGTGGAGCAGGTCGAGCATCCGGTCCAGTTGCTCGGGGGTGGGCTGCCCGCCGACCGCCTCTGCCCCCATCACGTAACGGCGCAGGGCGCAGTGCCCCACCATGAACCCGGCGTTGACGGCGATGCGCCCCTCCAGGGCGTCGAGGTACTCGCCGAAGGACGACCAGCTCCAGTCGACGCCTTCCTCCAGGGCCTTGAGGGACATGCCCTCGACCTTGGACATCATGCGGCGGGTGTAGTCGGCGTCCTCGGGCCGGTCGGGGTGGAGCGGCGCGAGGGTGAAGCCGCAGTTGCCGCCGGCGACGGTGGTGACGCCGTGGTTCATGGAGGGGGTGGCGAAGGGGTCCCAGAAGAGCTGGGCGTCGTAGTGGGTGTGGGGGTCGACGAAGCCGGGGCTGAGGACGAGGCCGGTGGCGTCCTCGGAGGTACGAGCGGTCGCGCCCGGGTCGGCGAAGACGATCCGCCCGTCGCGTATGCCGACGTCGGCGACGTGGCCGGGGGCGCCCGTCCCGTCCACGACGGTGGCGCCCTTGATCAGGTGATCGAGCATGACGGTCCCTTTCTGCGCGTGGACGTGCCCCGGCCGGGGACGTGACAGCCGGCCGCGGCTGCCCCGCCCCCGGACCGGGGCGGACACGGGACGGCGATCCGGGAAGACGCCACCCCGAGCTGTGCGGGGGTCCGGGGCTTCACCCCCGTGCGGCGCCGGCCCCGTCAGGCCCCCGCGCCCCGACGGAAGCGGGTCGTGCGGTGGACCGGGTCCGTGTCGATCTTCGGGATCACGTGCTCACCGATCAGCTTGATCGTGTTCATCGTGTCCTCGTACGAGACGCCGATCGGCAGACCGAACGACAGCTGGTCCGCCCCCGCCTGTTCCCAGCGCTTGCACTGGCGGGTGACCTCCTCCGGGTCGCCGCAGATCATCAGCTCCTCCGCGATGAGCAGTTCGATGATCTCGGCGCTGTACTCGGGCAGCAGCTCCGGCCACTCCGGGATCCCCTCGGGCCGGGGGAAGGTGTCGTGGTAGCGGAAGAGCAGCGACTGCAGGTAGTTGAGCCCGCCCCCGACCGCGATCTCGACCGCCTTCTCGTGGGTCTCGGCGCAGATCGCCGTCGAGGTCACCATCACGTTGTCGTTGACGAAGTCCCCGACCGCCTTCGCCTCCTTGATCGCCGTCTTGTACGACTCGACGACCCACTCCATGTCGGAGACCTTCTGCACGCTGAAGCCGAGGACGCCGAGCCCCTTCTTGCCGGCCATGGCGTACGAGGACGGCGACCCGGCCGCGTACCACATCGCCGGGTGGGACTTCCCGTACGGCTTGGGCAGGACCTTGCGCGGCGGCAGCGACCAGTGCTTGCCCTGGAAGCCGACGTACTCGTCCTGGAGCCACATCTTGGGGAACTCGGCGATCGTCTCCTCCCAGATCTCCTTGGTGTGGTTCATGTCGGTGATGCCCGGCATGAATCCGAGGATCTCGTGGGAGCCGGCCCCTCGCCCCGAGCCGAACTCGAAGCGCCCGCCGGAGAGGTGGTCGAGCATGGCGACCTTCTCGGCGACCTTCACCGGGTGGTTGACGGGGGCCAGCGGGTTGAAGATGCCGGAGCCGAGGTGGATGCGGTCGGTGGCGTGGGCGAGGTAGCCGAGGTAGACGTCGTTCGCCGAGAGGTGCGAGTACTCCTCCAGGAAGTGGTGCTCGGAGGCCCAGGCGTACTTGAACCCGGACCTGTCCGCCTGGATGACGTACTCGGTCTCCTCCATCAGCGCCTTGTGCTCGGCCTCGGGATCGGTCTCGGCGCGCTTGCCGACGTATCCCTGTACGAAGATCCCGAATTCCAAGGGGGTTCACCGTCCTCTTGTTTCTGACGTACCGTCAGATTCTCGATGTGCCCGACTTTCGCACCGCCGCGCGGGTGCGTCAATAGCTGACGGCACGTCAGAAGAGGCTGACCCCGGCCAGCCAGCCGCCGTCGATCACGAACGGCTGGCCGGTGATGTACGCGGAGTCGTCCCCGGTCAGGAAGAGCGCGAGCGCCGCCACCTCCTCCGGCCGCCCGATCCGGCCCAGCGGCACGAGATTCCGGTACAGCTCGGCCGTGGCCGCCGGGTCGACGCCCTCCGGGTTGCTCATGGGGGTGTCGATCGCCCCCGGGCAGACCGCGTTGACGCGAATCCCCTTGGCCGCCAGCTCCAGGGCCGCGACCCGGGTGAGCCCGAGGACCGCGTGCTTGGTGGCGGCGTAGGCGCCGACCCCCGCCATGCCCGTCAGGCCCGTGTACGAGGCCGTGTTGACGATCGTCCCGCCACCCGCCGCCTCGATCTCCGGTGCGACCGTCCGTATCCCCAGGAAGCACCCGACCTGGTTGACCGAGACGATCGCCTGGAACTCGTCCAGCGGCGTGGAGACCAGCTCGTTGAAGCGGAGGATGCCGGCGTTGTTCACCAGTCCGTCGATCCGCCCGAACCGCTGCGTGGCGACGGCGACCGCCCCCGCCCAGTCCTCCTCCTTCGTCACGTCGAGGCGGACGTACGCGGCCCGCTCCTCCCCCAGCTCCTTGGCCAGCGCCTCGCCGGAATCGTCGAGTACGTCCCCGAGCACGACCCGGGCCCCTTCGGCGGCGAAGAGCCGCGCCTCCTGCTCGCCCTGTCCGCGCGCCGCGCCCGTGATGACGACGACCCGCCCGTCCAGCTTGCCCATGTCCGTACTCCTCTTCGCTAGAGGTGCGGAGCCACCTCGGCGGCGAACGCCGCCATCTGGTCGGTGAGTTCGGTACGGCTCCGGGACCGGAACCGGACCTGGATCTGGTGCACGCCCATCTCCGCGTAGGCGCGCAGCGAGGCGGCGACGCCCTCCGGTGCGCCGGTCAGCGTCCGCCGGCCGACCTCCCAGGCAGGGGTGCCGATGTACAGCGGCTCGACGATCGCCCCGACGGTGAGCGGACGGACGATCCCGGCCTCCTCGCGCAGCCGCCTCAGTCGAGTGATCAGCGCGGGCAGCCGCTCCCGGGGGTCGCCCTGGGGCAGCCAGCCGTCGCCCCGCAGCGCCGCCCGGCGCACGGCGGCCGGCGAGGAGCCGCCGACCCACACCGGGACCCGCTCCTGGGCGGGCCGGGGCCGCTGCCCCAGGTCCTTGAACGCGAACCGCGCGCCGCCGAACTCGGGATACTCCTCCGGTCCGAGCGCCGCTCCGAGCGCGTCGATCGTCTCGTCGAGGAGCGCCCCGCGACCCTCGAAGTCCGCCCCGACCGCCTCGAACTCCTCCCGCACGTGCCCGGCGCCGACCCCGAGGATCAGCCGCCCGCCGGAGAGATGGTCGAGGGTCGCGTACGCCTTGGCGGTCACCAGCGGGTGGCGCAGCCCGACGACGGCGACGTGGGAGAGCAGCCGGACGCGCTCGGTGGCGGCGGCGAGGAAGGAGAGCGTGGCGACCGGGTCGTACCAGACGGTGCTCATCGCCCCGGCGAGCCGGCGCGGGATGGCGACGTGGTCGCAGCAGGCGATGTAGTGGAACCCGGTCCGGTCGGCGGTGCGCGCGATCTCCACCAGATCACCGGGGCCGGCGGCGGCCTCCCAGGGCTCGGCGTAGAGGGTGCTCTGGGACTGGACCGGGAGCTGCATCCCGTAGACGACCATGGGAGACCCCTTAACTGACGGACCGTCAGAGCGCGATAGGGGCCCATCGTCGTCGCCGAAGGCACATCAGGCAAGGGTCGTGCCGCAGCGGACCACCCGGCGGAGAGCTCGGGAGTCGCGCCCCTCATGTTGGTGACATACGATTCTTTGTACATCACCCACATGCACGGAGGCGCGGCATGGCTGTGACCCAGATCGACATCGACGATGACGCACTGCAACGCGCCATGGCCCTGTCCAAGGCCAGGACCAAGAAGGAGGCCGTCAATCTGGCCCTCCGGTTCTACGCCGACCGGCAGGAGCGTGCGGCGCGCATCAGCCGCCACTTCGAGCGCGCACGCCAGTGGGGGGCGATCGAGGACGCCGAGCGCCGGCATCAGGCCGAGAAGGACAGTCGGTGATCTATCTCCTCGACACGTCCGGCCTCGTCCGGCTGCTCAGCGACCCCAAGCTCCAGTCGGCCTGGTACGACGCCATCGACGCCGAGGCGATCGCCTCCTGCTACCCACAGCGCGCCGAGTTCCTGTACAGCGCTCGAAGCAGCCGCGAGTACGACGAGATCGCGGAGATGTTCACCGACCTCTACCCCGACGTGGCGGTACCCAAGAACGCGGGACGCTGGGTCAGCTCCGTGCAGCATCGGATGGCCAGGGCCGGGGAG
The DNA here is from genome assembly GCF_040611675.1 of Streptomyces sp. NPDC006551. Lineage (NCBI taxonomy): Bacteria > Bacillati > Actinomycetota > Actinomycetes > Kitasatosporales > Streptomycetaceae > Streptomyces > Streptomyces sp. NPDC006551. The sequence goes on from NZ_JBEXOT010000041.1 coordinate 44,215, forward strand.
CACAGGAGCGCCTCGGCCGTCGATCTGATCATCGCGGCCACCGCGGCCCATCACGGGCTGACCGTCCTCCACGACGACGTCGACTACCGCACCGTCGCCCGCCACGCGGCCGACCTGAGCGAGCTCAGCATCCACGACGTCCGGTGACCGGTCATGGGCGCCAGAGCCCCTCCGGCGTCAGGCCCAGCAACTCGATCGCGTTTCCCCGCACGATGCGCTCGACCACATCCGGCGCCAGGTGCCCCATCTGGGCCTGGCCGACCTCGCGGGACTTGGGCCACGTGGAGTCGGAGTGCGGGTAGTCCGTCTCGTACAGGACGTTGCCCACCCCGATGTCGTCGAGGTTCCGCAGCCCGAAGGCGTCGTCGAAGAAGCACCCGTACACATGCTCGGCGAACAGCTCCGACGGCGGCCGGAGCACCTTCTCCGCCACTCCACCCCAGCCGCGGTTCTCCTCCCACACCACGTCCGCGCGCTCGAGGATGTAGGGGATCCACCCGATTTGGCCCTCCGCGTACATCACCCTCAGGTTCGGGAAGCGCTCGAACTTGCCGCTCATCAGCCAGTCGACCATCGAGAAGCAGCAGTTGGCGAACGTGATGGTGGAGCCGACGGCGGGCGGGGCGTCGGCGGAGGTGGACGGCATCCTGCTGGAGGAGCCGATGTGCATGGCGACGACCGTGCCGGTCTCGTCGCAGGCCCGCAGGAACGGGTCCCAGTAGTCGGTGTGGACCGACGGCAGTCCGAGGTGCGGCGGGATCTCGGAGAAGGCGACGGCGCGCACGCCCCGGGCGGCGTTGCGGCGGACCTCGGCGGCGGCGAGCTCGGCGTCCCAGAGCGGGATCAGGGTGAGCGGTATGAGCCGGCCCTGCGCCTCCGGGCCGCACCACTCCTCCACCATCCAGTCGTTGTAGGCGCGCACACCGAGGAGCCCGAGCTCGCGGTCGCTCGCCTCGGTGAAGGTCTGCCCGCAGAAGCGCGGGAAGGTGGGGAAGCAGAGCGCGGACTGGACGTGGTTGACGTCCATGTCGGCGAGCCGGTCGGGCACGGAGTAGGAGCCCGGGCGCATCTGCTCGTAGGTGATCACTTCGAGCCTGATCTCGTCGCGGTCGTAACCGACGGCGGTGTCGAGCCGGGTCAGCGGCCGGTGCAGATCCTCGTACACCCACCAGTCGCCGATCGGCCCGTCGTCACCCTTGGCGCCCATGACGGGCGCGAACCTGCCCCCGAGGAAGGTCATTTCCTTCAGAGGGGCTCGGACGATCCGGGGCCCGGTGTCGCGATACCGGGACGGGAGCCGGTCCCGCCAGACGTGCGGGGGCTCCACGGTGTGGTCGTCCACCGAGATGATCTTCGGGAAGGTCTCCATGCGTTTCACGGTAGCGCTGATCTGACGACCCGTCAGCTATCAGGGCTCCGGATCCTGCCGGATCTTGTCGGATCCTGTGGCAGGACTTGTGCAGACAGTCACCCGATGCTGACGCGCCCCCTCCGGACAAGGCAGACTGTCTTGGGCGAAACCAGCGGTACGGCAGGGGGAGCTATGGACCGTGAGAACGGCCCGCGAGTTCCGGAGCAGCGAGCTCCGTCGACAGGTGGTCCCGACGACGTCGGTCACGACCTGCGCTTCGGCGTGCTCGGCCCGGTGCGCGCCTGGCGGGCCGGAGAAGCGCTCCCCTCCGGGTCACCGCAGCAGCGGGCGCTCCTCGCGGCGCTGCTGCTGCGCGACGGGCGCACGGCCACGGCCGCCGAGCTGATCGACGCCATCTGGGGCGACGACCCGCCCTCGCAGGCGCTGGCGGCGGTACGGACGTACGCCTCGCGCCTGCGCAAGATCCTGCCGCCCGGGGTGCTCGTCAGCGAGTCCGGCGGCTATGCCGTCCGCACCCACCACTCGGCGCTCGACCTGAACGTCGCCGGTGACCTGGCGGCCGAGGCGGAGAAGCTGCGGGCCGCCGGGGACCGCGGCGAGGCGCGGGCCCGGATCAACAAGTCGCTCGGGCTGTGGGACGGCGAGGCACTGGCCTCCGTACCGGGACCGTACGCCGAGACGCAGCGGGTCCGTCTGGAGGAGTGGCGCCTCCAACTGCTCGAAACCCGACTGGACATGGATCTGGAGGCCGGCGCGCACGCGGAGGCCGTCTCCGAACTGACGGCGCTCACCGCCGCCCATCCGCTGCGCGAGCGGCTCCGCGAACTGCTGATGCTCGCCCTCTACCGCAGCGGGCGGCAGGCGGAGGCGCTGGCCGTGTACGCGGACACCCGCCGGCTCCTCGCCGACGAGCTGGGGGTCGACCCGCGCCCCGAACTGTCCCGGCTCCAGCAGCGGATCCTCCAGGCGGACGCCGAACTGGCCCGCCCGGTCGAGGAACCGGCACCGGCACCCGTCGTCTCCCGACCCGCTCAACTTCCCGCGACGGTCCCCGACTTCACCGGCCGCGCCGCCTTCGTACGGGAGCTAGGCGACCGGCTCGCGACCGCCGAGGGCTCCGTCATGGCGGTCTCGGCGCTCGCCGGCATCGGCGGCGTCGGCAAGACGACCCTGGCCGTGCACGTGGCGCACGAGGCCCGTCCGCACTTCCCGGACGGCCAGCTCTACGTCGACCTCCAGGGCGCGGGTGCGCGGGCCGCCGCCCCCGAGACGGTCCTCGGGGCGTTCCTGCGCGCCCTGGGCACCCCCGACTCCGCGATCCCGGACTCGCTGGACGAGCGGGCGGCGCTCTACCGCTCGACGCTCGACGGCCGACGGATCCTGGTGCTCCTCGACAACGCCCGGGACGCGGCCCAGATCCGGCCGCTGCTGCCGGGCACGGCGGGCTGCGCGGCGCTGGTGACCAGTCGAATCCGGATGGTGGACCTGGCCGGGGCGCATCTGGTGGACCTGGACGTGATGTCCCCGGAGGAGGCGCTCCAGCTCTTCACCCGCATCGTCGGCGTGGAGCGGGTCTCGGCGGAGCGCGAGGCGGCCCTCGACGTGGTCGCGGCCTGCGGCTTCCTGCCCCTCGCGATCCGCATCGCGGCGTCCCGCCTGGCGGCCCGCCGCACCTGGACGGTCGCCGTCCTCGCGGCCAAGCTCGCCGACGAGCGCCGCCGCCTGGACGAACTCCAGGCGGGCGACCTCGCGGTCAAGGCCACCTTCGAACTCGGCTACGGCCAGCTGGAACCGGCCCAGGCCCGCGCCTTCCGCCTCCTGGGCCTCGCCGACGGCCCCGACATCTCCCTCCCGGCGGCGGCGGCCGTCCTCGACCTCCCGGCCCAGGACACCGAGGACCTCCTGGAGGCCCTGGTGGACACCTCTCTCCTGGAGTCGGCGGCCCCGGGCCGCTACCGCTACCACGACCTGGTCCGCCTCTACGCCCGTGCGTGCGCGGAGCGGGACGAACAGCCCCCGGTCGAGCGGGAGCGGGCCCTGTCGCGCCTCCTCGACTTCTATCTGTCGACGGCCTCCCGGGTCTACGCGATCGAGCGGCCGGGTGACCGCCTGGTCGACCACCTGGAGCCCACCGAGTACGAGGGCCTGACCTTCACGGACCGCCACGCGGCCCAGGACTGGCTGTACGCGGAGGCGAACTGCCTGCTGGCCCGCGTACGCCAGTCGGCGGGCGCGGGGACGTTGCGGCGGGCGGTCGACCTGCTGTGGGCGGCGCTGGACCTGGCGGAGTCGGGCGCGAACTCGAAGGAGTACGAGGCGGTGGCCGCGGGCCTCCGCGACGCGGCGGCCAGGGCGGGCGACACCCGGGCCGAGGGGCGCGCGGCGATCACGCTCGCGTACGTCCACCACGTCTCCGGCCGGTTCGACCAGGCCGACCAGGAGGCGCGGGAGGCGATGCGGCTCGCCGAGACCGTCGAGGACCGGCTCCCCCAGTGCTGGGCGGCGAACACCCTGGGAGTGATGGCGGTCTACCGCAACCGCTACGCCGAGGGCGAGCAGTTCCTCAACCGCGCCATCGACGCCTTCCGCGAGTGCCAGGACGGCCCCGGCGAGGCGAGTGCCCTGTGCAATCTCTCCCGCATCCATCTCGTCACCGGACGCACCGCGAGCGCCGTCAGCCTGGCGCGGCAGGGCGCCGACATGTACGACCGGATGGGCCACGCCCTGAAGGGGGCGAACGGCCGCTATGCGATGGGCGTGGCACTGACCCAGAGCGGTCAGCTCAGCGAGGCGTCCGAGAGCCTGGCCGCCGCGCTGGAGGTCTTCCGGGACAGCCGCCAACGCCTCTGGGAGGGCATGACCCTCTTCCGGCTGGCGGAGGTCGAGGTCGCCGGCCGACGGTTCGCGCAGGCGGCCTCCCAGGCCGAGATGGCCCTGACCGTCCTCCGGGATGTCGGCGGCGACTGGCGTCGCGGCAACGTGCTCACCGTCCTGGGCCGCGCCCTGCACGGCATAGGGCAGCTCGGCCGGGCCGAGGTCTGCTGGCGGGAGTCGTTGGCCATCCACGAGAAGCTGGGCTCCCCGGAGGCGGCGGAGGTCAGGTCGCTGCTGCAACCGGCCGCGGCCGCCTGACCGCCGGCCTGACCGTCTTCCCCCGCCCCCGGACTGGGCGTTCATCGTTCGTTTATCGCCACCCGGCATGCTCTCACTCATCGATCCGTCGCGTCGGGGGGCAGACGGGTCGCCGGTGAGGCCATGGCCCCGACGCACTAGGGTGATCGGCCCTGCGCAGAGGCCCGTTCGGCAGTCCACGGGGGAACAGCCGGACGGGTCTCGCCGACCCATCTGAATCGAAGCATCAACAGGAGTTGCGATGAGCGACGAGCAGATCATCAAGCCGACGAACATCCACGTCACCGGCGGCGAGGCGGCCGACATCGAGACGAAGAACATCCACGTCACCGGCGGCGAGGCCACCGACGCGATAGCCGAGAAGATCGGCATCAAGAACATCCACGTGACGGGCGGCGGCGAGGACGGCGGCACCGCGTCGACCGAGAACATCCACGTGACGACGGAGCCGGCCAAGTAGACCACTCCCCACGGGGCGCAGCCCCGGCGGCACCATCGGGGGAGTCGCCGGTGCTGTGGAGGTCCGGGACGCCGGAGCGCGAACGCTCGGGGGACGCCCGACGGGTCTGGGGGGACCCGGCGGGCAGGGCGCGGCGCGAAAGCGACCGGACGCAAGAAGGAGGGGCCGGGCATCCGCCCGGCCCCTTCGCCGTGCGCGGGGCCTTGGTTTCGCCTTACGAGGCGTCGAGGTCGATGACGAAGTCGACGACGGTCGTGTCACCCCGCCGCACGATGGGATGCGCGACCTCGACCACGCGCCCCGAATCCGCGATGTGCCGCCGTGTATAACGCAACACCGGCACACCGGAACCGATACGCAGCGCCGCCGCCTCGTCCTCGCTGGGCATGCCGCACGTGAACGACTCGGTGATGCGGGCGACCGTAATCCCCAGGCTGGCCAGCTGCGCCCGAGTTCCGCCCGGCCACGGCTCGTGGATGGGATCGGCGACCGGCGTTCCGGCGACGTCGCTCCACCGCACGTAACTGGTGCTCAGCTGCGTCGGCACGTCGTTGTCGTAGAAGACGAAGTGCCGCGCGAGGAGCCGTTCGCCCGCCTCACACTCGAACAACGCCGCCACTTCCGTGTCCGCCTGGACCTTCTCGAAGCGCTTGTCGAGCCGGTACTCCGACCATCCGATGCCCTGATCCCGTGTGAACGGCGTGGACTTCGCTCCCGGAGCGGCTCGATAGCGATCCGCCGCCATCCGATGCACAGGCGGGCGCGGGCGCACCCGGGTACCCGCACGTGCGCGGCTTTCGATCACACCCTCGTTGCGCAGCAGCCCAAGCGCGTTGCGAACGGTGACCTCCGAGACGCCGTACTCCTCGCACAACGCGGGGAGGATCGGCAGCCGTTCACCAGGCCCGAACTCCCCAGAAGAGATACGACGCCGCAGGTCAGCGGCGATCCGCTGGTACTCGGGCTGTGCCACGCCACACCACCGTTCCGAACGAGCATCCCAATCTGCATACACATAATGTCCCGCCCGGCTTGACCGACGCCAACCGCATCGGCATTCTGATTACAGATAACCGCTATCTGTAATCAGATAACGGCTGGGAGGTGCCATGCCCGCTTCGGGCTGTTCGTGGTCCAGATGCTTCGGGGCCGTGCCACAGGAGGCACGAAGCGTTCGGTGCTGGACGAGGAGCCACATACCGGAGGGCGACGCCCCGCTGGTGGCGCACGAGCTGTTCGTGGCATGTCTAGGCACGCGACCGGTCTTCGTCGAGATGACGCTGTCCACGGCAGACCACCGCATCCGCATCACCGCCCGAGGCCCCGTCGAGCTTCCCGTCCGTTGCAGCCACGGCCCAGGGCTCGCCATCATCCGGGCCTTCAGCACCACCAACGGCACGACCAGTGACGGCTGCGCGGTCTGGGCTGAACTCGTCATTGGCAATTCGGCTCTGGAAGAGGCCCGTTGAAATGCTTCCCACGCTCGTCCGACTCGCGTCCCGAGTCCGCTCACTGGTGACGCCCACCGGTCGCCACCGTGCCGGCCTCACTCCCGTGCGCCCTGAGCCGCCACCGCCACCGCCTCCCCCGACGCGCCCCGCCCTCGCCGTCCGCGCCTGGCACGCCCCCATCGACGGCGCCGCCACCGCCCTCGTACGCCCCTATCTCCCCGCGTACGAGCGGGAGGAGGCTGTCCGGCAGCAGCGCCGGATCACCCTCCTCGCCGCCACGTACGGCATCGATCTCGACACCCGTGTCATCCACCCCTTGGAGACGGCATGAATCCGATCCGCTCCCCGCGTCCGCTCCCCTGGAGCGGTGCGGACGGCAAGCCCTGCTACCTGATCGGTGACGGCACGGGGCGTCTGTCCCGTCTCGCCGATCAGATCGAGACCGTTCAGCTCGGCCTCGCCCGCCAGATCCTGGAGCGGGCCCACGACACCCTGACCGGCGAGCGCCCGTCACCCGAGGAACTGCACGTCCTGGCCGGTCACCTCGTCGCCGCCCTGCGGGACGCCCTTCTCATCGCCGAGTGTCGCGACACCTCCGGCGTCGGCGAGACGCCATGAAGGCATGCATCGGTGTACAGGGCTGCGCCCGGGCCGCCACCCAAGCCGTCGTCCTCCTGCCCCCCACCGGCCGGAGCTCCGCCCCTACCCGTCCCCCCTCGTCTGAGCCCGCAGCACCCCCTTCACCACCTTCCCGCTCGCGTTCCGCGGCAGCTCCCCCACGAACTCGACCTCCCTCGGCACCTTGTAGTTCGCCATCTCCCGCCGCGCCCAGGCGATCAGGTCGTCCCCCGTCACCCGCGCTCCCGCCCGCCGGACCGCGAACGCCTTGCCCACCTCGCCGAGCCGGGGGTCCGGGATGCCGACGACCGCCACATCGGCGATGTCGGGGTGGAGGCCGAGGAGTTGCTCGATCTCCGCCGGGTAGGCGTTGAAGCCGCCGACGATGAACATGTCCTTGATCCGGTCGGTGATCCGCAGGTTGCCCGCCTCGTCCAGGACACCCACGTCACCCGTGTGGAGCCAGCCGTCCGCATCGATGGCCCGGGACGTCTCCTCCTCGTCCTCGAAGTAGCCGCGCATCACGTGGTGGCCGCGGACCAGGACCTCGCCCGACTCCGACAGACGGACCTCCGTGTCCGGGATCGGACGGCCCGAGGTGGTCGCGATCGTCTGGGCCGGGTCGCCGCGGCGGCACATGGTGACGATGCCGCTCGCCTCGGAGAGGCCGTACGCCGTCAGTACCGTGCCGACGCCCAGCTCGCCGCGCAGGCGCTCGACCAGCCGGAGCGGGACCACCGCGGCGCCCGTCACCACGAGACGGAGCGCCGAGAGGTCGTACGCGGAGCGGGACGGGTGGTCCAGGAGCGACTGGTGCAGGGTCGGCGGGCCGGGGAGCACCGAGATCCGTTCGGCCGCGATGTTCGCGAGGACCGTGTCCACGTTGAAGACCGGCTGCGGAATCATGACCGCGCCCCGCATCAGGCAGGCGATGATCCCGGCCTTGTATCCGAAGGTGTGGAAGAACGGGTTCACGATCAGATAGCGGTCGCCCTCCCGCAGGCCGGCGAGGTCCGCCCAGACGCCGTAGCAGCGCAGCGTCTGCGCGTGGGTGATCACCGCTCCCTTCGGGGCGCCCGTCGTCCCCGAGGTGTAGATGATGTCCGAGGCGGCCGAGGAGTCGATCGCGTCCGCCCGCCGCCGCACCTGGGACGACGGTACGCCGTCGCCCGCCGCCAGGAAGGACTTCCAGGTCAGATAGTCGTCGGGAGCGGTGTCACCCAGCACCACCACCCGTTCCAGGTACGGGAGTTCCACCTCGGCCCGCCGCAGCGACGCGACGTAGGACGTGCCCAGGAAGGTGCCGGTGACGAAGAGCAGCCTCGCCCGCGAGCGGGCGAGGACGTACGCCGCCTCCGTGCCCTTGAAGCGGGTGTTCAACGGGACCAGGACCGCGCCCGCCGTCACCGCGCCGAGCGCCGAGACGATCCAGTCCAGGGTGTTCGGCGCCCAGATCGCGACCCGGTCGCCCGGCTCGACGCCGGACGCCATGCAGGCCGCCGCCGCGCGTTCGACGCGTGCGCCCAACTCCTCGTACGAGACGCGGGTACGGCCCTCGACGACCGCCTCCGCCGCGCCGTACCGTTCGGCCGCCGAGCGCACCAGCCTCGGGATCGAGCCCCACTCCAGGTCGCCGCGCATCTCCCACCTCCCATGAGCTGACTATCCGTCAGATTAGCTGTAGCCTGACGCGCTGTCAGCAGCTCGACAGTCGCTTGCGATCGGGGAGGTTGCAGTGCTCAAGGACGCCACCGCCATCGTCGGAATAGGGCAGACAGCGTTCGCCAGACAACTCCCCGAGTCCGAGAAGGCCCTCGCCTGCCGGGCGATCCTCGCCGCCCTCGACGACGCCGGCATCGCACCGGCCGAGGTGGACGCCTTCGCCTCGTACACCATGGAGGAGACCGACGAGGTCGAGATCGCCAAGTCCATCGGGGCCGGAGACGTCACCTTCTTCAGCAAGGTGGGCTTCGGCGGCGGCGGCTCGTGCGCCACCGTCGGCCACCTGGCCGCCGCCATAGCCACCGGTCAGGCCGGCGTCGGCGTCGCCTGGCGGTCGCGCAAGCGGGGCAGCGGGCCGCGGCCGTGGAAGAACACCCGGGCGCAGCTCCCCACCCCCGGGCAGTGGACCCGGCCCTTCGGACTCCTGCGCCCCGCCGACGAGATCGGCATGCTCGCCCGCCGCTACATGCACGAGTACGGCGCCACCCGCGACCACCTCTTCAACGTCGCCCTCGCCTGCCGCAACCGCGCCAACCAGAACCCCGCCGCGATCATGTACGAGCGGCCCCTCACCCGCGAGATGTACATGACCGCCCGCTGGATCAGCAAACCCCTCTGCCTCTTCGACAACTGCCTGGAGACCGACGGGGCGCTGGCCTGCGTCATCGTCTCCGCCGAGCGGGCGCGTGACTGCCGGCAGAAGCCTGTCTACGTCCACTCCACGGCCCAGGGCCTGCCCGCCCAGCACCACGGCATGGTCAACTACTGGAACGACGACCCGCTGTCCGGCCCCGCCTGGACGGCCGCCCGACACCTGTGGAAGCGGGCCGACTTCGGGCCCGAGGACGTCGACGTCGCGCAGATCTATGACGCCTTCACTCCCCTCATCCCCCTCTCCCTGGAGGGCTACGGCTTCTGCGGGAGGGGCGAGGGGGCCGCGTTCACGGAGGGCGGCGCCCTGGAGACCGGCGGACGGCTGCCCCTCAACACCGGGGGCGGCGGCCTCTCCGAGGCGTACGTCCACGGCTTCAACCTCATCAACGAAGGGGTGAAGCAGCTCCGCGGCACCTCCACCGCCCAGGTCCCCGGCGCCGCCACCTGTCTGGTCACCGCCGGCGAAGGCGTCCCCACATCGGCTCTCCTGCTGAGGAGTTGATCCCCCATGCTCACACCCGTCGTCGACGAGGACGGCGCCCCCTTCTGGGAGTACGCCGCCCGGGGCGAACTGCGGATCCAGAGCTGTGCCGACTGCGGCGAACCGCGCTTCCCGCCCCGGCCCTGCTGCCCGCACTGCCAGTCGTTCGACAGCGAGTGGCGCCGGATGTCTGGCCGCGGACAGATTTGGTCGTACGTCCTGCCCCACCCGCCACTCCTGCCCGACTACGCCGCCCAGGCCCCGTACAACGCCGTCGTCGTCGAGCTCGCCGAAGCGCCCCGCATCCGGCTCGTCGGCAATGTGGTCGCCGCCCCGGACGACCCGCTCGACTCGGTCGACCCGGCGCGGCTGCGGATCGGGGCCCCGGTCCGGGTCGCCTTCACCGAGATCGACGGCATGGCCGTCCCGCGCTGGCTGCTGGAGCGCGGATGAGCGTCCGGGTCGAGACGGACAAGGAGTCCGGGGTCGCGGTCGTCACCCTCGACCGGCCCGCGAAGCACAACGCGCTCACCGTGGAGATGGCGGGCCGGCTCGGCGCCGTGTGGCGGGAGTTCCGGTACGCGGACGAGGTGCGGGCGATCGTCGTCACCGGCGCGGGCGGCACGGCCTTCTGCACCGGCATCGACCGCACGGCCGCCACCGGGATCCCGCAGCCCTCCTCCCCGTACACGATCGACGACCCGCTGCTCGCCATCGGTCCTAAGGCGAACGACCTGTGGAAACCGGTGATCGCCGCCGTCGAGGGCATGGCCTGCGGCGGGGCGTTCTATCTCCTCGGCGAGGCGGAGTTCCTCGTCGCCGGCGAAGGGGCGACCTTCTTCGACCCGCACACCACCTACGGCATGGTCAGCGCCTTCGAGACCGTCCACATGGCACAGAGGATGCCGTACGGCGAGGTCGCGCGCATGGCGTTGACGGGAAGCGCCGAACGAATCTCGGCCCGGCGGGCGTACGAGACGGGGCTGGTGTCCGAGGTGACGGAGCCCGGCGGCGCGCTGGACGCCGCCCGTCGGGCCGCCACGGTCATCGCCTCGTACCCGACGGAGGCGGTGCAGGGCACGGTCCGGGCTCTGTGGTCGGTCAAGGAGGCCGCCCGCGCCCAGGCCCTCGCCCACGCGCCGCACCTCGTCGCGCTCGGGAACCTGCCCGCCGAGCGGCAGGTGGAGCTGTTCACCCGGAGGGGGGACGGTTTCCGGCTGCGGTGAGGGTCAGGGCCTGCCCACGCGCCAGACCTCGCACTCCTCCACCCTGTCCACGGTCTTCGGCTTCGCCATGGCGACGTCGAAGGTCGTGGTCGCGCCGGGCTCGACGGTGACCACCTTGTCCACCGTGTCGACCACCTGGTCCGGGGCCCTGAACCGCAAGGTGACCTTCACGGTCTCCGTGGCGGTCGCGCGCGAGGTGATCTCCAGCGTCGCCGTGGTGTCCGCCTTGCGGGCGGGCTTGCCCTTGCGCTTCTTCTGGGCGGGCTTCACGCAGTCGACGACCACGACCTCGAAGTCCGACGTGGGGCTGGAGGTCGCCGTCACCGTCGGCTCCGAGGTGTACTCGCCGCCGGAGCCAGAGCCGGTGTCGTCGTAGTCGTAGTCGTCGTTCTTCTTCTTGGAGCTGGAGCAGCCGCCGCCACTGTCCCCGCTCGAGCCGCCCCGGCTCTTGCCGCTGCTCTTGCCGCCGCTGCTGCTCGTCTGGAACCCCGTCAGCGCGAGCACCACGACCGTGAGCGTCGCCGCGAGCCTGAGCCGTCGCCGCACCATCTTTTCTCCCCCGTCATTTCTGTCGTGTTCGCGCCACCCTAGCGCCGCGTGGCGGGGCCCCCGCACCCGGCGTAGCGTCGAGACCGAGAGCCGGACCGAAGGAGGCCGAGCGATGGTCCGCAACGTCATCGGCTCCGTCCTGGCGCTCGCCGGAGCGACGGCCGCCGTCTGGAGCCCCTTCCGTGCCTGGTACGACGGCCGTCACGGCAGCCACTACCGCATCGACGACCTGTTCGGCGGGATCACCAACGCCAGGGCCGAGGTCATCGGGTCGATCCTGCTGCCGTTGGCCTTCGCCGCCCTCGTGACCCTGATCGGCCTGCTGCTCCGGTCCCGCCTGCTGGTCGCGCTCGCCGGGGTGATCGTGCTCGGCTTCACCATCCTGTGGATGGTGCGGGTCGGTCAGGCCGAGAACGGCCTGACGGTCGGCGGCGACGCCAGGGGGCTCGACCACGGGGTGTTCTACGCCCTGGGAGGCGGGGTGCTGCTCCTGCTCGCCGCGGCGGTCATGTCGGGCCGCCACCGCGAGCACGCGATCCGGGTCGACGATCACGCGCCGCCGCGCGAGACCGGCGCGGGTGACGCGCCCGTGTACCCCCCTGACGCGGGCGCACCGACACGGACGATGGACCAGCCCGGCTGGGACCGGCAGGGCCAGGGCGAAGGCCAGTGGGACCAGGGCGGGGCCGGCCACCGGCCCTACTACCCGGACCACCCGGACCAGTCCGGCGAACCACCGCCGCATCAGCGCCCCTGAGCCCACAGCGAGCCCATGGGGAGCCCCACGGCCCGGTCGGTCACACTCGCGGCGCCGCCGCTCCCCGTCCCGTCGCCGTGCCCTTGACCGCGTCCAGCGCGTAGACGCAGCGGTCCTTGCTGCACGCGTACACGACCCCGCCCCGCGCCACCGGCGAACCGGTGATCTCGCCGCCGGTGGCGAGCTTCCAGCGCAGCTGGCCGCCCGTCGCGTCCAGCGTGTACAGGACGTGGTCCGCCGAGCCGAAGTGCACCCGGCCGTCGGCGACGACCGGGGTCCCGATCAGCTCGCCGCCCGCCGCGAACCGCCACTTCGGTGTACCCGTCACCGCGTCGAGCGTGTACAGCGCGCTGCCACTGCCCACGTGCACGTTGCCGTCGACGACCAGGACCGGCTCGACCGACTGGCGCGACTCGGTGGCGATCCGCCAGCGATCCTGGCCGGTCGTCGCGTCGAGCGCGTACACCGTGCCGAGATAGTCGGCGAGATAGACACCGCCGCCGGTGACGGCGGGCCCCGGGGCGAAGGCCGGCGGCGAGAGGAAGACGGCGGGCGCCTCGAAGTGCCAGCGGACGTGCCCGCTCGTGACGTCGATCGACAGCACGCGCGTACCGGCCGAGACGTACACGCAGCCGTCCTCCGCCTGGGCCACCCGGACCGGCACGCTGCCGCAGGAGGCGGCGTCACCGATCGGGTACGACCAGCGCTCCACGCCCGTCCGCGCGTCCAGGGCCTGGAGCCGGGCGTCGCGCCACACGTACACCGTGTCGCCGTGCACCGCGGGCCCCGCCTCCGGGGTCTCGAAGTCGGTCTGCGCGCCGGTGATCTCCCACAGCTTGGCGCCGTTGGAGGCCTCCCAGCCCTGGACCCCGCCGCCCCGCGTGCCCGTGACGACCGTGCCCCGGTCGACCTTCAGGGAGTACACCCAGGCGTCCGTCTGCAGCCGCCAGCGCTCACCGCCGTCGGCCGCGTCCAGCGCGTACAGCGTCGGCCCGTCGGAGGCGTGGATACGGCCCTGCGACACCGCCATGGACCAGGCGACGTCCCGGGTCTTGAACTGGCGGCGGCCGCTGGCCACATCGAGCGCGTGCACCTCGAAGGAGGTGACGTAGAGCAGATCACCGGCGACGACCGGGGTGCCCCAGACGTCATTCGACATCCGGAAGCGCCACGGCCGCCAGTGACCGGGCTCGGGCGCGGGAGCCGGTGCGGGCGGGGCCTCCGGGGCCGCGGCCGGCGAGGGCAGCGGACGGGAGCCGGGCCGCGGACCCGGCTCGGCACCGTTCGCACCGCCGCCGGGCGGACGGATCCAGCCGGTGGCCGGGCCCGCGTCGGCGCCGAACCCGGCGCCGACGGCGGCCCGGGTGTCGGCCACCCGGGGACCGGGGCCGATCGGGACGGCGGCGCCGGCGAGCCGTACGGGCCCGGCGGAGTCGGCCGGAGCCGCATGGCGCCCGCCACCGGCCTGGCCACCGCGCGGGTCGCCGCTCCACTCCGGCGCCCGCCGGGGCGGACGCGGCGGCGCGGGCGGAACCGGAGGCGCGGCGACCGGCGCCGGGACGCTGGTGCGGCCACCCCGCCGGTGCTCGATCATGGCCGTGGCGCGCTCCGGCAGCCAGGCCGAGGCCGTACCGCTGTCGTCGCTGCCCGAGCCGAACAGATGGGGCGCGAGCTGCGCCTGCAGATCGGCCGGGGTGGGGCGGCGCGCGACGTCCATCTGCATGCAGGACTCAATAAGCGGCCGCAGCTCGTCCGGCAGCCCCTCAAGGTCGGGACCCTCCCTGAGCAGCATGAACACCGTCTCGACGGGGTTGGCGCCGTGGAAGGGGGCATGGCCGGTGGCGGCGAAGACCAGCATCGAGCCGAGCGAGAAGACATCGCTCGCGCCGGTGACGCTGCGCGAGTCACGGGCCTGCTCGGGCGACATGTACGCGGGCGTGCCGACGGCGACGTTGGTCATGGTCAGCCGGGTGTTGGAGACGCCGGACGCGATACCGAAGTCGATCACTCGCGGTCCGTCCTCGACGACGAGGACGTTGGAGGGCTTGAGGTCGCGGTGGACCAGGCCCGCGCCGTGGATGGACTGCAGGGCCTCGGCGACACCGGCGGCCAGCCAGCGCACGGCCTGCGCCGGGAGCGGTCCGCACTCGTTCACTATCTCTTCGAGGGAGGGCGCGGGGACGTATGCGGTGGCCAGCCAGGGCACGGCCGCCCGGGGGTCGGCGTCGACGACGGCCGCGGTGTAGAACCCGGAGACGGCCCGCGCGGCCTCGACCTCACGGGTGAAACGGACACGGAACAGCTGGTCCTCGGCGAGCTCGGTCCGCACGGTCTTGATCGCCACGCGCCGCCCGGACGCCGAGCGCGCGAGATAGACCAGACCCATACCGCCTGCACCGAGCCGGCCCAGCACCTCGAAGGGCCCGATCCGTCTCGGGTCGTGCTGCGTCAGCTGCTCCACTTGCCTGCCACCTCCCCGTACGGGCCATGAGAATACGGCCCCGTGGCCCTGATTCTTCCTGTCCGAGGCGGTGGTTGCGAACCCGGGGGCGGATCGGGGTGTGTCAGGTCATATCCCCGGCCTCGTCGGCTTTCGCGGCGGCGGGCTCGCCGGTGGGGCCGGAGGTGGCTTCGGTGGTGGCTCCCGTGGTGGTTTCGGCGGCTCGCTCCTCGGACGGATCGGCCGGCTCCGCCGGCTCGGCCAGGACCGCGAAGCGGGCGCCCTGGTTGTCGTGGAGGACGGCGATCCGGCCGTGCGGGGTGTCGAAGGGCGGGTTGGTGACGCGGCCGCCGAGGCGGACGGCCGTCTCGCAGGTCTCGTCACAGTCGCGGACGGCGAAGTAGACGAGGATGTGGCCCGGCATCTCGGCCGGGAAGGCGTCGGTCAGCACGGCCCGGCCGCCGAAGGCGGAGTCGTCGCCGGGGCGGGAGCCGGGCGGCGACCAGACGCGGTAGTCGAAGCCGCTCTCCCTGCCCTCCTCGGCCGCCTCCACCTGGCGGCCCAGGTAGCCGAAGACGGAGGCGTAGAAGGTGTCGACCTTGTCCGGCTCCCTCGTATAGACCTCCATCCAGCAGAAGGACCCGGGGAGCATCGTCTTCTCGAAGCCGTTGTCGTCACCCGCCTGCCGCAGTCCGAAGACGGCGCCGCCGGGGTCGGCGGCGAGCGCCATGACGCCGAAGGGCCCGACGGGGTACGGCTCCATCACCATCTGGCCGCCGGCCGCCTTGATCCGGGCCGCCAGCACACCGGCGTCCTCGGTGGCGAGGTAGACGGTCCAGGTGGTGGGCATCCGGCCGTCCCGCTTCGGTACGAGGCCGGCGACCCGCTTTCCGTCGCTGAGGGCCTCGTCCCGGTCGGGGTCGAAGGTCCAGCCGAAGAGCTCGCGGTAGAACCGCTTCCCCGCCTCGAGGTCGGGGAGCTGCGCGTCCACCCAGCAGGGGGTGCCCTCTGTGAATGCGGCCATGGCTCCACGCTAGGGCGGCCGGGTGCGGCCCGCACGCCCCCAAAATAGAACATAAGATCATGAATGACCTTCGCGGCCCTTGATTTCCTTGGTTTGTCCACCAAAGTTATCCACAGGCTGTTAATAAGCCTATTCGGGTGTGGGTCCTCCCGGAAACGCCGGGGAAAGGGCCGGGAGACCGGGGGGAAAGACCGGGGAGGGATCCGGCAGAAGTGCGGGGAGAGGTTCGGAGGAGGGGTGCACCCCATTTGCAGTCGGTCGAATCGCGCGCCGATCACCCGTCGGTAAGCTGACGGCATGACAGGACAAGTACGCACCGTCGACGGCCGCGTGGCCGGACGACGAGGCCAGGCGACGCGGCAGAAGCTGCTCGACTGCCTCAGCGAGATGCTCAGCTCCTCGCCGTACCGGGACGTCAAGGTCATCGACGTGGCCCGGAAGGCGGGCACTTCACCCGCGACGTTCTACCAGTACTTCCCCGACGTCGAAGGCGCCGTCCTCGAGATCGCGGAGGAAATGGCGAAGGAGGGCGCGGCGTTGACCGATCTGGTCTCCGGCCGGTCCTGGGTCGGCAAGGCCGGCTGGCAGACCTCCGAGGAACTCGTCGAAGGATTCCTCGACTTCTGGCGCAAGCACGACGCGATCCTGCGCGTCGTGGACCTGGGCGCCGCCGAAGGCGACAAACGGTTCTACAAGATCCGTATGAAGATCCTGAACTCGGTCACCAACTCCCTCACGGACACGGTGAAGGAGCTCCAGTCCAAGGGCAAGGTCGACAAGGACGTCAGCCCGGCGGCGATGGCGGGCTCCCTCGTGGCGATGCTGGCCTCGGTGGCCGGCCACCAGAAGGGCTTCCAGACCTGGGGTGTGAAGCAGAACGAACTGAAGCCCAATCTGGCGCTGTTGGTCCACCTCGGCATCACGGGCAAGAAGCCGACGAAGTAACCCGCGCCCTCCCTTCACCCGTCCTGTCGCGCCGGCGGCGGTCCCGTCCGAGAGACCGCCGCCGGCGTTCCCCTGTCCGGACAGGACTCGGCCCTACGGCCTTCGCGTCAGACGGAAGAGCCTGATCTCCCGCTCGACCCGCGCCTGGTACGTCGCGTACGGCGGCCAGAAGCCGAGCACGGCCCGCCACGCCGCCTCCCGCTCCTCCCCCGCGAGCAGCTCCGCCCGCACGGGAATCTTCTCGCCGCGCCAACTCACCTCCGCCTCGGGGTGTTTCAGCAGGTTCCCGGTCCACGCGGGGTGCCCCTCGCGGCCGAAGTTGGACCCGATCAGCAGCCAGGTCCCGCCGGGTTCGTGCATGCACGCCAGCGGCGTCACGCGGGGCAGACCCGACTTCGCCCCCCGTACGGTGAGGACGACGCCCGGCAGCATCCGGGCGCTCGGCAGCACCTTTCCCCGCGTCAGCCGGTGCACGGTCCGGTCGAAGGCCGGGACGACGTGCGGCGCCACCTTCGCGAACATCCGGGTGGACGACACCTTCCGCACCAGACGCACGCCGAGGGCACTCATCAGGCCGCCACCTCCCCGGTCCCGATGCCGCCCCCGGCGCCCGGGCCGAACAGTCCCGTCTCCCGCGCCGCCCAGGCCCGCAGCCCGCGTACCGGCCCGAAGAGCAGCTCGTCCGCCGTCGCCCGTTTGAAGTACAGGTGGGCCTCGTGCTCCCAGGTGAAGCCGACCCCGCCGTGGAGCTGGATCGTCTCCCCCGCCACCATCCGCAGCGCCTCCAGGCCGGCCGCGAGAGCGAGCCCGCCCGTCCCGCCCGCGGCGGGCTCGTGAGCCGCGTGGTACGTCAGCGACCGCGCCGCCTCCACCTGGACGTACAGGTCGGCCAGCCGGTGCTTGACCGCCTGGAAGGAGCCGACGGGGCGACCGAACTGCTCCCGCGTCCCGACGTACTCGACCGTGCGGTCCAGGGCCGCCCGGGCCGCGCCCACCGCCTCGGCGGCCGGCATCACCGCCGCCGCCCGCCCCGCCCCGGCGAGCGCTCCGGGCACGTCGACAGGCTCCTCGCCAAGCAACTCCCCCTCCACGTCCCTCAGTTGTACGACCGCCTGGGAGCGGGTGACGTCGAGCGTCGGCTGCCGCCGGCGTACCAGCCCAGCAGCGTCCCCGCGCACCAGGAACAGCAGGGTGCGGCTGCGCGCGAACCCCCCGGTGTGCGCGGCGACCAGGAGCAGTCCGGCGCTGTGCCCGTCGAGGACCTGCGCCGCCTCCCCGTACAGCCGCCACCGCCCGTCGGCCCTCCGCGCCTGCACGCCGCCGGCGCGGCCGCCGCCGGCCCATGCGCCGTCCGTGTTGTCGCCGGTGAGCCCGAGGGCGAGGGCGAGGGAGCCGCCGGGGACGGCGAGGGCGCAGGTCAGGGAGCCGTCCGCCACGGAGGGCAGCAGCGCGGCGCGCTGTGCGTCGGTACCGAGGGCGGTGATCAGCGGGGCAGCGAGGACGGTGGTGGCCAGGAGCGGCGAGGGGACCAGGGCGCGACCGGTCTCCTCGCAGGCCAGGGCCAGCTCCGCGGGGCCGCAGCCGACACCGCCGTACTCCTCCGGAAGGGTGAGGCCGGGCAGACCGAGGGCGGTGGACATCCGGCGCCACAGGTCGGTGTCGTACCCCTCGGGGGTCGCGACGGCCGCTCGTGTCTCGCCGGGCCCGGCCCTCTTGGCCAGCAGGTCCCGCAGGGTGCGGCGGATCTCGTGCTGTTCTTCGGTGACGGCGGCGTGCATGGGGCTCCCCTCCGTAACTGACGGGCCGTCATGTTAGGGCGGGCCGACGCGGATGCACAGAGTCGGGGGCCGCGGATCTCGTCCGGCGACCGCGCCGCTCCACCGTATCTGATGTACCGTCAGATTTATGCCCACCACTTCACGGAACCGCTCCGGGCGCCGCGTCGCCGTCGTCGGCATATCCCTCTCCGACTGTGGCCGCGTCGACGCGGCCACGCCCTACGCCCTGCACGCCCAGGCCGCCCGCCGCGCCCTCGCGGACAGCGGGCTCGACCGCTCGCTGATCGACGGCCTGGGCTCGGCGGGCCTGGGCACCCTCGCGCCGGTCGAGGTGGCGGAGTACCTGGGCCTGCGCCCCCGCTGGGTGGACTCGACCGCCGTCGGCGGCGCCACCTGGGAGGTGATGGCCGCCCACGCGGCCGACGCCATCGCCGCCGGTCACGCCAACGCCGTCCTGCTCGTCTACGGATCGACCGCCCGCGCCGACATCAAGGCCGGGCGCCGCACCGCGAACCTCTCCTTCGGAGCGCGCGGCCCGCTGCAGTTCGAGGTTCCCTACGGCCATACGCTCGTCGCAAAGTACGCGATGGCCGCGCGCCGCCACATGCACGAGTACGGAACGACCCTGGAGCAGCTCGCCGAGGTCGCCGTCCAGGCGCGCGCGAACGCCGCCCCCAACCCGGAGGCGATGTTCCGCGACCCGATCACGGTGGACGACGTCCTGAGCGGCCCGATGATCGCGGACCCCTTCACCAAGCTGCACTGCTGCATCCGCAGCGACGGCGGATGCGCGGTGCTGCTGGCGGCCGAGGAGTACGTACCGGACACGACGAAGGCGCCCGTATGGGTCCTCGGCACGGGCGAGCACGTCTCCCACACCACGATGTCGGAGTGGGAGGACTTCACGGTCTCGCCGGCGTCGGTCAGCGGGCGGATCGCCTTCGAGCGGGCCGGGGTGCGGCCGCAGGACATCGACCTCGCGG
Source organism: Streptomyces sp. NPDC006551 (assembly GCF_040611675.1). Lineage (NCBI taxonomy): Bacteria > Bacillati > Actinomycetota > Actinomycetes > Kitasatosporales > Streptomycetaceae > Streptomyces > Streptomyces sp. NPDC006551. Next base: position 63,807 of record NZ_JBEXOT010000041.1, read on the forward strand.
AGATCTACGACGCGTTCACCTACATGACGCTGGTGACGCTGGAGGACCTGGGCTTCTGTGCGAAGGGGGAGGGTGGGGCGTTCGTCGAGAAGGGCCGGCTGACGGTGGGGGGCGGGGGGCTGCCGGTGAACACCGACGGGGGCGGCCTGTCCGCCTGCCACCCGGGGATGCGGGGACTGTTCCTGCTGGTGGAGGCGGTGCGGCAGCTGCGCGGGGAGGCGACGGGAGCGCAGGTGCGGCGGGCGGACGGGAGTCTGCCGGAGCTGGCGGTGGCGTCGGGGACGGGCGGCTGGTTCTGCTCGTCGGGGACGGTGGTGCTCGGCCGCGGCTGAACACCACCACTCCACCACTCGGATCTATACAGGCGTCATAGACAATCGTTTAGGACGTCCGTATAGTCGCTGGCGCGGGGCCCGAAGCCCCCCCCCCCCCCACGAGGAGTACCCCCCAGACCAAAAACCCCCCCCCCCGCCCCC
>NZ_JBEXOT010000042.1:0-62996 GCF_040611675.1 Streptomyces sp. NPDC006551
GGCCCGCGTCGCCGAGTCTTCGCACCTGCCTGCGGTAGTGGGCGCACCCTCCGGCGTTCCACGGGTACAGGACTCCGCACGGGCATACGGCGACGGTCCGCCCGTGCGGCCGGCGTCCTCCGTCGCGTGGGGCGGCGCGCCGAGGGTGCTCACTCCTTCGGGTGATATCTCCGGAGGGTGTTCCCCGGTGGCCCGTGCCGTCGGGAGAATCGACGCGGCCGCAGGGGCGGGTCTGTGTGCCGCAGGGCTTTCGGGCGCCGTAGGGCCTCAGGAAGGGCCGTGCATGATCCGTACCAGGTCGTTGCTCTCCGATGGCTCGCGGCTTCGCCGGCTGGGCCCTCTCGCCCTCCCCACCCTCTGGGGTGCCGTCGCCGTCACCTGGAAACTCGCCTGTCCGCTGGCCCAGCAGCCGGGACTGGCGATGCGCATCGCGACCAGCGTCGTCTTCTTCACCGTCGGCACCGGGCTGATCCTCGGCATCCGGCGCGGCCTCGCCCGTGAGCTGGAGCGGGTGCGCGCCATCGCGCACGCCACCCAGCAGGTGTTGCTGCGCCCGCCGCCGCCCCGCCTCGACGGCCTCACCGTCGCGGCGGGCCAGCTCTCCGCCTCGCGAGGAGCGGCCGTCGGCGGCGATCTGTACGAGGTGATCGCCACGCCGTACGGGGTGAGAATCGTCATCGGAGATGTCCGGGGACACGGACTGGCCGCCCTCGGCGCGGTCGTCGCCGTGCTCGGCAGCTTCCGCGAGGCCGCCCACGACGAGCCGGAGCTCGGCGGTGTGCTGCGCCGCCTCGACCGGGCGCTGGGGCGGCATCTGCGCGAGCGCGCCCGTGACGAGCACCCCTCCCGCGCCGGGCGTGAGCCGGAGCATCCGGCGGCCGAGGAGTTCGTCACCGTCCTGCTCCTGGAGATCCGTGCGGACGGGGACGTGTACGCCCTCAACTGCGGGCACCCCGGTCCGTACCGGATCGGGGGCAGTGTCGAGGCCGTGCCGGTCGGCGACCCGATGCCGCCGCTCGGCGCATTTCCGCTGCCGGACGAGCTCTCCCCGTACGCCTGCACCCGGCTCCTGGCGGGCGAGGCGCTCTTCCTGCACACCGATGGAGCGGAGGACGCCCGCGACGGCGCCGGGCGCTTCTTCGCTCTGGAGGCCGTGCTCGCCCAGGCGGTCCGGGACGCCCCCGTTTCGCCCGCCGCGCTGGTCCGCCGGGTGCACACCGCGCTGCTGCGGCACACCGGCGGCCGACTCGCCGACGACATGGCGCTGTTGGTCGTCCGCAACGACCGGGCGCGGGTGCCGGCGCAGCCCGCCGAACCCGGGCTGCGCCGTACCCGGCCCGCACCCTCCCCTCACCGGTGAGCGACCGGTGAGGGACGGGTCCGGTCGGACGGCGCCACCCGTCCTGCCACGGAGTGTCGGGCAGATCGGCAGGGCGGGCGGCGCGGGACGGGCCACCGCACTGTACGAGGGGGAGCCGGCGGCCCGGTCGCCTTGCGGCGAGGCGCCCAGTCAACCGTCCACGGCCGTCCGGCGGCAGAGCGCGTGGACGGGAGAAACGGGCACTTCATTCACACCCCGTGCGAAACCGCCCTCCACTAATCTGGGCGGACCGAGCCACCGGAGGGGCCCATGCTGCCCAACACCCTGCTCGACGCCCTCCTCGACGAAGCGGGCATGTCGAACGCCGGTCTGGCCGCCCATGTGAACCAGGCGGGCCGCGTCCGTGGCCTCGCTCTGCGGTACGAACACACCGCCGTCGCCCGCTGGTTGAAGGGCCAGCGGCCGCGCGGCCAGGTCCCCGACCTGATCTGTGAGGTGCTCGCCGCCCGTCTGCGCCGGGCGGTCACCCTCGACGACATCGGTCTCGGCGTGCCCGGCGGCGCCGCCCCGGCCCACGGCTCACCGCTCTCGGGGTTCGTCGAGCGGGCCACCGCCCTGTGGCGCTCCGACGAGCAGCAGCGGCCGCACATACTCGGCGCGCAGGCCGTCACCGGTACGCCCGCGGTGATGCCCGTGTGGGAGTGGGAGAACCCGCCGGAGGACTCCGACGTCTCCCGTGACGGCCTGACCCGGGTCTCGATGGCCGACATCACGATGCTCCGCGCGGCCCGTGCCCACTACGAGCAGATGTACCGCAAAGCGGGCGGCGTCGCGACCAGGGTGCGGATCGTCGGCTTCCTCAACGCCGAGACCGCGCCGCTGCTGCGGGGGGCGTACAGCGACAGCCTGGGCCGGCAGCTGCACCGTGCCACGGGCGGTCTGGTGGCGGTGGCCGGGATCTGCGCGTACGACTCCGACGCGCTCGGGCTCGCCCAGCGCTACTTCCACCAGGCGCTGCGGCTCGCGAAGGCGAGCGGCGACCGGGGGCTCGGCGCCTATGTGGTCGCGCTGCTCGTCAATCAGTCGCTGTTCTTGGGGGAGTTCCGGCAGGCGGTGGCGTTCGCCGAGGCGGCGCTGCGGTCGGCCGGGCGGCAGATCAGCCCCGCGCTCGCCGCCGATCTCTCCGCGATGCAGGCGAAGGCGTACGCCCATCTCGGCGACGGTTCGGCGGCGCTGGCGTGCATCCGGCGGGCTGAGGCGGAGGCGGAGCGGATCCGTCCGGGGCATGAGCCGGCCGAGACCGGCTATGTCCAGCCGGGGCTCGTCAATGTGCAGGTCGCCGAGGCTCTGCTCAGTCTGGGTGATCTTCCGGCGGCGCGTGAGCACGCGGTGGCGGCCGTGGGGACACCGGCCCACGACCGGGGGCGGGTGCACCGGCTGGCGATGTTGTGCCAGATCGAGCTGCGGCAGGGGGAGGCCGACCAGGCGGCGCGGACGGCGGTGGAGATGACCGAGCGGGCCCGGGGGATGGAGTCGCAGCGGCTGCGCGACCGGCTGCGGCTGGTGCGGGAGCATCTCCTGGCGAGCGACTGCGCGGACGCGCGGGAGGCGGCCACTCTCATCGATGGGGCGCTACGCGTTCCCCTCTGACCCCGGGACTGCTGCCATATTGCCACCGACCAATCGGAAGGTGGCAGAAACGTGCAGTGGACGAAACTAAGCGAACAACCGGTCTATGAGAACCGCTGGTTCCGGGTGAACCTCGCGGACGTCGAACTCCCGGACGGCCGCCGCCTCGACCACTATCTGATCCGGCTCAGGCCGGTCGCCGTGGCGACCGTCGTCAACGAGGCCGACGAAGTGCTGATGCTCTGGCGCCACCGTTTCATCACCGACAGCTGGGGCTGGGAGCTGGCCGCCGGTGTCGTCGAGGACGGCGAGGACCCGGAGACGGCCGCCGCCCGCGAGATGGAGGAGGAGACGGGCTGGCGGCCCGGGCCCCTGCGCCACCTCCTGACCGTGGAGCCGTCCAACGGCCTCACCGACGCCCGGCACCACCTCTACTGGGCGGAGCACGCCACGTACATCGGTCCGCCCGAGGACGACTTCGAGTCCTCGCGGCGCGAGTGGATACCGCTCAAGCTCGTCCCCGACCTGATCGCCCGGGGCGAGGTCCCGGCCGCCAACATGGCCGCCGGGCTGCTGATGCTGCACCATCTGCGGCTCGGCTGACCGGCCCTCCGAGACCGGCCGCGGAAAGCCGAACGGCCCGTACCTGTGCGGGTGTACGGGCCGTTCGGGCCGTCGGTGCGTCGGGCGTGCCGATGGCGGCCCGAGCCGACGGAGTCTCAGGGGTACGGGTAGAAGCCCGAGCCGGTCTTGCGGCCGAGCCGGCCCGCGTCCACCATCCGCTGGAGCAGCGGGGGAGCGGCGTACAGCGGCTCCTTGTACTCGGTGTACATCGAGTCGGCGATCGAGGCGATCGTGTCCAGGCCGATCAGGTCGGCGAGCTTGAGCGGGCCCATCGGGTGGGCACAGCCGAACTCCATGCCGTTGTCGATGTCCTCGCGGCTCGCGATGCCCGACTCGAACATCCGGATCGCGGAGAGCAGGTACGGGACCAGGAGGGCGTTGACCACGAAGCCGGACCGGTCCTGGGCGCGGATCGCGTGCTTGCCCAGCACCTTCTCCGCGAAGATGTGCGCCCGGCTGATCGTGCCCTCGGAGGTGGTGAGGGCCGGGATCAGCTCGACGAGCTTCTGCACCGGGGCCGGGTTGAAGAAGTGGATGCCGATGACCTGGTCGGGCCGCGAGGTCGCCACGGCCAGCTTCACCAGGGGGATCGAGGAGGTGTTGGAGGCCAGGATCGCGTCCTGCCGGGTCACCACCTGGTCGAGCACCTGGAAGATCTCGGTCTTGACCTGCTCGTTCTCGACGACGGCCTCGATCACGAGATCGCGGTCGGCGAACTCGCCGAGGTCGGTGGTGAAGCTGAGGCGCGCCAGCGTCGCGTCGCGCTCCTCGTCGCTGATCTTGCCGCGTTCGGCGGCCTTCGCCAGCGAGTTGTAGAGCCGCGTGCGGCCGATCTCCAGCGCCTCGCCGGTGGTCTCGGCGACCTTCACCTCAAGACCGCTGCGGGCACACACCTCCGCGATGCCCGCGCCCATCTGGCCGCAGCCCACCACTCCGACGCGCTCAATGTCGGCCATGGAGTCCGTCACCTCGTGCCTTTCGCTCTTCTCTGGCGGCGGGCCCCGTGTGATTCCGGTGCGTCCGCCTCGACCCCACGACGTTACTCCGCCTGAGCGGATGATCGATCGTCCGGGGCGGGCATGCTCTGCCTGGATGGGTGTGACGTGTCCGACAGTTGAGGGGTGACATATGGGACCTATCGGCAGAAGAGGGTTCGTCGCGGGCACCGTTTTTGCGGCGTTCGCCACTACAGGTGGAGAAGGGGCGGGCGCGGCGGCCGGCGGCTCGCGCCCGGTCCGTGACTTCCGGGGCGTGTGGATCGCCACCGTCTCCAACCGCGACTGGCCCTCCCGCCCCGGCCTCACCGCCGACGAACAGCGGGCCGAACTCCTGGCCCACCTGGACATGGCCGTGGAGCGCCGGCTGAACACCGTGATCCTCCAGGTCAGGCCGACGGCCGACGCGTTGTGGCCCTCGCCGTACGAGCCGTGGGCGCAGTGTCTGACCGGGGTCCAGGGCCGCGACCCGGGCTGGGACCCGCTGCGCACGGCCGTCGCCGAGGCCCACGACCGGGGTCTCGAGCTGCACGCCTGGTTCAACCCGTACCGTGTGGCGCATCACACGGACCCGTCCCGGCTGGTGGCGGACCACCCGGCCCGGCTGCACCCGGAGTGGGTGCTGCCCTACGGCGGGAAGCTCTTCTACAACCCCGGCCTGCCCGAGGTCCGCGCCTTCGTCCAGGACGCGATGCTGGACGCCGTGCGCCGCTACGACATCGACGCGGTGCACTGGGACGACTACTTCTACCCGTACCCGGTGAAGGGCGAGGTCTTCGACGACGACGCCGCCTACGAGCGCTACGGCGGGGACTTCCCGGACAAGGCGGCCTGGCGGCGGCACAACACCGATCTTCTGGTCTCCGAGACGGCCGCCCGGATCAAGGAGATCAAGCCGGACGTCGCCTTCGGGGTGAGCCCCTTCGGGGTGTGGCGCAACGCCGCCACCGACCCGGAGGGCTCGGACACCCGTGGGGGCGTGCAGACCTACGACGACCTCTACGCCGACACGCGGAAGTGGATCCGGGAGGGCTGGATCGACTACGTGATCCCGCAGCTGTACTGGAACATTGGTCACCCGGCCGTCGACTACGCCAAGGCGCTTCCGTGGTGGGGCGCGGTGGTGCGGGGCACCGGCGTCGCTCTCCACATCGGCGAGGCGCTCTACAAATGCGGCGACCCGGCGCAGCCCGCCGCCTGGCACGACCCCCAGGAGCTGTCCCGCCATCTGACGCTCGCCGCCCGGTACCCGTCCGTCGGCGGCCACTGCTACTTCGCGGCGAAAGAGGTCGCGGCGGACCCGATCGGGGCGATGACCGCCGTGGTGGCGGACCACTACCCGACCAGGGCGCGTCCGCCGCGCCGGCGTTCCGGGCCGGAGTGATCGTGGTGGTGGTGTCGCAGTCGTCCTCGCCCCGGGGAGTCCGCGACCTGTCCGGGGGGTCTAGGACTTCTCGTGGTGACGCACGACGGAGTCGGGCCCCGGCGACATCAGGGCCTCGTGACCGTCGTCGTCGAACCGCACGCGGTAGGGGGGAGTGCCGTTCTCGCCCAGCACTTCCGTGATCTCGGCCGTACGGTCGTGCTGACCGACGGTCCGGCCGTGCATCAGCAGTTTGTCGCCCACGCTCGCCTGCATCGGGTGGCCTCCTCGCGGCCGGGCTTCTACAACGGAGTCTACGTCCGCCATTGTGACCTGGATCACCCCCCGCTGTCCTGTCGGCTCCGCGTGCTCAGCTCTTCGCCCGCTGCGTCACGGCGATGCAGACCAGGACCGCCACCGCGGCGATCGGGGCGGCGGGGGTGAGCCGCTCGCCGAGCAGGGACACCGACCAGACCAGGGTCATCAGCGGCTGGGCCAGCTGCAGCTGGCTGGCCTTGGGGATGCCGATCGCCGCCATGCCCCGGTACCAGACGTAGAGGCCGAAGAACGTCGATCCGGCGGCCACCCAGACCAGGCCCACGACGCCGTGGACGGTCAGGTGCACCGGTTCGAAGGAGAGGGCGACGGCCGAGCCGATCGCCATCAGGGGCAGGCAGAGGATCAGCGCCCAGCCGATGACGTGCCAGCCGGGCATGACCCGTGCGAGCCGGCCGCCCTCGGTGTATCCGGCGGCGCACACGAGCAGGGCGCCGAAGAGGTACAGGTCGCCCGTCGACAGGGCGCCACCGCTCTGCTGAAGCGTGAAGCCGATGACGACCGCCGCTCCGGAGACGGCCGCGATCCAGAACGTACGGGAGGGGCGGCGGCCGGTGCGGATCGCGGCGAAGGTGGCCGTGGTGAGCGGCAGCAGGCCGACGACCACGGCGGCGTGCGAGGTGGTGGAGGTCTGCAGGGCCAGCGTCGTCAGCAGGGGAAAGCCGACCACGACACCGCCGGCCACCACCGCGAGGCCGGCCCAGTGGCGCTGCTCGGGCAGGGGCACCCGCATCGCGAGCAGGAAGGCGCCCGCGATGAGCGCGGCGAGCGTGGAGCGCACGGCGACCAGGGACCACGGACCGAAGCTCTCCAGTCCCCAGGCGGTGGAGGGGAAGGTGAGCGAGAACGCGACCACACCCAGCGCGGCGAGGAGGGTGCCGCGGCCACGGGGCGGGGAGCCGGCCGCGGTGAGACCGTCCGCGGTGGGACCGGCCATGCTCGCGTCGGCGTCGGCGGTGGTCCGGGTCGGAGGGGCGTCGACCGCTATCGCACCGCGGGGAGTAGCGCTATTCTGTGCTGTCATGCAAGAGCGTAGCAGCGTGGCCGAACTGGCGAAATCCCTGAAGGCGGAGCTCAACCGCTACTCACCTGGCGGGAAGCTGCCGTCGAGCCGGGCTCTCGTCGAGCGCTACCGCGTCTCGCCGGTGACCGTCACCCGTGCCCTCGCCCAGCTCGCCGCCGAGGGCCTCGTCGTCACCCGCCCCGGAGCCGGCGCCTTCCGCGCCGAGACGCGCGCGCCGACGCCGGTCGTGGGCGACACCTCCTGGCAGGAGGTGACACTCAGCGCCGACACGGCCACCGAGCTGGTGCCGAGGGCCGTCGACGCCTCCGGGGTGCTGGTCACCCTCTCCGCGCCCCCGCCGGGCGTCATCGAGTTCAACGGCGGCTATCTGCACCCCTCGCTCCAGCCCGAGCGTGCCCTGGCCGCCGCCCTGGCCCGCGCGGGCCGCCGCCCCGGCGCCTGGGGGCGGCCGCCCGCCGACGGACTGCCCGAACTGCGCGAATGGTTCGCCCGCGCGATCGGCGGCACCGTCACCGCCGCCGAGATCCTCATCACCGCCGGGGGCCAGTCCGCCATCACCACCGCCCTGCGCGCCCTGGCCCCGCCGGGCACCCCCGTTCTCGTGGAGTCGCCCACCTACCCCGGCATGCTCGCGGTCGCCCGCGCCGCCGGCCTGCGGCCCGTCCCGGTCCCGGCCGACTCCGAGGGCGTACGCCCCGATCTGCTGGACGCCGCCTTCCGGGCCACCGGCGCGCGCGTCTTCGTCTGCCAGCCGCTCTTCCAGAACCCCACCGGAGCCGTGCTGAGCGGAGCGCGCAGGAGTGAGGTGGTGCGGATCGCCCGCGCGGCCGGCGCCTTCGTCGTCGAGGACGACTTCGCCCGCCGCCTCGTCCACGAGGACGCCGGGCCTCTGCCCGCGACCCTGGCCGCCGAGGACCCCGACGGTGTCGTCGTCCACGTCTGCTCCCTCACCAAGCCGACCTCCCCGAGCCTGCGCGTGGGCGCCCTGGCCGCCCGGGGCCCCGTCCTGGAACGTCTGCGCGCCATCCAGGTCGTCGACAGCTTCTTCGTCCCCCGCCCCCTCCAGGAGGCCGCCCTGGAACTGGTCGGCTCGCCCGCCTGGAGCCGCCATCTGCGCGCGGTGTCCCAGGAGCTGAAGAGCCGTCGCGACGTGATGACGGGCGCCCTCGCCGTCCACCTCCCCGAAGTCGCCCTGCCCCACATCCCCTCCGGCGGCTACCACCTCTGGCTCCGCCTTCCCGACGGCCTCTCCGAAGCCGATCTGCACGCCACCGCCCTGCGCACCGGTGTCGCCGCCGCCCCCGGCCGCCCCTACTTCTGCGCCGAACCCTCCGCCGGTCACCTCCGGCTCAGCTTCGCCGGAGTCGCGGGCCCCACGGAGATCGTGGAGGGCGTACGGCGGCTGCGGACGGCGGTCGACGAGCTGGCACCGTGAGCCGCGAGGGAGACCTCGCCACCGCCGACGCCCACGGTGTGTACGAGAAGGTCGGGTTCGAGCCACTGCGAGATCCGGGCAAATGGATGGCTCTCGGTCTCAACCGACCCTCCGGCCGCCCCCCGGCCCCGTGCGACGCGGCGCATATGCCCCCTTGACCTGCCAGGCCTCCGGCCTCACGATCGCGGCCATGGGTCTTCGGGTCACGCTCGTCGCAGCGGCGCGCAGCTCCTCCCTGCTCGCCGAGCGGTTCGACGACGACCGGCCGCTCGACGAGGCCGGCTGGTACGAGGTGCAGCTCGCCGCGCACACACTGGTCCCGCTCGGCGCGGCCGAGCTGCGCTACTGCTCCCCGACGCCGCGCAGTCGCGCCACCGGCACGGCCCTCGGCTACGCACCGCTCGCCCAGCCCGCCCTGCGCGACTGCGACATGGGCCGCTGGCGCGGTCTCACCCTCGCCGAGGTCGCCGCCCTGGAACCGGCCGCCGTCGACGCCTGGCTCACCGATCCCCGCACCGCGCCGCACGGCGGCGAGACCCTCCTCGCCTTCATCTCGCGCATAGGGGGCTGGCTCGACACCCGCCCGGCGGAGGACGGCGCCATCGTCGCGGTCGCCGAACCCGCCGTCGTACGGGCGGCCCTGGTGTACGCCCTGAAGGCGCCGCCCCTCACGTACTGGAGCGTCGACGTCCGCCCCCTGTCCACCGTCACCCTCACCGGCCGCCCCGGCCTGTGGCACCTCCGGCTCGCGGCGACCGCCGGCTGACGCGCGTACGTCCCCCTCCGCCCGGGCCATGCGCTCCGAGGCATACCGGAGACCGTTGGGCTCCCGGGCCGTCCCACCGCCGCCGACCGGCTAGCCTGAGACCACGATGAACCGTTTGACCACGTCATGGGGCGAATTCCCGCTCACCCGCTTCCCCGAGGACCCGCGCGACCCCCTCCGCGCCTGGGACGCCGCCGACGAGTACCTGCTGCGGCACCTGGCCGAGACGGAGACCGATCTGTCCGGCGCCGTCGCCGTCGTCGGCGACCGCTGGGGCGCCCTGGTGACCGCGCTGGCCGCCCGGCGGCCCGGCGAGCTGACCCAGATCACCGACTCCTACCTCGGCCGACGGGCGACCGCCGACAACCTCGCTCGCTGCGGGGTCGCCCCGGAGGCGGTCCGGCTGCTCACCACGCAGGACCCGCCGCCCGCGCGGATCGACGTCCTGCTCGTCCGCGTCCCCAAGAGCCTCGCGCTCCTGGAGGACCAGCTGCACCGCCTGGCACCGGCCGTGCACGAAGGGACCGTGGTCGTCGGCACGGGCATGGTCAAGGAGATCCACACCTCCACGCTCCGGCTCTTCGAGAGGATCCTCGGCCCCACCCGCACCTCGCTCGCCGCGAAGAAGGCCCGGCTGATCTTCTGCACCCCGGACCCCTCCCTGGAACGCGGCGCCAACCCCTGGCCGTACCGGTACGAACTCCCCGCCGACGCCCCGGCCGTCGCCGGCCGGACCGTGGTCAACCAGGCCGGAGTCTTCTGCGCCGACCGCCTCGACATCGGCACCCGCTTCTTCCTGCGGCACCTGCCCACGGGCCTCGGCCCCGCCCGGGTCGTGGATCTGGGCTGCGGCAACGGAGTCGTCGGCCTGGCCGTCGCGCTCGCCGAACCCGAGGCCGAACTGGTCTTCGCCGACGAGTCGTACCAGGCCGTCGCCTCGGCCGAGGACAACTTCCGTACCCACGCCGGAGCCGGCCGAGCGGCCGAGTTCCTGGTCGGGGACGGCACGGCGGACCTTCCGGACGAGTCGGTGGACCTCGTTCTGAACAACCCGCCGTTCCACAGCCACCAGGCCACCACCGACCGCACCGCCCGCCGGATGTTCACCGACGCGCGGCGGGTGCTGCGGCCGGGCGGCGAGCTGTGGGTGGTGGGCAACCGGCACCTCGGCTACCACATCACCCTGCGCCGGATCTTCGGCGCCTGCGAACTGGTCGCCGGCGACCCGAAGTTCGTGATCCTGCGAGCGGTCAAGACGGCCGAGGCGGGCGGGCGCGGCCCGCGCGGCTGAGCCCCCCCTTGGCGACGAACCCCGTCAGGCGAGGGAGACCAGTTCCCGGTACTCCTCGCTCCACAGGTCCTCGTCCGCGTCCGGCAGCAGCAGCACCCGTTCCGGGCGCAGGGCGTCGATCGCGCCCTCGTCGTGCGTGACCATCACGATCGCCCCCGGATACGTGCCCACGGCCGCGAGCACCTCGTCCCGGGAGGCCGGGTCCAGATTGTTCGTGGGCTCGTCGAGGAGCAGGACGTTGGCGCCCGAGTGGACGAGGCCGGCCAGCGCCAGCCGGGTCTTCTCGCCGCCCGACAGCACCCCGGCCCGCTTGTCGGCGTCGTCGCCACGGAACAGGAACGCGCCGAGCACCCGCCGGACCTCCCCGTCCGTCAGATGAGGCGCGGCGGCGGCGAGGTTCTCGCGGACCGTGCGGTCGGGGTCGAGCGTGTCGTGCTCCTGGGCGAAGTAGCCGATCCGCAGACCGTGGCCCCGCACCACCCGCCCGCCGTCGGGCTCCTCCCGTCCGGCGAGCAGACGCAGCAGCGTCGTCTTGCCCGCGCCGTTGAGGCCGAGCACGACGAGCCGGCCGCCCCGGTCCACGGCGAGGTCGACGCCGTCGAGGACCGGCCGCCCCTCCCCGTACGCCTTGGTCAGCGCGACGGCTCCGAGGGGCGTCCGGCCGCACGGAGCGGGCTCGGGGAGCCGGATCCGGGCCACCTTCTCGCTCCGGCGCACGGGTTCCAGCTCGGCGATCAGCCGGTCGGCGCGACGGGCCATGTTCTTCGCCGTCACGGCCGTCGCCACGTGCGCGCGCATCCGGTCCGCCTGGGCGTGCAGCGCCGCCGCCTTCCGCTCGGCGTTGGCGCGCTCGCGGGTGCGGCGGCGGTGGTCGGCGTCCCGCTGGGCGAGGTAGCCGGACCAGCCGGTGTTGTGGACGTCGATCGTGGCCCGTTGCGGATCCAGGTGGAAGACCCGGTTGACGGTGTCGGCGAGGAGGGACACGTCATGGCTGATGACCACCAGACCGCCTTGGTGGGCCGAGAGGAAACCGCGCAGCCAGCCGATGGAGTCGGCGTCGAGGTGGTTCGTCGGCTCGTCGAGCAGCAGGGTGCCCGCGCGGCCGTGACCGGCGAACAGGATCCTGGCGAGCTCGACCCGGCGCTTCTGGCCGCCGGAGAGCGCGCCGACGGGCCGCGTCATCACGTCGGCGGGCAGACCGATCCCGGCGGCGACCCGCGCGGCCTCCGCTTCGGCGGCGTACCCGCCGCGCGCCTCGAACTCAGCCTCGGCGCGGGCGTACGCCGCCATGGCCCGCGCGTCGGCCGCCTCGCCGAGCGCGTCCGCCGCGGCCCGCAGCTCGCGTACGGCCCAGTCGAGACCGCGCGCGGACAGGATCCGGTCGGTGACCGTGACGGTCGGGTCGGCGGCGCGGGAGTCCTGGGCGAGATGCCCGACCGCGCCGGTACGCGTGACGGTTCCGGCGGCCGGCGGGCGGACCCCGGCCAGGACGTCGAGCAGGGTGGTCTTCCCGGCGCCGTTGCGGCCGACCAGGCCGATGCGGTCGCCCGGGGCGATGTGGAAGGAGAGGCCGGCCAGCAACAGCCGACCGCCGGCGCGCACGTCGGCGCCACGAACGGTGATCATGGGTAACGCTCCGAACAGGCAAAAGGACACACGGGTGGCGTGGAAGCGGGTCCTTGAGCTAGGAAATTCGGGGCGTAGACATGTTTCCGAGGCTAACGGAGGCGTGTTGCTCCCCGCATCGGAGTTTCCGCGCTGCGCCGGAGCGCCGGCGGCGGCTCGGCACGACCGACGGGCCGCTCAGCCGAGGACGAGCGGGAGCCTCGGGGCGAGGTCGCCCAGCGTGGTCCGCTCCGTGTCGGTCGGCGTGCGGCGGCCGGTGCCGATCAGCAGCGCGTCCTCGTCGGAGAGCGAGGCGGGGAAGGGGCTCCCGGCGATCTTCTCCAGCGCCGCGCGCGCCGCGGCGAGGGTCTCGGCGGGCGGCGCGCCGGCCGAGGGGAGGTGCGCGATCAGATCGAGGTGGTGCAAGGTCCATTCGAGCACGTACGCGGACAGATAGTCGCCGACGGTCAGCACCTCGTCGCGGGTGCTGACGCGGACGGCGGGATCGGCGAGCTCGGCGGCGCGGCCCGCGGCCGAACCGACGTCGTCCAGGTGGAACTTGAGCCACCGCGGCTCGCCGTACGCGGCGGCCAGCCGCGGGATCAGCGCGTCGAGCGGGTCCTCGCCGGTCGGGGGCTCGACGAGGTTCCAGTAGGTGACCGCGTCCACGGTCGGTTCGGTCTCGGCGGGCGTGACCAGGGTGATCAGCACGTCCTGGGCGTCGATCACCAGGTGGCACACGAGGTCCCGTACGAGCCAGCCGGCACAGCCGGACGGCCGCTCGAAGTCCTCGTCCGGGAGGTCGGCGACCGCCGTGAGCAACGCGGTCCAGGAGCGCGAGAAGAGATCCACCGGGGCACGGTAGTGCCGGATTGGAACGGCGGACAGACGTCCCCGCCGTCGCGCGCGTCTCCGAGAAACTGACCGAGGTCACGTTCCCTCCTGTGACCGAGCGCTTCGGTCGGCCCAGAAGGCCGACCGAAGCGCTCACGCACGTCTGCGCTGCGTTGTTCAGCCGTGCTCCGGCTCCACCGGGAGCCACAGTTCGGCTTCGGCCTCGGTCCTGTCCGGCGACAGGCGCGTGCGCAGGATCTCAGGGCCGGGTCGGCCGCGGTACGGGTTCGACGGGAACCACTCGGTGAAGACGTCCCGCCACAGCTCCTGGATGGCCTGCGGCGCCGGCCCGGAGGTGGTGAAGACCGCCCAGGTGCCGGCCGGGACGGCCAACGTGGTCGTGCCCTCGGGCGCGGCCACGGAGGTGATCACGCCGTGGTGGTAGTCGAGTTCGGTGCCCTCGGCGCGGCTGGGATCCAGGTCGTCGCAGACCGCGACGATGCCGTGCGGCTCCTGGTCCGACAGCTTCTCCAGCCGCTCCAGGGTCCGCGGGTCGATCCCGCGGACGAAGTCCATGATCGCCTGGTTCGGCCCCGTGTGCACCAGCGGCACCCGGGCCTTGAGCCCGACGACGGTGAAACCCGCCTTGTCCACGACGCGGTATCGCATACTGCTGCTCCCTTCGATGGTGAGACGGAAGGCCATCCGGGACTGGGAGCTGAGCACGGCGCCGGTACGGCGGGCCTCGGCCGGTCCGATGCCGTGCATGGCACGGAACGCCCGCGCGAACGCCTCGCCTGAGCCGTAGCCGTAGCGCACGGCGATGTCCAGCAGCGTCTCGCGCCCCGCGAGTACGTCGGCGCCCGCGAGGGTGAGCCGACGGCGCCGGACGTACTCCGACAGCGGTATGCCCGCGAGCGCGGAGAACATCCGGCGCAGGTGGTACTCCGAGGTGGCCGCGATGCGCGCCAGCTCCTCCACGTCGAGATCCTGGTCGAGACGGCGCTCGATGTGCTCCAGAGCCTGGTTCAGCCGCTCCAGCATGCCCGGTCTCCTTCCTTTCGACGATCACCACGCTAGGCAGCGCCCACCATGCCGGACCCGACATCTTGTGCCCGATCAAGTCGGGTGCCTGAGGCGATCCCAACCGCTCGGAGACCGGCTGAAGGATTCCGTCACTGAGCCGGGCTCGAACTGCTTTGCATAAAAGTGCGGTGCCACGTATAGTCATGCCTTCCAGGAGGAGGATTTTCGATGACGGTACGAGCAGCAGTGGCAGGTGCGAGCGGATACGCGGGCGGAGAGCTCCTGCGTCTCCTCGTCGCCCACCCCCACGTCGAGATCGGCACCCTGACCGGTCACTCCAACGCCGGTCAGCGACTCGGCGGCCTCCAGCCGCACCTCCTGCCGCTCGCCGACCGCGTCCTCGCGCCCACCACGGCCGAGGAGCTGGCCGGACACGACGTCGTCTTCCTCGCGCTTCCGCACGGCCAGTCCGCCGCCGTCGCCGAGCAGCTGGGCCCGGACACGCTCGTCATCGACGTGGGCGCCGACTTCCGGCTCAGGGACTCCGCCGACTGGGAGAAGTTCTACGGCTCCCCGCACGCCGGGACCTGGCCCTACGGCCTCCCGGAGCTGCCGGGCGCCCGCGCCGCGCTGGAGGGGGCCAAGCGCGTCGCGGTACCCGGCTGCTACCCCACCGCGGTCTCCCTCGCGCTCTTCCCCGCGTACGGGAGCGGTCTCGCCGAGCCCGAGGCGGTGATCGTCGCCGCCACCGGGACCTCCGGCGCCGGCAAGGCCCTCAAGCCGCATCTGCTCGGCAGCGAGGTCATGGGCTCCATGTCCCCGTACGGCGTCGGCGGCGGCCACCGGCACACGCCGGAGATGATCCAGAACCTCAGCGCCGTGGCCGGGGAGCGGGTCGGCGTCTCCTTCACCCCGACCCTCGCCCCCATGTCCCGCGGCATCCTCGCCACCTGCTCCGCCAAGGCGAAGCCCGGCGTGACCGCCGAGACCGTACGGGCCGCGTACGAGAAGGCCTACGCGGACGAGCCCTTCGTCCATCTGCTCCCCGAGGGCCAGTGGCCGGCGACGGCGTCCGTCCAGGGCTCCAACGCCGTGCAGATCCAGGTCGCGTACGACGAGGCCGCGCACCGGGTCATCGCGATCAGCGCCATCGACAACCTCACCAAGGGCACCGCCGGCGGCGCGGTGCAGAGCATGAACATCGCCCTCGGGCTCCCCGAGGTCACCGGACTTTCCACGATGGGAGTCGCCCCATGAGCGACGTACGCGCGGCCGCCGGGCGGCAGTTGATGACGATGCCCGCGCCTGTGCGCCGCGTGGGCGGAGAAGCGAACGGAGAAGCACAGTGAGCGTCACCGCAGCGAAGGGATTCACGGCAGCGGGCATCGCGGCCGGGATCAAGGAGAACGGCAACCCGGACCTGGCCCTCGTGGTCAACACCGGGCCCCGTCGCGCCGCCGCCGGCGTCTTCACCTCCAACCGCGTCAAGGCCGCCCCCGTCCTGTGGTCCCAGCAGGTGCTGACCACCGGCGAGCTGGCCGCCGTGGTGCTCAACTCCGGTGGAGCCAACGCCTGTACGGGCCCGCAGGGCTTCCAGGACACCCACGCCACCGCCGAGAAGGTCGCCGAGGTCCTCAGCGCGGCCGGTACGGAGATCGGCGCGGGCGAGGTCGCCGTCGCGTCGACCGGTCTCATCGGGCTGCTGCTCCCCATGGACAAGGTCCTCTCCGGTGTCGAGAAGGCCGCCAAGGAACTCTCCGAGCACGGCGGCGAGAAAGCCGCCATCGCCATCAAGACCACCGACACGGTCCACAAGACGTCGGTCGTCACCAAGGACGGCTGGACCGTGGGCGGCATGGCCAAGGGCGCGGGCATGCTCGCGCCCGGCCTCGCCACCATGCTCGTCGTCCTCACCACCGACGCCGACGTGGCGAGCGCGGACCTCGACACGGCGCTGCGGCACGCGACGAAGCTGACCTTCGACCGGGTCGACTCCGACGGCTGCATGTCCACCAACGACACCGTGCTGCTCCTCGCCTCCGGCGCCTCCGGCGTCACCCCGGCGTACGAGGAGTTCGCCGAGGCGGTCCGGACCGTCTGCGACGACCTCGCCCGTCAGCTCATCGGCGACGCCGAGGGCGCCAGCAAGGACATCCGTATCGAGGTGATCAACGCGGCGACCGAGGACGACGCCGTCGAGGTGGGCCGCTCCATCGCCCGTAACAACCTCCTCAAGTGCGCCATCCACGGAGAGGACCCCAACTGGGGCCGGGTGCTCTCCGCGATCGGCACGACGCGGGCCGCCTTCGACCCCGACCAGCTCAACGTCGCCATCAACGGCGTCTGGGTCTGCAAGAACGGCTCGGTCGGCGAGGACCGCGACCTCGTCGACATGCGCTACCGGGAGGTCACCATCACCGCCGACCTCGCCGCCGGCTCCGAGTCCGCCGTCATCTGGGCCAACGACCTCACCGCCGACTACGTCCACGAGAACAGCGCGTACTCCTCATGACCGGTACCCGTAAGCACACCGCGCTCCCCAAGGCGCAGATCCTCATCGAGGCGCTGCCCTGGCTGACCCGGCACAACGGCAAGACCGTCGTCATCAAGTTCGGCGGCAACGCCATGATCGACGAAGATCTCAAGGCGGCCTTCGCCCAGGACGTCGTCTTCCTGCGCCACGCCGGTCTCAAGCCGGTCGTCGTGCACGGCGGCGGCCCGCAGATCAGCGCCGCGCTCGACCGGGCGGGCCTGGTCAGCGAGTTCAAGGCCGGACTGCGGGTCACGACACCGGAGGCGATGGACGTCGTACGGATGGTCCTCGCCGGTCAGGTCCAGCGCGAGCTCGTCGGACTGCTCAACCAGCACGGCCCGTTCGCCGTCGGCATGACCGGCGAGGACGCGCACACCATCACGGCCACCAAGCACCAGCCGGTCATCGAGGGCGAACAGGTCGACATCGGCCGGGTCGGCGAGATCACCGCCATCGAGACCGGCGCCATCGAGGCGCTCCTGGAGGACGGCCGCATCCCGGTCATCTCCTCCATCGCCCGTTCCCAGGACGACGGACATGTCTACAACGTCAATGCTGATACGGCGGCTGCGGCACTCGCTGCGGCGCTGGGCGCCGAGACCCTGATGGTCCTGACCGACGTCGAGGGCCTCTACGAGGACTGGCCGAACAGCGACGAGGTCATCAGCCGGCTCACCGCGAGCCAGCTGGAGAAGCTGCTGCCCGAGCTCTCCAGCGGCATGGTCCCCAAGATGGAGGGCTGTCTGCACGCCGTGCGCAACGGGGTCACCACGGCCCGCGTGATCGACGGCCGGGTGCAGCACTCGATCCTGTTGGAGATCTTCACCGACGAGGGCATCGGCACGATGGTCGTGCCGGACGGACAGGGGGAGCCGTGACCAACGAGGAACTGAGCCTGCGGTGGCAGGGCTCGCTGATGGACAACTACGGCACGCCCCGGCTGTCGCTCGTCCGCGGCGAGGGCGCCAAGGTCTGGGACGCGGACGGCAACGAATACCTCGACTTCGTCGGCGGCATCGCCGTCAACGCGCTCGGCCACGCCCACCCGGCGGTCGTCGAGGCCGTGTCCCGGCAGGTCGCGTCCCTCGGGCATGTCTCCAACCTCTTCGTCGCCGAGCCGCCTGTCGCCCTCGCCGAGCGGCTGCTCCAGCTCTTCGGCCGCCCGGGCCGGGTCTTCTTCTGCAACTCGGGGGCCGAGGCCAACGAGGGCGCCTTCAAGATCGGCCGGCTGACCGGCCGCACTCACATGGTCGCCACCGAGGGCGGGTTCCACGGCCGGACCATGGGCTCCCTCGCCCTCACCGGCCAGCCCGGCAAGCAGACCCCGTTCCTGCCGCTGCCCGGCGACGTCACGCATGTGCCGTACGGAGACGTGGAGGCCCTGCGGGCCGCGGTCACCGAGGAGACGGCGTTCGTGATCATCGAGCCGATCCAGGGCGAGAACGGCGTCGTGGTCCCGCCCGTCGGCTACCTCCGGGCCGCCCGCGAGATCACCCGCGCCACCGGCACCCTCCTCGTCCTCGACGAGGTACAGACGGGGGTCGGCCGGTGCGGCACCTGGTTCGAGTACCAGGGCCACGACGGCGTCGACCCCGACATCGTGACCCTTGCCAAGGGTCTCGGCGGCGGTCTGCCGCTCGGCGCGACCGTCGCCTTCGGCGAGGCGGCCGAGCTGCTCAGGCCCGGTCACCACGGCACCACCTTCGGCGGGAACCCGGTCGCCTGCGCCGCCGGACTCGCGGTCCTGGACACCCTCGCCGCCGACGGAACCCTCGACGAGGTCAAGCGCCTCGGCGAGAAGCTCCGCGACGGAATCGAGGATCTCGGTCACCCTCTGGTCTCCCACGTCCGCGGCGCGGGCCTCCTGCTGGGTATCGTGCTCACCGAGTCCCTCGCACCCCAGGTGCAGCAGGCGGCTCAGGACGCCGGCCTCCTGGTGAACGCGCCCGCTCCCGATGTCGTACGGCTCATGCCGGCACTGATCATCACGGACGCGGAGGTGGACGCCTTTCTGGAGGCGCTTCCGGGCGTCCTCGACGGAGCGGTGAACGGGGAAGGACGAACCGGAGAATGAGACGACGATGACCGACGCGCAGGAAACCGAGAACTGGGGGTCCCCCCAGGCGGAGCCTGGGGCAGGGCCGTCCGTTCCGCAGACCCGCACCGCACGCCACCGCAGGATCGTCGACATCCTGAACCGGCAGCCGGTCCGCTCCCAGAGCCAGCTGGCCAAACTCCTCGCGGACGACGGGCTGAGCGTCACCCAGGCGACGCTCTCCCGCGACCTCGACGAGCTGGGCGCGGTGAAGATCCGCAACACGGGCGGCGAGCTGATCTACGCGGTGCCGAGCGAGGGCGGGTTCCGCACCCCGCAGGCGCCGCTCGGCGAGTCCGCCAAGGAGGAGCGCATGCGGCGCCTCTCCGGCGAACTGCTGATCTCCGCCGAGGCCTCCGCCAACCTGGTGGTGCTGCGGACCCCGCCGGGGGCCGCCCAGTTCCTCGCGTCGGCCATCGACCAGGCCGAACTCCACGCGATCCTCGGCACGATCGCGGGCGACGACACCCTGCTCCTGATCTCCCGCGACCCGGTGGGCGGCCAGGCGCTCGCCGACCACCTGCTGCGCCTCGCGCAGAAGGAGAGCTGACGGAGAGTCGACGGCGGTTCAGTACCGGGTGATCGCCGTCCGGCCGTCCCGCGTGCCGATCGCGATGTGGGGGCGTCGCGCCGGGTCGGCCCAGACCAGGATCCGGCGCATCGCCTCCGCCGGTACGGACACACAACCGGCCGTCGCGCCGCGCCCGTTGACGTGGAGGAAGATCCCGGCGCCGCGCCCGCGCACGGGCTCGTCGTAGTTGAAACCGATCACCAGGGCGTGTGCGTACCGCGCGCCGTACGAGACGAGGTGCTCGGCCTCGGTCGCCCGGCAGTCCCTCGGGAGCCCTTCGACCCAGCGGTTGTACGCACGCGAGTCGTTGTCCTGGCACCACCAGGACCGGTCCGTGACGCGGGCGAAGGGTGAGCGCGTCCGGGGTGGCGGGGGCTTGATCCCGAAGGCGTACGGAAGGTCGTAGAGCCCGGCCGGTGTCGTGTCTGTACCCTGCCGGCGCCGGTCTCCCTCCACCAGCCCGTTCGCGCCGAACCTGGCCGGCGCGGAGCCCGCCTCGACCCACCGTCCGCCGCGCCGGTCCCACCAGGTGACGGTCCCGGTGGTGGACCCGGCGTCCGGCGCCTCGGCCGTGATCAGCTGCGTACCGCCGCCCGTGTCGGCCATCCGCGCGGGCAGCGGGTCGTCACCCTTCACCGGTGGGACCGCCATGAGCAGGGCTGACGCGAGGACGAGAGCGGAGCGCATGCTCCGGACCGTACGCGCACCGCGCCCGAGGCGCCGGTCCGACGCGTCCGAATGGTCAGTCCGTGCGTGCCGGCAACGGGAGCGGCAGCGCCGGCAGGCCGTCCAGGCTCACCCCGACGTGCTCCTTCTTCGCGCAGTACGCCGCGAACTCCTCGTCGGTCTTGCGGGCGAAGTGCTCGGCGTGCTGTGTGCGCTCCTCGCGGTAGTCCATGAACGGGACGGCGAATCCGCACGCGTCACTGATCCGCCGGGCGTGGATCACGACGATGGCGCGGGCCGACGGCCCGTCGACGTCCTTGAAGTACGGGATGTACTCGGCCCAGCGCGGATCGTCCCGGAAGATCGCCTCGCCCTTGCCGTGCACTCGCAGCACCTTCGGAGGACCGCTGAACGCACACCACATCAGGGTGATCCGGCCGTTTCCCTCCTCGCGCAGATGGGCGACGGTCTCGGCACCACTGCCGCCGAAGTCCAGGTAGGCGAGGGTCAGTTCGTCGATGACGACGAGCGTGCCCATGCGGCCCTTGGGGGAGAGGCTGACGTGCCCGTCGCCCGTCAGCGGGGCGGTGGCGGTGAAGAAGACCGGCTGCCGCTCGATGAAGTCCCGTATCCGGCCGTCGATGCGTTCGTATTTTTGACCCATGGCCGCATTATCGGCCCGCCCGTCGTGCGTGGGACGGGAAACGGTAGCGGTCGCTCGCGCCCAGATTGACGAATCATGCAGACCTCTGCATACTTATACCCATCACCGCCTGCACCCGCCCGTAAGGAGAACCCCGTGACCGAGCGTGTCGTACTCGCCTACTCGGGCGGCCTGGACACCTCCGTCGCCATCGGCTGGATCGCCGAGGAGACGGGCGCGGAGGTCATCGCCGTCGCCGTGGACGTCGGCCAGGGCGGCGAGGACCTGGACGTCATCCGCAAGCGCGCGCTCGCCTGCGGTGCCGTCGAGGCCGAGGTCGCGGACGCCAAGGACGAGTTCGCCGACGAGTACTGCCTTCCGGCGATCAAGGCCAACGCCCTCTACATGGACCGCTACCCGCTGGTCTCCGCCCTCTCGCGGCCGGCCATCGTCAAGCACCTCGTCGCCGCCGCCGAGAAGCACGGCGCCGGCACCGTCGCCCACGGCTGCACCGGCAAGGGCAACGACCAGGTGCGGTTCGAGGCCGGAATCCAGGCCCTCGGACCGGACCTGAAGTGCATCGCCCCGGTCCGTGACTACGCCATGACCCGGGACAGGGCGATCGCCTTCGCCGAGAAGGCGAACCTGCCGATCGCGACCAGCAAGAAGTCCCCGTACTCCATCGACCAGAACGTCTTCGGCCGCGCCGTCGAGACCGGCTTCCTCGAGGACATCTGGAACGCGCCGATCGAGGACATCTACGAGTACACCGCGAACCCGGCCACTCCGCGCGAGGCCGACGAGGTCGTCATCTCCTTCAAGGAGGGCGTCCCGGTCGCCGTCGACGGCAGGCCCGTCACCGTCCTCCAGGCGATCCAGCAGCTCAACGAGCGCGCCGGTGCCCAGGGTGTCGGCCGGATCGACATGGTCGAGGACCGGCTCGTGGGCATCAAGTCCCGTGAGGTCTACGAGGCTCCCGGCGCGATCGCCCTGATCACCGCCCACCAGGAGCTGGAGAACGTCACCGTCGAGCGCGAACTGGCCCGGTACAAGCGGCAGGTCGAGCAGCGCTGGGGCGAGATGGTCTACGACGGCCTGTGGTTCTCCCCGCTCAAGCGCGCCCTCGACGGCTTCATCAACGAGGCCAACCAGCACGTCAGCGGCGACATCCGGATGACCCTGCACGGCGGCCGCGCCGTCGTCACGGGCCGCAGGTCCGAGGAGTCGCTGTACGACTTCAACCTCGCGACCTACGACTCGGGTGACACGTTCGACCAGTCCAAGGCGCAGGGCTTCATCGACATCTTCGCGCTCTCGGCGAAGATCGCCGCGCGGCGTGACCTCGCGTAAGCACGACTCGTTCCACAGCCGCCTCCCTGTATCTCCGCGGCAGGGAGGCGGCCGTACACCCACCCTCTTGAGGAGCAGTAGCTGTGAGCAGCAACAACGGTGACGTCCGGCTCTGGGGCGCCCGGTTCGCCGACGGCCCGGCCGAGGCCCTGGCGAAGCTGTCGGCCTCGGTGCACTTCGACTGGCGCCTCGCGCCGTACGACATCGCCGGTTCCCGCGCCCACGCGCGCGTGCTCCACAAGGCGGGGCTGCTCACCGAGGACGAGCTGACGCGCATGCTCGCCGGCCTCGACCAGCTCCAGGCCGACGTGGCCGACGGCTCCTTCGTCGGCACCATCGCCGACGAGGACGTGCACACCGCCCTGGAGCGCGGCCTCCTGGAGCGCCTCGGCCCGGACCTCGGTGGCAAGCTGCGCGCCGGCCGGTCCCGCAACGACCAGGTCGCCACCCTCTTCCGGATGTACCTGCGCGACCACGCCCGGATCATCGGCGGCCTGATCGCCGACCTCCAGGACGCGCTCGTCGGCCTCGCCGAGGCACACCCGGACGTCGCGATGCCGGGCCGGACGCACCTCCAGCACGCCCAGCCGGTGCTCTTCGCCCACCACGTCCTCGCCCACGTCCAGTCCCTCTCGCGGGACGCGGAGCGGCTGCGTCAGTGGGACACCCGTACGGCCGTCTCGCCGTACGGTTCCGGCGCCCTGGCCGGCTCCTCGCTCGGGCTCGACCCGGAGGCGGTCGCCAAGGACCTCGGCTTCGAGCGCGGCTCGGTCGGGAACTCGATCGACGGCACGGCCTCGCGTGACTTCGTCGCCGAGTTCACCTTCATCACGGCGATGATCGGCGTGAACCTCTCCCGCATCGCCGAGGAGATCATCATCTGGAACACGAAGGAGTTCTCCTTCGTGACCCTGCACGACGCCTTCTCGACCGGGTCGTCGATCATGCCGCAGAAGAAGAACCCGGACATCGCCGAGCTGGCCCGGGGCAAGTCGGGCCGTCTGATCGGCAACCTCTCGGGCCTGATGGCCACCCTGAAGGCGCTGCCGCTCGCGTACAACCGCGACCTCCAGGAGGACAAGGAGCCGGTCTTCGACTCCTGCGACCAACTGGAGCTCCTGCTCCCCGCCTTCACCGGCATGATGGCCACGCTCACCGTCAACCGGGAGCGGATGGAGGAGCTGGCCCCGGCCGGCTTCTCGCTCGCGACCGACGTCGCCGAGTGGCTGGTGAAGAAGGGCGTGCCGTTCCGGGTGGCGCACGAGGTCGCCGGCGAGTGCGTGAAGGTCGCCGAGGCGGAGGGCAAGGAGCTGGACGACCTCACGGACGACCAGTTCGCGAAGATCTCCCCGCACCTGACCCCGGAGGTCCGCACGGTCCTCAACGTCCCCGGCGCCCTCGCCTCCCGCGACGGCCGCGGCGGTACGGCCCCGTCGGCGGTCGCCGCCCAACTGGTGGAGGTCAAGGCGGACCTGGTGATCCAGCACGCCTGGGCCGACGCCAAGAAATAACCGCCGAAGAGTCCGTCACAGCGCCGCCGCCCACTCCGCGAGCGCGTCGAAGTCCGGCCGGAGCAGTCCGAGTCGGGGATCGACGTGCAGCAACAGGGCGGCGGCGAGGTGGTTCCGGTCCACGTACTCGTGGTCGTACGGCGTGATGTCGTCGTCCACCCAGGCGAAGGGCCGCCCCTTCGCGTACTCAAGGATGTACTGGGTCTTCCAGAACGTCCCGCGCGGGGCGGCCCCGTGCATCTTCGGCCAGTCGATGAACGGCAGCTCGGGGAGCCCCAGGTGGGGCCCTATCCACTCGTTCGCCTCACCCTTCCAGGTCGTCGCCCAGACCAGCTCGTACGCCTCCGCCAATGCGCGCAGCTCGCCGCCGTGCGCGGGGTCGAGCCACACCCGCAGCGGCTTCGTCTCGAACCAGCCGCCCGGCCGCATCCGGTGCGTCGTGTACCCCTCGGGGCGGCGCTGAGCCTTGGCCGCGTAGGGATTCAGCGGTCCGTCCACGTCGATGAGCAGCAGCGGCTTCGTCATGCGCACAGCATTCCTTCCGTGCCTCGCTGAGGCGTCGAATTACCGAATGAGACATTGATGTCTCATTCGGTGTATGGTTGTCTCATGTCAGTCGATCGCACCCAGGTGCTCCGCGCCGCCGCCGCCCTGCTCTCCCGGAAGTCGACCTCCACCATGGACGAGGTCGCCCGGGCCGCCGGGATCGGCCGCGCCACCCTGCACCGGCACTTCGCCGGGCGGGACGCGCTGGTCAGGGCGCTGGAGGAGATGGGCATCCAGGAGTTCGAGGGCGCCCTCGACGCGGCGGGCCTGGAGGACGGCCGCGCGGACGACGCCGTACGGCGGCTGATCGCCGGGGTCGAGCCGGTCGCACCGCTGCTGTCGTTCCTCGTCAGCGAGAACCAGCTGTTCGAGGGCGACCAGCAGAACGAGGGCTGGGCCCGCCTCGACGCCCGGGTCTCCGCGCTCTTCCGGCGCGGTCAGGAACAGGGCGTCTTCCGGATCGACCTGACCCCCGCCTGGCTCACCGAGGCCCTCTACGGGCTCATCGGCGCCGGCGCCTGGGCCGTGCAGGACGGCCGGGTCGCCGCCAAGGATTTCCAGTACATGATCGCCGAGCTGCTGCTCGGCGGAGCGCGCAGGAGCGTGGAGAAGTGACCAGCAGCACCGTCAGGACCGCAAGCCATACCGAGGGCGTCCGCCGCCCCGGCCGGTGGCTCGCCCTTGCCGTTCTCGTCCTCGCCGTCCTCCTCGTGGCCGTGGACGCCACCGTCCTCGGGCTCGCCACCCCCTTCCTCTCCGAGGACCTGAAGCCCTCCGGCACCCAGCTCCTCTGGATCGGTGACGTCTACTCCTTCGTCATCGCCGGGCTCCTGGTCTCCATGGGCAGCCTCGGCGACCGCATCGGCCGCAAGAAGCTCCTGCTGACCGGCGCCGTGGCCTTCGGGGCCGTCTCCGTCATCAACGCGTACGCGACCAGCCCCGAGATGATGATCGTGGCCCGCGCGCTCCTCGGCGTCGCCGGCGCGACTCTGATGCCGTCCACCCTGGCCCTCATCCGCAACCTCTTCCACGACCCGCGCGAGCGCAGCCTCGCCGTCGGCATCTGGGGTGCGATGGCCTCGGCCGGCGCGGCCGTCGGACCGGTCGTCGGCGGATTCCTGCTCGAACACTTCTGGTGGGGCTCGGTCTTCCTCATCAACCTGCCCGTGATGGCCGTCCTGGTCCTCGTCGGCATCAAGCTGATCCCCGAGTCCAAGAACCCGAATCCGGGCCCGTGGGACCTGCCCAGCGTCGCCCTCTCGCTCCTCGGCATGATCGGCGTCGTCTACGCGGTCAAGGAGGCGGCGGCCCAAGGCCTCTCGCTCGACGCGGCCCTCGCCGCGCTGATCGGCGTGGCCGCCCTCACCTGGTTCGTCCGCAGGCAGCTGACGCTCCCGGCGCCGCTCCTGGACATGCGTCTGTTCCGCAACCGGGGCTTCTCCGGCGCCGTCCTCGCCGACCTGCTCACCATCCTGGGCCTGGCGGGACTGATCTTCTTCCTGTCCCAGTTCCTCCAGCTGGTCCAGGGCAGGCAGCCGCTGGAGGCCGGTCTGGCCGAACTGCCCGCCGCCGTCGGCGCGGTGACGGCCGGTCTGATCGCGGGTGTCGTCGCCCGCCGGTTCTCCGTACGGTCAGTGGTGGCCGGCGGCCTCGCCGCGGTCGGTCTGGCGCTCGCCTCGCTCACCACGCTGAGCCAGTCCACCGGCTATCCGCTGCTCGGCGCGAGCCTGCTCGTCGTCGGCGTGGGCGCGGGCTTCGCCTTCACCGTCACGGCCGATGTGATCCTCTCCAGCGTCCCCAAGGAACAGGCCGGTTCGGCCTCCGCGGTCTCCGAGACGGCGTACGAACTCGGCGCGGCGCTCGGCATCGCGCTGCTCGGCTCGATCGTGACCGGTGTCTACCAGGACTTCGCCACTCCGGCGGGCGTCCCCGCCACCACGGCCGCCGCGGCCCACGAGTCCCTCGGCGGCGCGGTCGAGGCCTCCACGGCGCTCGCCCCCGACGCGGCGACCGCCCTGGTCTCCGCGGCGCAGGAAGCCTTCGTCGACGGCCTGCGCATCGCGGCGGGTGTGGGCGCGGCGGTCCTCCTCGCGACAGCGGTCGCGGCCTGGTTCCTGCTGAAGGGCCAGAAGCTGGAGGACGGCGTCGAGCACTGACGCCCGAGGCCGGGTCCCCGGCAGGACGGCGTCGAGCACTGACGCCGAGCACCGGGCCCCCGGAACGACGACGCCCCCGCACAGCCAATGCTGTGCGGGGGCGTCCCGGTTCTCAGGGGGCTACGCCGCCTTCGCCTTGGTGGCGTACATGTCCACGTACTCCTGACCGGAGAGCCGCATCACCTCGGCCATCACCGAGTCCGTCACCGCCCGCAGCACATAGCGGTCCCGGTCCATCCCCTCGTACCGCGAGAACTCCATCGGCTCACCGAACCGGACCGTCACCCGCCCCGGCCGCGGCAGCCCCGCCCCGCCCGGCTGGATCTTGTCCGTGCCGATCATCGCGAACGGCACCACCGGCGCGCCCGTCATCAGCGTGAGCCGGGCGATGCCCGTACGGCCCCGGTACAGCCGGCCGTCGGGGGAGCGGGTGCCCTCCGGGTAGATCGAGAAGATCTTGCCCTCCTCCAGCACCCGGCGGCCCGTCATCAGCGCCGCGACGCCACCGCGTCCGCCGTCGCGGTCGACCGGGATCATGCCGACACTGGTGAAGAACCAGGCCATCAGCCGGCCCTTGAAGCCCTTGCCGGTCACGTACTCGTCCTTGCCGATGAAGAAGACCGGACGGTCCGTGCAGATCGGCATGATCATCGAGTCGATGAAGGTGAGGTGGTTGCCCGCCAGGATGACCGGACCCGTCCCCGGGATGTTCTCGGCGCCCTCCACACGTGGGCGGAACATCAGGCGCAGGATCGGTCCGAGCACTGCCTTGATGAGTGCGAGACGGGACAACGGTTCCTCCGGTGTCGGGGCGGGCGGTCTGTGCAGGTGGCGACGATACTCGCGGGTCACCACGGTGCGCACATCGGGTTCACCGACTGGATACACAGTGTTGACGTGAGTTTCCGTCATGTTCGGCCAGGGTCTGCCGGAGGTAAGAGGTGACTGCCTACGGTCGGACCGACCACCGGCCGACACGGACCGTGCGGGACATCACACAGAAGGAGCCTTCATGACACAGGGTGCACACCGGACGCCGGCCCGGCGGACGGTTCTCGGAGCGGCGGGAGCGGCCGTACTGGGCGCCTCGACGGTCCTGCCCACGGGCGCGGCCCACGCCGCCGGGGCCGACGGCGGCCGGCGCGGCTTCCGCTCCCTGCCCGTCCCCACCGTCATCGCCCACCGCGGCGCCAGCGGCTACCGCCCGGAGCACACCCTCGGCTCCTACCAGCTCGCCCTCGACATGGGCGCGCACGTCATAGAGCAGGACCTCGTCCCCACCAAGGACGGGCACCTGGTCTGCCGCCACGAGAACGACATCACCGGCACCACCGATGTCGCCGACCGTCCCGAGTTCGCCTCCCGCAGGACCACCAAGTCCGTCGACGGGACCTCCCTCACCGGCTGGTTCACCGAGGACTTCACGCTCGCCGAGCTCAAGACGCTGCGCGCCAAGGAGCGGATCCCCGGCACCCGTCAGGAGAACACCCTCTACGACGGCCGCTGGGAGATCCCCACCTTCGAGGAGGTGCTGCGCTGGGCCGAGCGGGAGGGACGCCGGCGCGGCCAGGAGGTCTGGCTGCACGTCGAGACCAAGCACCCCACCTACTTCCGCTCCCTCGGCCTCGGCCTGGAGGAGCGGCTCGCCAGGCTGCTGCGCCGGTACGGACGCCACCGCGCGGACTCGCCGACGTTCCTCCAGTCCTTCGAGCCGACCAGCATGCAGCGGATGGCGAAGCTCGTCTCCACGCCGCGCGTGGTGCTGCTGTGGACGCCGGACGACCGCCCCTGGGACTTCCGCGAGGCGGGCGACCCGCGCACGGTCGCCGACCTGATCACGCCCGAGGGCCTGGCGTGGATCGCCTCCTACGCGCAGGGCATCGGCCCACTGCTGGACCTGGTCATCCCCAAGGACAAGGACGGCAGGCTGGGCAAGCCGACCACGCTGGTGCGCGACGCGCACGCCAAGGGCCTGATCCTCCACCCGTACACCCACCGCAACGAGAACACCTTCCTCCCCGCCGACTTCCGCCGCGGCACCGACCCGGCGGCGTACGGGGACTCCTTCGGCGCGCTGAAGACGTACCTGGCGACCGGCATCGACGGCATCTTCTCCGACAACCCGGACACGGCTCTCCTCGCGGCGGCGGACTTCGCGAAGGCCTGACGCCTGTGGGGCGGCG
This sequence comes from Streptomyces sp. NPDC006551, assembly GCF_040611675.1. Lineage (NCBI taxonomy): Bacteria > Bacillati > Actinomycetota > Actinomycetes > Kitasatosporales > Streptomycetaceae > Streptomyces > Streptomyces sp. NPDC006551. Next base: position 28,504 of record NZ_JBEXOT010000042.1, read on the forward strand.
CCCGTCGAGGTCCGCTCGGCCCGAGCACCCGACCGGGTGGTTTGGGCGCCGCCCCGCAACCACCCGCGTACGCACGGACATCGTGCACGGCATGACCACCCACGATCCCCACCTCCTGCGCACCCTCGCCCCCCTCCTCGCCGCCGAGTCCCGCGCGGAGGCACCCGCCGCCGGTGTCGAGCCGGACGACCTCGAACAGGCCGTCTGGCTCAAGCTCCTGGAGCGGCTCCAGGACCACGAGGCTCCCGACCGCCCCGCCGACTGGCTGCGCCGGGCCGTCCGTGCCGAGGCCCGCCGTGCGCGCCGCACCGCCCTGCGCGAGCGCCCGTACCACGGGGAGGAGGCAGCCGCGCCGCACACCTCTCCCGAAAGCTCCGCCCTCACGGCCGAACGCCGCCGCGCCCTGCGCGCCGCCGTCCGCCGCACCCCCGGCCACTGCCCCCGCCTGCTGACCGCGATGCTCGACCCGGCGGACCCCACATACCGGGAAATCGCAGGGGAGTTGGGTATCTCACAGGGCAGTCTGGGGCCGATGCGTTCCCGTTGCCTGGGATGTTTGCGCAGAATGCTGGCTGCAGAGGTTCCCGCTCCCCGACCGATGGGAAGGGTGCGGTAGACCGACCGGCGGACCAGGTGAGCGGGAGGCATGCGCACATGGGCATGAGCGTGACCATCTCAGCGGCAGACGCGCAGGACGCGGAGCACATACTCAAGCTGCAGTACCTCTGTTACCAGAGCGAGGCCGAGCTCTACGGCGACTGGTCCATCGAGCCCCTCACCCAGTCGCTGGACGCCCTGCGCGCCGAACTCGCCGCAGGCCACGCGCTCGTGGCACGCCTCGGCGAGGAGATCGTCGCCTCCGTACGCGGACGGGTCGACGAGGACGGCACCGTCCGGATCGCCAAGCTGATCGTCCATCCCCGTCTGCGGCGCCATGGACTGGGCGGGCGTCTCCTCGATGCCATCGAGGGCCACTTCGCCGGCGACCCGGTGCCCGCCGCCAAGCGCTTCCGGCTCTTCACCGGCCACCGCAGCGAGGGCAATTTGCGGCTCTACCGCAGCAAGGGGTACGAACCGGTCTCCAGCCGCGAGATCGGGCCGCGGCTCACGCTCGTGACCCTGGAGAAGGCGGCCTGAATCAGCGGGCTTCCGCCCGCGCCCGGCGCAGCCACCAGATACCGGTCACCGGCAGCAGCACCGGGATGAAGATGTAGCCGTAGCCGTAGTCCGACCAGACCGTGGCGTCCGGGAACGCGGACGGGTCGAGCAGCGTCCAGGTCCCCACGGTCAGCACGCCCACCAGCTCGGCGGCGCAGCACACCAGCGCCGCCCTGCGGGCCGTGTTCCCGCCGCGGACCAGCGTGTACGTGATGAACGCGTACACCACGGCCGCCACCGCCGACAGCGCGTACGCGAGCGGCGCCCGGTCGAACTCGGTCGCGATCTGGTAGATCGAGCGCGAGACCGCGCCCACCGACATCACCCCGTACAGCCACACCAGCAACATCCCGGGGCCCCGGACGAGCCGCGTCCGCGTCTGGTTCTCCCGCGTCACGGTCATGGTCAGTCCACCGTCCAGATGTCGAAGAGGCGCACTTCGAGCACCGCGAGCACGAACGCGCCGGCCGCCACCGTCGCCGAGCCCCAGCGGCTCCGCTCCGCGAGCGACATGAAGCCCGCCGCGGGCACCGCGCACAGCGCACCCAGCAGATACGCCACGAAGATCGTCGTGCCCTCGTCGGCCTTCTCGCCGCGTGCCAGCTGCACGATGCCGACCACCAGCTGCGCCAGCGCGAGGACGGTCACCACGGCCATGCCGATGAAGTGCCAGTCCTTCGTCGGCTGGTCCCGGTAGGCGGCGAAGCCGCACCAGGCGGCGAGGGCGAGCGCGGCCACCGAAACCGCGACCGTCAGGGCGTCAAGCATGGCCCCGAGGGTATTACGGGCCGAACGTCCCGATGCGCTCGCCCCCCACCTGCCTCCCAGGGCCGACGGGGAGTCGCGGCGAGACCGTGGTCTTGACCACAACGCACCACCCCTCCCCGTTCCCCGCCGGGCTCGTCGCGACCGCCCGGTCGGTGGCATCCGCGCAGGCCACGGACGGCCGGGTGGAGAGCGCGACCGGCTGGTACGGCTCGAGGATCTGTCCGCATGGCGCACGAAACGCGTCCGCTATTCGGACAGCCCCCAGGCGGTCGAACACCCGCGTGCTTTACTTGCAGCCATGACCACGACGAGCAGCCGCACCCTTGCGACCGAGGCGATCAGCACGCCCGGTGCTCGTTGTATGTGTCGAATGTGCGCCTTCTGAGGGCCCCCGCCTGCGTCTCGCGCCCCGAAGCGAGACCCGACGGCCGAGCCGATCCGCCCGCCACATGGCGCCGGACCGCTCCTGCCCCGCGCACGCGCTGCCTCCCGGCCACCCGCCGAAACCAGCCGATCTGCGCCTGACTGTCCGAACGACGAATGCCCCGTGCCCGGCGGACCCCGCGCCGCGCACTCGACAGTGACGGAAAACCCCTGTGATCACCACTTCGGGCCTGACCAAGGTCTACGAGTCGCGAGGCCGCCAGGTCACCGCTCTGGACGGTGTCGACCTCCATGTCCGCGAGGGCGAGGTGTTCGGCGTGATCGGCCAGAGCGGCGCCGGCAAGTCCTCGCTCATCCGCTGCGTCAACCTCCTGGAGCGCCCCACCTCCGGCACCGTGACCGTCGACGGCGTCGACCTCACCGCGCTGGCCGCCACCGGCCGCCGTGCCGGCAAGGAGCTGCGCCGGGCGCGCAGCAGCATCGGCATGGTCTTCCAGCACTTCAACCTGCTGTCCTCGCGCACGGTCAAGGACAACATCGAGCTGCCGCTCGAGATCCTCGGCGTCTCCGGCGCCGAGCGCTCCCGCCGCGCCCTGGAGCTCCTCGACCTCGTCGGCCTCGCCGACAAGGCCAAGGCCTACCCCGGCCAGCTCTCCGGTGGCCAGAAGCAGCGCGTCGGCATCGCCCGCGCTCTGGCCGGCGAGCCGAAGGTGCTGCTCTCCGACGAGGCCACCAGCGCCCTCGACCCCGAGACCACCCGCTCCATCCTCCAGCTGCTGCGCGACCTCAACCGGCAGCTCGGCCTCACCGTCCTGCTCATCACGCACGAGATGGACGTCGTCAAGACGATCTGCGACTCCGCCGCGCTGATGCAGAAGGGCCGGATCGTCGAGTCCGGCACCGTGAGCGAACTCCTCGCCACCCCGGGCTCCCAGCTCGCGGCCGAGCTCTTCCCGGTGAGCGGCGCCCCCAGCGGTCCCGACCGCACGGTCGTCGACGTCACCTTCCACGGCGAGGCCGCCACCCAGCCGGTCATCTCCCAGCTCTCCCGTACGTACAACGTCGACATCTCCATCCTCGGGGCGGCGATGGACACCGTGGGCGGCCGGCAGATCGGCCGGATGCGGATCGAACTTCCCGGACGGTACGAGGAGAACGTCGTCCCGGTCGGCTTCCTGCGCGAGCAGGGCCTCCAGGTCGACGTCGTCGACGAGGAGACCGCGCCCGAGGCGGCGCCCGTACTGGTCAAGGAAGGTGCCAAGTGACCTGGTCCGAGATGCAGCCCCTGCTGGAGCAGGGCACCGTCGACACCCTCTACATGGTCCTGTGGGCCACCGTCGTCACCATCCTCGGCGGACTGCCGCTCGGCATCCTCCTCGTCCTCACGGACAAGGGCGGACTGCTGCAGAACACCGTGGTCAACAAGGTCGTCGGCGTGATCGTGAACATCGGCCGCTCGCTGCCGTTCATCATCCTGCTCATCGCCCTCATCCCCTTCACCACCTTCGTCGTCGGCACCTTCATCGGTCCCACCGCGATGATCGTGCCGCTGGCCATCGGCGCCATCCCGTTCTTCGCGCGCCTCGTCGAGACCGCGATCCGCGAGGTCGACCACGGCCTGGTCGAAGCCGTGCAGTCCATGGGCGGCTCGGTGCCGACGATCATCCGCAAGGTGCTGCTGCCGCAGTCGCTGCCCTCGCTCGTCTCCGCCGTCACCACCACCGTCATCGTGCTCATCGGCTACTCCGCGATGGCCGGCGCGGTCGGCGGCGAAGGACTCGGCTCCAAGGCCATCACCTACGGATACCAGCGCTTCGACACCCAGTTCATGCTGGTCACCGTCGTCGTCCTGATCGTGATCGTGACGATCGTGCAGCTCATCGGCGACCTGGCCGTCCGGCTCCTCGCCCGCCGGGGACGCACCGCGTGACCGCCACCGTGTAGCCGCCGTCGGGCGGCCGACACCGCGCACCCCCACAGACTTCGTTCCTCGAAGAAGAGCCCGGACTTGTTGTCCAGGCGTCCACCGCACCACCTGAAAGAGGCACTTTTCGTGCGTAACAACATCAAGCTCACCGCCGGTATCGCCGCCACCGCCGCGCTCGCCCTGGGCCTCACCGCCTGCGGCACCTCGTCGGACCCGTCCTCCACCAAGGACTCGGCCGCGTCCGCCGACGAGCCGCTGGTCGTCGCCGCGTCCCCGACGCCGCACGCCGACATCCTGAACTTCGTCAAGGACGAGCTGGCCGCCAAGGAGGGCCTGAAGCTGGAGGTGAAGGAGTTCACGGACTACGTCCTGCCGAACACCGCCACCGAGTCCGGCCAGGTCGACGCCAACTTCTTCCAGCACAAGCCGTACCTGGACGACTTCAACAAGAAGAACAACACCCACATCGTCCCGGTGGTCAACGTCCACCTGGAGCCCCTCGGCCTCTACTCCACGAAGGTCAAGGACCTCAAGGACCTCAAGGCCGGCCAGACCGTCGCCGTCCCCAACGACACCACCAACGGCGGCCGCGCACTCAAGCTGCTCGCCGACAACGGTCTGATCACCCTCAAGGACGGCGTCGGCTCCAACGGCAGGCTCTCCGACATCACCGACAAGAAGGGCCTGGAGTTCAAGGAGCTGGAGGCCGCCACCGTGCCCCGCGCCCTGAACGACGTGGACGCCGCGGTCGTCAACGGCAACTACGCCATCGAGGCCAAGCTCAACCCGGCCACCGACTCCCTGGCCCTGGAGAAGGCGGAGGGCAACCCCTACGCCAACTTCCTCGCCGTCAAGGAGGGCAGTGAGAAGGACGCTCGCGTGCGGAAGCTCGCCAAGCTCCTCAACTCGCCCGAGGTGAAGAAGTACATCGAGGACACGTACAAGAACGGCTCGGTCGTTCCGGCCTTCGGCGCCGTCGCCAAGTAAGGCCCGCAGTACAGTCCTTGTGACGAAGGCCCCCGCATCCCGTCCGGTGCGCGGGGCCTTCGTCGCCTCCTTCACACATCGGACCCGGCCATGCGCACCGACGGCTGCATGCTGCATGCTGTGCGTTCACGGTCGATTCGGACGGTCCTCGGCATGGAGCTGCGCATGACTACCACCTTTCCGGACATCTCCATCAGCACGGACCGGTTGGTGCTGCGCGCACTCGAAGAGGCCGACGCCCCGGCCCTCGCCGAGATGATGAACGACGAACTGGTCGCCGCCTGGACCGCGGTGCCCCAGCCCTTCACCGAGGCGGCCGCGCACACCTGGATCACCGAGTACGCCCCCGCCGAACGCGCCGCCGGACGCGGCATAGACCTCGCCGTCACCGAGTTCCTCACCCAGCGCCTGGTCGGTGTGATCCAGCTGAGCAAGACCAACTGGCGCGTCCGCTCCACCGAACTGTCGTACATCGTCGCCCCGTGGGCCCGCGGTGAGGGGTACGCCTCCGAGGCCGCGCTCGCCACCGCCCAATGGCTCTTCGGCGACCAGGGCTTCGAGCGCATCGAACTGCGCACCGCGGCCGACAACACCGCCTCCCAGCAGGTCGCCCAGAAGATCGGCTGCATCAGCGAGGGCGTCCTGCGCGGCGCCTGCATAGCCCGAACCCGCACCGAGGACGGCGGGTGGACCGACCTGCGCACCGACTTCATCGTCTGGGGCCTCCTCCCCGAGGACCTCGAAGGTGTCGACGACCAGATGACCGAGGCCGGATACTCCTCGTACGCCGACTGGAGCTGATCGCCGGGGCCGACCGGCTACGGGTACCCTCGACACGCCCCCGACCTGCAACGACACACCTCAGGAGACAGACGACGATGGCCGACCGGGTGACGGTGATCGGCTGGGACGGCTCGCCCCTCACCGCAGCGGCCCGGTCCGCGCTCTCCGCCGCCACCCTCGTGGCCGGGGCGGCACACCATCTCGCCCTGCCCGAGGTCCCGCCCGGCGCCGAACGCATCCGCCTCGGCAGCGTCGACCTCGCCGCCCGCCGGATCGCCGGCCACCGCGGCACCGCGGTCGTCCTCGCCGACGGCGACCCCGGCTTCTTCGGCGTCGTCCGCACCCTGCGCGCCCCCGAGCACGGCCTGGAGGTCGAGGTCGTCCCGGCCGTCTCCTCCGTCGCCGCCGCCTTCGCCCGCGCCGGCATGCCCTGGGACGACGCCCGGATCGTCGTCGCCCACCAGCGCACCCTGCGCCGCGCCGTCAACGTCTGCCGCGCCCACCCGAAGGTCGCCGTCCTCACCTCGCCCGGCGCCGGCCCGGCCGAGCTCGCCCTCCTCCTCGACGGCGTCCACCGCACCTTCGTCATCTGCGAAGAACTCGGCACCGACCGCGAACAGGTCTCCGTCCTCACCTCCGACAAGGCCGCCGACCACGCCTGGCGCGACCCCAACGTCGTCATCGTCATCGGCGGCTCCTCCAACGGCCACGGCGGCGGCTGGCTCATGGGTCACGAGACCCCGGCCGTACGGGGCTGGGCCCTGCCCGCCGAGGAGCACGAGGAGTACGGCGAGGGACGCGGGGCCACCCCCTCCCTGCGCGCCGCCCAACTCGCCCGCATCGGCCCGCGCGTCGGCGACCTCGTCTGGGACATCGGCTGCGGCGGCGGGGCGCTCTCGGTCGAGGCCGCCCGCTTCGGCGCCGCTGTCATCGCGGTGGACGCCGACTCCACCGCCTGTGCCCGCACCGAGGCCGCTGCCCGCCGCTCCGGCGTCCAGCTGCACGTCGTACCCGGCCGCGCCCCGCATGTACTGGAACGCCTTCCGGAGCCGGACGTCGTACGGATCGGAGGCGGCGGGGTGCCCGTCGTCACCGCCTGCACCGACCGCAGGCCCGAACGGATCGTCACCCACGCCTCCACCCGCGACGAGGCCGAGGCCCTGGGCGCGGCCCTCGCCGACGGCGGCTACACCGTCGAATGCGCCCTGCTGCAGAGCGTCGGCCTCGACCCCGGCGACTGGACGGAACGCGAGCGCTCCGTCGTCTTCCTGCTCTCCGGGCGCAGGATCGATCGCGCCCCGTGATCCAGTGCTCTCGGCGGGCGAGGTAGGCTGGCCGATTGTTGTACCGCACCGGTACGTTCGGCGCTTTGTTCGCCAATGTCCGGATGAAGTGGCTCTTTTGGGTCGCTGATGTGGTACGGAGCAACGGGGGGACGCGCGACGTGGCGCAGTCCACAGCGCACCGTGGCGGATCTGCCTGCCACGATGGCCGAAGGCCGCGACAATGCTTGGGTGTCCGCGCGTCATTCGTGCCGCACGGCGCGCACGCTCGTTGTTGTTGACGGGCGAAGGTCTGAAGGAGCACAAGCGATGGGCGAGGGGTACGCATGACGGACACCGGCCAGGTCCCGGGCGAGGGGCTGCCGGAGAACGCAGGCATGGTCGAGCAGCCGGGCATCCCCGCTCCGGGCGCGTACACCTTCCTGGACCCCTCCGAGAACGCAGCCGAGGAAGACGACCTGCTGCTCATGCCGGGCGCGCAGGGCGCGTGGAGCGAGCACCAGCCGGGCGTGGTCCCGGCGGCGCCCGTCGCCGTACCGCCGCCCGCCGCGGCGCAGCCGGTGGTGCCGGGTCAGGCATCGGGGCAGCATCCGATGGTGGACCCCCTCACCGATCCGCTGGCCGGGCCGCTCGCCGACGCACTCGCCGCCCAGGCGCCGATGGGCCAGGTCCCGCACGCTCAGCAGGCCGTGCAGACGCCCGTCTCCACCCCGCCGCACGGCGTGCCGACGGAGGAAGTCCCCGGGCAGTACCCCGCGCAGGGCGTGTCCACTCCGGCGCACGGTGTCCCGGCCGGCGCGGAAGGCATCGCGACTCCGGCGCACGGTGTTCCGGACGCGGCCCAGGGCGTCGCCACTCCCGCGCACGGTGTTCCCGCGGGCGGGGAGGGCGTCGCGACCCCGGCGCACGGTGTTCCGGACGCGGCCCAGGCGGTCTCCACCCCCGCGCACGGCGTGCCGACGGCACAGCAGGAGCCCGTCGTCACCCACCACGGCTACGAACCCGGCGTCCTCGACACCGGCGCCCACGAGGCCGCCGGCCGTGACTCCGGCTCCGTCGACCTCAGCGGCGTCCGCATGCCGCCGCCCGCCGCTCCCACCGCGCCTCCCTCGCGCCGCCCGCTGCACATGGGCCCGCCCGTGCCGGACAACTCCGGGGGAGTGGTGCGCTCGCTGGCCGATCGCGGCCCCGCCGGGGCACCGGCCGCCGCGCCCGTACCGGCTCCCGAGCCCGCTCCGGCCGCCATGGCGGCGGCACCGGCTCCGATGCCGACCCGAGTGCAGGGCCCGCCGACGACCGGCCCCGAGTACCTCGACATCCCGCAGGACCCGCAGGAGCGATCCGCGCCGTCGGCCGGCCCCCAGTTCGGCGAGGCCGCGCCGCAGGGCGCCGTGCCGTGGGACCCGCAGCCCCAGCAGCCCGTCACGCCCCAGACGGCGCCGGGCCCCGCAGAAACGGTCGGTCAGTTCGTCCAGGTCGAGGGCACCGTCCCGACGACCCCCCACCTGGCGCCGACGCCGGTGGCCGAGGCGGAGCCGGCCGAGGAGCCCGCGGCGGAGCCGGCCGTCCAGGCGGAGGCGGAGCAGCCCGAGCCCGTAGCCGAGCCCGAGCCCGAGGCCCCGGTGGCGACCGTTCCCGCGCCACGGGTGGGGGAGCCCGCGGCGCAGGCCGAGGTGCCGGCCGAGGCCGAGCCTCGGCCCGAGCCCGTGGTCGAGACCGTCGCCGAGGAGATCCCGGTGGCGGAGGTGGCCGTGGCCGAGCCGGCGGAGGAGCAGCCGGAGGCTGCCGTAGACGCTGAGGCACAGGAGGCAGGGCCCGAGGTCGCGGCCGCGCCCGCCGAGCCTGAGGTCGTGGCCGAACCGGTCGTCGAGGCGGTCATCGAGACCGAGACCGAGACCGAGGCGGAGGTCCAGGCGGAGGCGGAGCAGCCCGAGCCGGTAGCCGAGCCCGAGCCCGAGCCGGTAGCCGAGCCCGAGGCCGCTGAGGCCCACGTCGAGGTCGAGGCCGCTGAGGGCGAGGTTCACGCCGAGCCCGAGCCCACGCCCGCCGACGCTGAGGCCGTGGCCGAGCCTGCGCCTGAGGCCGTGGCCGAACCCGCGCCCGAGGCCGAAACCGCCGCCGAGCCCGCCGCCGTCACCGAGCCCGCGCCCGAGGCCGAAACCGCCGCCGAGCCCGCCGCCGTCACCGAGCCCGCGCCCGAGGCCGAAACCGCCGCCGAGCCCGCCGCCGACGCCGAACCGGCGCCCGAGCCCGCAGCCGAGCCCGACGCCGACGCCGAACCCGACCCCGAGGTCCTCGGCGCCCCGGCCCCCGGGTACGCCGACGCCGAGCGCGAGGCCGTGCTGCGCGTCATGCGCGAGCGCCGCGACATCCGCAACGGGTTCCGTTCCGACCCGATCCCGCACGAGGTGCTGCTCCGGGTCCTGGAGGCCGCCCACACGGCCCCCAGCGTCGGCCACTCGCAGCCCTGGGATTTCGTCGTCATCCGCTCCGCCGAGACCCGCCGGAGCATGCACGAGCTCGCCCAGCGTCAGCGCGAGGCGTACGCCAAGTCGCTTCCGAAGGCCCGGGCGAAGCAGTTCAAGGAACTGAAGATCGAGGCCATCCTCGACACCCCGGTCAACATCGTCGTCACCGCCGATCCCACCCGCGGCGGGCGCCACACGCTGGGCCGCTACACCCAGCCGCAGATGGCGCCGTACTCCTCGGCCCTCGCCGTCGAGAACCTCTGGCTCGCCGCCCGCGCCGAGGGCCTCGGCGTCGGCTGGGTCAGCTTCTTCGACGAGCGCGAGATGGTCCGCGCCCTCGGCCTGCCCGAGCACCTCGAAGTCGTCGCGTACCTCTGCGTGGGTTACGTCGACGAGTTCCCGGAGGAGCCCGAGCTGATGCAGGCGGGCTGGTCCAAGCGCCGCCCCCTGTCCTGGGTCGTCCACGAGGAGACGTACGGCCGCCGCGCCCTGCCCGGCGAGGAGCCGCACGACCTGCTCCAGGAGACCGTCTCCAACATCCGTCCGCTGGACGCGAAGGCGCTCGGCGAGGCGTGGGAGCGGCAGAAGCGGATGACGAAGCCGGCCGGGGCGCTCGGCATGCTGGAGATCATCTCCGCACAGCTCTCCGGACTGTCCCGGATGTGCCCGCCGCCGATCCCGGAGCCCGCGGCCGTCGCGATCTTCGCCGGCGACCACGGGGTGCACGCCCAGGGCGTCACCGCCTGGCCGCAGGAGGTCACCGGCCAGATGGTCGCGAACTTCCTCGGCGGCGGCGCGGTCTGCAACGCCTTCGCCAACCAGGTCGGCGCGGAGGTCTGCGTCATCGACGTCGGTGTCGCCTCCGAGCTGCCGGCCACGCCGGGGCTGCTGCCCCGCAAGGTCCGCGCAGGTACGGGCGATTTCACGACCGGTCCCGCGATGACGCGCGAGGAGGTGCTCGCCGCGATCGAGGTGGGCATCGAGACCGCGCGCGACCTGGTGGCGGCGGGCAACAAGGCGCTGCTGACCGGTGAGATGGGCATCGCCAACACGACGGCGTCGGCGGCGCTGATCTCGGTGTACACGGGGGTCGACCCGGTCGAGGTCACCGGCCGTGGCACCGGCATCAACGACGAGATGCACGCGCGGAAGGTGGACGTGGTCCGCCGCGCCCTCGACCTCCACCAGCCGGACCCGGCGGACCCGATCGGTGTCCTGTCGGCGGTCGGCGGCCTGGAGCACGCGGCGCTGGTCGGTCTGATCCTGGGCGCGGCGTCGCTGCGTACGCCGGTCGTCCTGGACGGTGTCTCGACGGGCGCGGCGGCGCTGGTGGCCCGGGCGATCGCGCCCGAGTCCCTGGCGGCCTGCATCGCGGGCCACCGCAGCGCGGAGCCGGGCCATGTGGCCGCCCTCAACAAGCTGGGCCTGCGCCCCCTGGTCGACCTCGACCTCCGCCTCGGCGAGGGCACGGGCGCGCTCCTGGCCCTCCCCATCGTCCAGAGCGCGGCCCGCGCGATGCACGAGGTCGCGACGTTCGACTCGGCGGGTGTGACGGAGAAGTAGTCCCGGCCGGGGCGGCGCGGAGGTCCGTGGATTCGCCGCTCCTGCCACCGTCGTGGCGATCCGCCGGGGGAGACCCCTGCGGATCGTCCGCGAGCGCGGAGGGACATGGGTCACAGGCCGCCCACCCCCGGTGACCGATATCGTGGGTCCCAGGTCGAAGAAACCGCGTCCCACCAGCCGCTTCACCGCCGCAGCGGCCCCGCCCACGCTTGCCCTCCGAGGAGCCGCACACCCATGGCCGAGCACCCCGAGCACCCCGCCTACCCCGTCGGGCTCCGCCTCTCCGGCCGCCGCGTCGTCGTCTTCGGCGGTGGCCAGGTCGCCCAGCGCAGGCTCCCCGCCCTCATCGCCGCCGGCGCCGACGTGACCCTGATCTCCCCGTCCGCGACCCCGTCCGTCGAGGCCATGGCGGAGGCCGGCGAGATCACCTGGGTCAAGCGCCGTTACGAGGACGGGGACATCGCCGACGCCTGGTACGCGCTCGTCGCCACCAGCGACCCCGTCGCGAACGCCGCCGCCTCCGCCGAGGCCGAGCGGACCAAGACCTGGTGCGTGCGCTCCGACGACGCCGAGGCGGCCACGGCCTGGACCCCGGCGACGGGACGCAGCGAGGGCGTGACCGTGGCGGTGCTCACCGGCCACGACCCCCGCCGCTCCGCCGCCGTGCGCGACGCCATCGTCGAGGGCCTGCGGGACGGTTCGATCGCGGCCCCGCAGCACCGTTCCCGTACCTCCTTCGTCGCGCTCGTCGGTGGCGGACCCGGCGACCCCGACCTGATCACCGTCCGCGGCCGCCGGCTGCTCGCCGAGGCCGACGTGGTCATCGCCGACCGCCTCGGCCCCCGTGACCTGCTCGACGAACTGCCCCCGCACGTCGAGGTGATCGACGCGGCGAAGATCCCGTACGGCCGTTTCATGGCCCAGGAGGCCATCAACAACGCGCTCATCGAGCACGCCAAGGCCGGCAAGTCGGTCGTGCGGCTCAAGGGCGGCGACCCGTTCGTCTTCGGGCGCGGCATGGAGGAGGCCCAGGCCCTCGCCGCCGAGGGCATCGCGTGCACCGTCGTCCCCGGCATCTCCAGCTCGATCTCCGTCCCCGGAGCGGCCGGGATCCCCGTCACCCACCGCGGTGTGGCGCACGAGTTCACCGTCGTCAGCGGCCATGTCGCCCCGGACGACCCGCGCTCACTGGTCGACTGGGCGTCGCTGGCCAAGCTCACCGGCACGCTGGTGATCCTCATGGGCGTGGACAAGATCGGGAAGATCGCGGAGGCGCTCGTCGCCCACGGCAAGGACCCCGAGACCCCGCTCGCTCTGATCCAGGAGGGCACCACGGCCACCCAGCGCCGGGTGGACGCGACCCTGGCCACGGTCGCCGAGACGGTCAAGGCCGAGGAGGTCCGCCCGCCGGCCGTCATCGTCATCGGCGAGGTCGTGGGCGAGGGCCCGGACAAGCTCGTGAAGTGACGAGGCTCCTGAAGTAACCAGGGGTAACGGAACCCCGCACCACACATTGGCACCGCATCCCGGACAAGGCAGTATCACCTCGTGGCCGAACTCATCACCATCGACGACCCCGACGACCCGCGACTGCGCGACTACACCGGCCTGACCGACGTCGAGCTGCGACGCAGACGCGAGCCCGCCGAGGGGCTGTTCATCGCCGAGGGGGAGAAGGTCATCCGCCGGGCCAGGCAGGCCGGTTACGAGATGCGGTCGATGCTGCTCTCCGCCAAGTGGGTCGACGTCATGCGCGACGTCATCGACGAGGTCCCGGCGCCCGTGTACGCGGTGCAGCCGGACCTCGCCGAGCGCGTCACCGGCTACCACGTGCACCGCGGCGCCCTCGCCTCCATGCAGCGCAAGCCGCTGCCGACGGCCGAGGAACTCCTGAGCACCGCTCGCCGGGTCGCCGTCATGGAATCGGTCAACGACCACACCAACATCGGGGCCATCTTCCGCAGCGCCGCCGCGCTCGGCATGGACGCGGTCCTGCTCTCCCCGGACTGCGCGGACCCGCTGTACCGCCGGTCCGTGAAGGTCTCCATGGGCGCGGTCTTCTCCGTCCCGTACGCCCGCCTGGAGACCTGGCCCCGCGGCCTGGAGGCGGTCAGGGAGGCGGGCTTCAAGCTGCTCGCGCTCACCCCCGACGAGAAGGCGACCCCGATCGACGTCGCGGCCCCGCACACGCTGGAGCGGGCGGCGCTGATGCTCGGAGCCGAGGGCGACGGCCTGTCCACGCAGGCCCTGCGCGCCGCCGACGAGTGGGTCCGGATCCCGATGGCCCACGGCGTCGACTCCCTCAACGTGGGCGCGGCCGCCGCCGTCGCCTTCTACGCGGTGGCGAGCGGCCGGCCCGAGAGCTGACCGGCCGGGCCGAGCCGGTCCCGTCGCTATCCCTGGAGGGCCTGGGCGGCCGCGATGCCCAGGGCCACCACCAGCGTCACCACGACGAAGACGAAGAGGCGCTGGCGCAGCAGGCGCGGGTTGGCGGGCCTGCGACCTGTCGAGGTGGTACGGCCACCGGCCCGGGAAGGCACGGGCCGGCCGTCGGGACGGGACTGCGAGGCACGTGAACCGCCGGTGCGGGGACCGGACGGCCGCGAGGCCGGCCCCCGCCCCCGCCCCTGCGTCGTGCGCTCGGTGTACCGCTCCGTCGGCCGACTGCCCGTCGCCGTCGCCTGCTCCGTACGCTCCCGCTGCGCCGGCGGGCGCGAGGCCGGGAGGCCCTGCGCCTCACGTGCGGCGATCTCCTTGAGCCGCATGGACAGCTGCAGCGTGCTGGGACGTTCCTCCGGGTCCTTCGCCAGACAGGCCCGGACGAGCGGGGCGAGCGCGTCCGGTACGCCGTGCAGCTGGGGCTCCTCGTGCACCACCCGGTAGAGCATGACCTCCGAACTGCCGTGCCCGAAGGGTGAGTCGGCCATCGCGGCGTACGCGAGGGTGGCGCCGAGCGAGAACACGTCCGTGGCCGGGGTGACGGCCGCGCCGCGTACCTGCTCGGGCGCGAGGAACCCGGGGGAGCCGACGGCCGTGCCCACATGGGTGAGGGTGCTGGCCCCGGTGGCCCAGGCGATGCCGAAGTCGATGATCCGGGGGCCCTTGGGGGACAGCAGGATGTTCGACGGCTTGAGGTCCCGGTGGACGACCCCGGCCTCGTGTACGGCGACCAGGCCCTCCGACAGCGCGGCACCGATCGCGGCCACGTCGGCGGCGCGCAGGGGCCCCTCCTCGGCGACGCGGTCGTGCAGCGAGGGGCCGGGCACGTACTGGGTGGCGAACCAGGGACGGTCGGCCTCCAGGTCGGCGGCGACCAGCCGGGCCGTGCAGCCGCCGCGGATGCGCCGGGCCGCGGAGACCTCGCGGGCGAACCGCGACCGGAACTCCTGGTCCTCGGCGAGGTCCGGCCGGATCACCTTCAGCGCGACGCGCTGGCCACGCCGGTCGGATCCCAGGTACACGACCCCCATCCCGCCGGCGCCGAGCCGCCGGTGGAGGCGGAACGACCCGACGATCCGCGGATCCTCGCGCCGGAGCCGCATCATCGCCATGTCCGTCCCCTCGTCCGTTCGACGAGGCACAGCTTACGTATTGGCGCCCCGGTGTGCTCATAGGCCGCGCCCTCGCACAGGGATCGATTGTCAGTGCTGGGGAGGACACTTGAGGGGTGATCAGAGCCGGCCGATTCTCCAACGTCCCTTCGGGAAAGGGGGGTTCGGTCGAGATGGTCGTGGAGGCCGGGGACAGGACACGGACGTACGAAGTGGGGGGCGGGCGGGGGGCGATCGAAGTGAGCGAAGTCACGCGCACCGGGGTGGTCGTCCGTGCGCCCCGTTCCACGGCCGCACGAGGGCCCGGGCCCCTCCGGGAAGACCCTCAGTCCTGACGCGGTCTCTCTCCACCCAGGGGAGTACGCCGTGGGGTCGCGGGTCATCCTCGGGGAGGCCCGGAAGTCGGTACGCGGGCATGACGTCCCTGCGGTGCCCGGTCCCTAATGTTGAAGGCAAGCGGCGGGTGCAGCACTCGTCCCCCGAGGTCAGACACCCGCCGCTGTCAGACACGACAGGAGAGGACCCATGGCGTACACGGCACCGCGGATGAACCCCCGCCCTTCGAGCCGGCGTCACCCCTTGGTGGCGACCGCCATGGTCCTCCCTCTCGCGACCCTGCTCGTGGTCGTCTTCGGCGGCTGGGACGCGGTGGTCACTCAGGCGTCGTCCGTGGGCGTGATGCTGGGGCGCTGAGCGGCGCCCCGGACCCGGGAGAGCGGCCCGGGTCGGGACATCCGGCCAACAACCCCGTGGGGACGGGGGTGCGGCGGACGGCAGCGTGTGGCCGGTCAGCTGGGGAGCTGACCGGCCCTCGCGCTTTTCCCCACGCCCGCGGCCTCCCACTCCCGCCGGCCCGGAGCCCTGCCGCCCTCGCGGGCGGTCCCCGCCCACGGGGAGTGCCACCCCCGTCGCTGCCTCTGCGCGGGCGGCGCGGTGGCGCGGAACTGCCCGGCCGCGCGCCTCGCTTCCCCGCCGCGGGGCCACGCCGTCCTCCCGTGCCCGGTGCGGGGCTGCCGCCCGGTCAGGCGCCTTGCTTTCCTGCTGCGGGATCACACTGTCCTCCGACGCCCGGCGCGGAGCTGCCGCCCGGCCGCGCGCCTCGCTTCCCCGCCGCGGGGCCACACCGTCATCCGTGCCCGGTGCAGGGCTGCCGCCCGGTCAGGCGCCTCGCTTCCCCACCGCGGGGGCCACACCGTCCTCCCGTGCCCGGCGCGGAGCTGCCGCCCGGTCAGGCGCCTCGCTTCCCCGCCGCGGGACCCACCGTCCTCCCACGCCCGCGCGGGGCTGCCGCCCGGTCAGGCGCCTCGCTTCCCCGCCGTGGGATCGGATCACACTGTCCTCCCGTGCCCGGCGCGGAGCTCCCGCCCAGGCTCGGGGCGGAGCCCCCGTACTGCGGCGTCGTCTTCCCCCGGGTGCCCCGCCGTCCTGCCCGGCTTTCCCCCGCGGTCGGCGGCGAAGCCGCCGCTTCGGGGCTCGGGGGCGGAGCCCCCGGACAGCCCTCACCCACCCACCAGCCCCCGGCAGGGTTTCGGGAAGGGGTGGGGTGGGGGAGTCTCCCCCGCCGCCGGCGGAGGCGCGCGCGGCGTACGCTCCCCACGTGCTCGCACCCGATCTCGACCTGCTGCGCTCTCTCGCGCGCGACGCCGCCCACGCGGACCCCGCTCCCTGTGCCTGCCCCCACGCGGTCCTCGCCGACCGCGAGGACGGCACCGTCGTGCGGCACGGCCCCCTCGTCCTCAAGGCACACGCGCCCGGCACCGGCGGTCAGGATCATCGCGCGCGGATCGCGGTGGCCGCGGACACCCGGCTCCAGGGCGTCCTCCTCCCGCCCCTCGCCCACCCCGACCGCACCGTGGACGGCCGCCCCCTCACGGCCTGGCCCTACGGCACCCCCGTCGACCCGGCCGACCCCGACGCGGCCCCCTGGGAGGACGCGGCCCGGCTCCTGGCCCGACTGCACCGGACCGCGCCGCCCGCCGGCCTTCCGCCCATGCGCGCCCCCGTCAAGGCCGCCCTGGCCGTCGAGCGGATGCGCCGGGCGGACGCCGCACCCCGCTCCGCCGTCGAAACCGTTCTGCGCGCCTGGCGCACCGTCCCGGAGGCGTCCGTCGCCACCTCCGGCCTCCTCTGCCACGGCGACTTCCACCTCGGCCAGCTGGTGCGCGAGCCGGGCACGCCCGACGGTCCCTGGCTCCTCATCGACGTCGACGACCTCGGCGTGGGCGACCCCGCCTGGGACCTGGCCCGCCCCGCCGCCTGGTTCGCCGCGGGCATCCTTCCCCCGGAGGTCTGGTCCCGGTTCCTCGGCGCGTACCAGGCCGAAGGCGGGCCGGCCGCCGCCCTCGGCGACCCGTGGGCCCGTCTGGACCTGCCCGCCCGCGCCCTGACCGTGCAGACCGCCGCGCTCGCCCTCGCCAAGGCCGCCGCCGAGAACCGCGTCCTCGACGAGGTCGAGGAGGTGATGATCGACACCTGCGCCCGAATAGGCTCCGGACGAACCGAGTTGGCCCCGCCCGCGTCCGCATAGAGTGAAAGCACATTCCGACGGCAGGGAGTTGAGTCGACATGCAGTGCCCCAAGTGCCATGCAGCGATGCACACGTACAACCGCAATGGCGTCCAGATCGAGCAGTGCAGCGGCTGTCGCGGGATATTCCTCGACTACGGCGAGCTGGAGTCCCTGACCCGGCTGGAGTCCCAGTGGGTCCAGCAGGCCCCGCCGGCCCCTGCCCCGCCCGCGTACCCGGCCCAGCCCGCCCCCGCGGCCCCCGCCTGGGGCGCCCCGCACCACGGCGGCCACCACGGCGGTCACTACCGCCAGCGCGGCTTCGGCCGGATGCTCTTCTCCTCCTGAGGTCCTCCTGACGATGCCCTCCTCAAGCAGGGCTCCTCCGGACGAGGTCTCGTCCGGAGGCCGGAGGAGGGGCAGTGGACACGAAGAAGCCCCCGGCTGCCAGAGGCGCCCGGGGGCTTCGTGTGGTGCGCGATACTGGGATTGAACCAGTGACCTCTTCCGTGTCAGGGAAGCGCTCTCCCGCTGAGCTAATCGCGCGGGCCGGTCCCAAACCATACAGGACCAGGGGTTTTACTGCGTGCGCGATACTGGGATTGAACCAGTGACCTCTTCCGTGTCAGGGAAGCGCTCTCCCGCTGAGCTAATCGCGCGGGGATCCTTGCGGACCAAGATCCTTACGGACCAGTGGACGATACTGGGATTGAACCAGTGACCTCTTCCGTGTCAGGGAAGCGCTCTCCCGCTGAGCTAATCGTCCTTGGAGGTGGAGACGGGATTTGAACCCGTGTAGACGGCTTTGCAGGCCGTTGCCTCGCCTCTCGGCCACTCCACCAGGAGTGAAACGGGGGTTCGGGAAGATCCCCCACATCGAGCGGACGACGAGATTCGAACTCGCGACCCTCACCTTGGCAAGGTGATGCTCTACCAACTGAGCCACGTCCGCTTGTCGTTTCCGTTTCGCTTGCGCGTCCCGGCGACGTGTTGAACTCTAGCGGATTCCCGGGCCAGTACAAAAACGCGTTTCCGCAGCGTGCTGAGCTGCGCGCTTGGCCACGCACCCGGCCGGGGGTCCGGGAGCGTTCGTGTGGCGTTCACTCCCCGTGTTCCCGGCGTGGCTCCCCGCCCTCACCCGCTCCTGGTCGCGCGCCCCCTCGTACGCCCCCGACGCCGGGCCCCCGCCCGCCCTAGACTCGCACCCGTGCACGACCTCGTTCCCCTGGCCCGCTTCGGCGGCCTCGTCGCGACCGACCTGCGGGATGTCACCCATGACCCCGAGGCCCTCGACTCCGCCGGCTTCTGGGCCGTCTCCGCGGACTTCGAGGGCCGTCTGACCTGCGCCCGCTTCGGCGACGTGCGGCCGGACCCCGTTCCCGCCCCCGTGCCGGGAGCCTGGCGCGGCCCCGCCGTCGGTGACTGGACGTCCTCGCTCGACCACGCCGCGTACACCGCGGGCGTCCGGCGGATCCGCGAGCACATCGCGCGCGGCGAGGTCTACCAGGCCAATCTCTGCCGGGTGATGTCCGCGCCGCTGCCCGAGCCGGAGACCGCCGACGTCGACGCCCTCACCGCGCTGCTCGCGCGCGGCAACCCCGCTCCGTACGCCGGAACGATTCGCCTCCCCGCCCACGGCGTCGAGATCGCCACCGCGTCCCCCGAGCTCTATCTGCGCCGTGACGGCCGCACCGTCGAGTCCGGTCCCATCAAGGGCACCGGCCGGACGGCCGAGGATCTCCTGGAGAAGGACCACGCCGAGAACGTGATGATCGTGGACCTCGTGCGGAACGACCTCGGCCGCGTCTGCGCGACCGGGTCCGTCACCGTCCCCGAGCTCTGTGCCGTCGAGCCCCACCCCGGCCTGGTCCACCTCGTCTCCACCGTCCGCGGCGAGCTCGAGGCGGAGGCCGGATGGCGGGAGCTGCTCGACGCCACCTTCCCGCCCGGGTCCGTCACGGGCGCCCCCAAGTCCAGCGCCCTGCGGATCATCGCGGCCCTGGAGACCGCCCCCCGTGGCCCGTACTGCGGTGGCATCGGCTGGGTCGACGCCGACCGACGCACCGCCGAGCTGGCCGTCGGGATACGCACCTTCTGGATCGACCGTGCCGACGGCGTGCTGCGCTTCGGCACCGGCGCGGGCATCACCTGGGGCTCCGACCCCGAGCGCGAGTGGGCGGAGACCGAATTGAAGGCGTCCCGCCTGCTGGCGGTAGCGTCGGGCACGTACGAGGCGAGCGGAAAGGCCATTTCTCGATGAAACTCTGGGTCAACGGCGGACTGTACGACGCGGCGGAAGCCCGGGTGTCCGTACTGGACCACGGCCTGACCGTCGGCGACGGCATCTTCGAAACGGTCAAGGCGGAACGCGGCGAGACCTTCGCCCTCACCCTGCACCTGGAGCGCCTCACCCGCTCCGCGCGCGGCCTGGGCCTGCCCGACCCCGACCTCGACGAGGTCCGCCGCGCCTGCGCCGCCGTCCTGGAGGCCAACCCGATGGAGCTCGGCCGGCTCCGCATCACGTACACCGGCGGAGTCTCCCCGCTCGGCTCCGAACGCGGCGACGCCGGCACCGGACTGGTCGTCGCGCTCGGCGAGACGAGCCGCCGCCCCGACACGACCGCCGTCATCACCGTCCCCTGGACGCGCAACGAGCGCGGCGCGCTCACCGGCCTGAAGACCACCTCGTACGCCGAGAACGTCGTCGCCCTCGCCAGGGCGCGTGAACAGGGCGCCTCCGAGGCGCTGTTCGCCAACACCGTCGGGCGGCTCTGCGAGGGCACCGGCTCCAACGTCTTCGTCGTGCTCGACGGCCGGATCCACACCCCGCCCGTCTCCTCCGGCTGCCTCGCCGGCATCACCCGCGCCCTCGCCGTGGAGTGGACCGGTGCCGAGGAGAGCGACCTCCCGCTGGACGTCCTGGACCGCGCCGAGGAGATCTTCCTTACCTCGACCCTCCGCGACATCCAGGCCGTCCACCGGGTCGACGGACGCGAACTGTCCGGCGCGCCCGGCCCCGTCACCGCCAAGGCGATGCGGGTCTTCGACGAGCGGGCGGCGGCGGACCGGGACCCGCGCCTCGCGTAAAAGCGGATGACGGGGGGCCGTCAGGTGGGTACAACACCCCTGATGACCACCACCCTGCGGCCGGCCGGGCCGCTCCAGCAGACGCCCGACGGCGGCCGTTCACGCACCTACGACGTGTGTGTGAACAGCCGTCGCGTCGGCTCCGTCCACCTCACCACCGCACCCGGATTCGGCGCCGCGTCCGGTGTGATCGAGGATCTGAACATCGACGAGCGGGATCGCCGCCGCGGCCGTGGCACCGTCGCCGCGCTCGCCGCCGAGGAGGTGCTCCGCGGCTGGGGCTGCCGCGAGATCCAGATCTCCGTCCCCGTCGGCGCCGAGGCGGCGCTGCGGATGGCCACCTCCCTCGGCTACGCCGAACGCAGCCGCAACATGGACAAGGAACTGCCGGCGGAGCCGCCCGCGCTCCCGCCGGGCGTCGAGATCCGCCCCATGACGGAGGCGGAGTTCGTGTCGTGGGAGGCGAAGGCCAAGGAGGACTTCGCGCGGAGCTGGATCGACCGTGGGGTGCCGGAGGAGCAGGCGCGCGCCAAGGCCGAGGCGAGCCACCGCGAGAACCTGCCGCGAGGTCTGGCCAGCCCTGGCGTCGCGATCCACGTGGTGACACGGGACGGGCAGGTCGTCGGACAGCTCTGGACCGGACGGCGCGAGCTGAGTCCCGGGCGGAACGGCGCGTACGTGTACGACATCGAGGTCGCCGAGGCCCAGCGCGGGCGCGGCGTGGGCCGCGCGCTGATGCTGCTCGCCGAACGGGTCGCCCTCGACGCCGGGGAGAGCCTGCTCGGACTCCATGTCTTCACCGGCAACACCCCGGCGATCCGCCTCTACGAGTCGCTGGGCTACCGCACCACGCACGTCAACAGCTACAAGGCGCTCCTCTAGGAGTCGTCCCGGCCGGCGGCGGCGAGCAGGCGGTCGACGATCTCCTCGATGCGCTCGCGCAGGCCGTCCTGGCTCTTGCCGCCGTCGAGACGGGTCCCGTCGACGACATAAGTGGGGGTGCCGGTGACCTTGATCGCCTTGCCCTCCGCCTGGTCCGCGTCGACGACCAGCAGATGCCGGCCGTCGATCAGGGCGGTGTCGAACTCCTCCGCGTCCAGACCGAGTTCGCGCGCCACCTCCAGCAGCACGGGCTCGCCCCGCTCGCCGAGGTCCGCGGTCCTGGCCAGCAGCGCCTCCGTGTACGGCCAGCCCTTGCCCTGCTCGGCCGCCTCCTCGGCGGCCTGGGCGGCGGCGTACGCGTGCTTGTGCTTCTCCAGCGGGAAGTGCCGCAGCCGTACGTCGACGCGCTCGCCGTACTTCTCGCGCAGCGCGCGCACGTCGTCGAGGGCACGGAGGCAGTCGGGGCACTGAAGGTCGAACCATGCCTCCAGGACGACGGGGGAGGAGGCGGACGTGGTGGTGGAGTCACTCATGGGAGCAGTCTTTCAGCCCGTGCGGCGTGGCCCAACCGGGACCTGGGGAGGAGATCGGCCCCCGGGTGACCCGGAGATCTCCCTGAGGTCCGCCCGGAACATGGCCGCGAGCCGCCCCGCCGGTGCAGGATGGAAGGGACGTTTCGTACGGCGCCGGGAGGATCGCATGCTTGCCGAGACCATCTGCTCCGCGGTGTCCGCGGCAGGCTTGGGCATCGCCGCGATCACGGCGTACCGCAAGCGCTTCCTCACCGCGGCCAGAATCGCCGCGTACGCCCTCGTGCCCGTCGGTCTGGTGATGACGGGCGCGGTGGAGTGGCTCGCCAGGACGGCCTTCAGTCCCATGGCCTGGGTCGGGTTCGGTGTGCTCGGCGTGGCGTGGCTGCTGTTCACGACCACCCGGGCCGTGGAGCGCCGCAGGGGCGGCCGCCGCGAGGAGGCGGTCGGTGAGGGACGGGGTGACGCCGTCGCGCCCGCCGCGTCCGCGCCCTCGCTCGGCCGGGGCCGGCGCGGCGCGACCCCGAAGCCGCAGGCCGCCGCGGGCGGAGACGACTTCAGCGACATCGAGGCGATCTTGAAGAAGCACGGGATCTGACCGGGATCGGGCCGGGGTTCTCCCGGCCGGCGCGTCCTCGGGATGGAAGAACTGGCCTCCGCGAGGGGCGTGTTGCGGGCGGTCCCGGCCGGTGACTACGCCATGATCGCCCCGAGATGCTGGAAACCTCGCGGGATCATGCCCCCGCCCCCACCGAAGAGCCGCGCGGCTGTCTGTTCGCGCTCTCCCAGCCGCCGCTGATGATCTTTCTTACGGTGATCGGCTGTCTGCTCCTGATGGCCGCCGTGCACGACCTCTTCCTGCTGTGAGCGGGCGGGCGTCGGCGGCTCAGCCGGCCGCTTCCTTGCGACGCGCCCGGTACGCGGCCACGTGGAGCCGGTTACCGCAGGTGCGGCTGTCGCAGTAGCGGCGCGAGCGGTTGCGGGAGAGGTCGACGAAGGCCCGGCCGCAGTCGGGCGCCTCGCAGCGCCGCAGCCGCTCCTGCTCGCCCGCGACGACGATGAACGCCAGTGCCATGCCGCAGTCGGCGCCGAGATGGTCGGCGACCGAGGCTCCCGGCGCGAAGTAGTGCACGTGCCAGTCGTAGCCGTCGTGGTCGGTGAGCTGCGGGGTGGTGCCCGCCGCCGCCACCAGCTGGTTGATGAGCGTGGCCGCGATCCGGGCGTCCGGCGCGGCGAAGACGGCCGCGAACCTCCCGCGCACCTCGCGCACGGCCTTGAGGTCGTGCGCGCTGAGCTCGCCCACGTCGCTGATGTCGTGGGCCCGCACGAAGGCGTGCAGCGCCTGGAGGTCCTGGAGCTCGTCGTCGCGGTCGCCCTGCGGCGCGGTGTTCATCAGATCGACGACGGTGTCGAGGGCAATCCGGGTGTCGTGGGGGATCAGCACGATTCGCTCCCTGGCCGGCTGCGGGCGGGCGCCCGCGGATTTGCGCTGACTCTAGCGGCTCGGTCGCGAGTGGCCGGGAGTGGTCCGAAAGCGGGCCGGAACGGGGCCGAAACCGTGCCACCACCGGCCGGCGCGACCCGGGAAACGGGCATCGGCGTCCTCGCCGCGCCGGCTACGCGGTGAGGACGCCGATGTCCGCCGTATGGGGTTGTCCGCGCGGCGCCGTCTCCCCGAGTCGGACGGCGCCGTGCGGCTCTCGGGCTGGCTCAGCTGTCGGCCAGGATGTGGGAGAGCTCCGTGTCGAGATCGAAGTGCCGGTGCTCGGTGCCCGGTGGCACGGCGGCGTCGGTCCGCTTGAGGAACGACTCCAGGGCCCTCGCCGGGGCCTCGAGCAGGGCTTCGCCCTCGGGAGAGCTCAACGCGATGCAGACGACGCCCTGGCCATGACTACGGGAGGGCCAGACTCGGACATCGCCGGTGCCGGTGGGCCGGTGCAGCCCCTCGGCGAGAAGGTCGCGGGCGAAGACCCACTCGACCGTCTCCTCGGCTCCGGTGTGGAAGGTGGCGTGCACGGCATACGGATCGGCCGTGTCATACCGCAGGCCCGCTGGTACAGGCAGTGAGGACTCGCTCGACACAACGAGGCGCAGGTGCAGCTCGCAGCTGACCGTGGTGTTCATAAGCGCCAGGGCCTTTCGCTCAGTGTGCGCTCGGGGATTCGCACGTCGGCGAAATCGACATGCCACCTACGGTGCCGTTGTAAACCCCTCTGTCTGTTTTGTGATCGTTCAGGTAGCTCGTATGG
The DNA here is from genome assembly GCF_040611675.1 of Streptomyces sp. NPDC006551. NCBI lineage: Bacteria > Bacillati > Actinomycetota > Actinomycetes > Kitasatosporales > Streptomycetaceae > Streptomyces > Streptomyces sp. NPDC006551. Next base: position 52,629 of record NZ_JBEXOT010000042.1, read on the forward strand.
GGGTGGGTAACTATGGGTAATACCGCCATTCCGGTGACGGCCGCGAATCCGGTAGGTTGGAGCCCATGAATGCGGAGAGTGACGAGCGCGCCGGGGAGTCCGCGGCCGACGGGGAACCGGAGCTGGGATCCCGGGCCCCCGAGTTCATCAAGGCCCGCCGGACCCTGCACCTGAGCTGGCAGGTCGGCGTCTTCATCGTGGGACTCGCCGTGGTCGGCACCGGTATCGTGATGCTGCCGCTGCCCGGCCCCGGCTGGCTGGTGATCTTCGGCGGTATGGCGATCTGGGCGACCGAATTCGTCTGGGCCCAGCTCGTGCTCCGCTGGACGAAGCGGAAGGTGACCGAGGCCGCCCATCGGGCCCTCGACCCCAAGGTCCGCCGTCGCAACATCATCCTCACGACCGTGGGCCTCGCGATCGTCGCCGTGCTCGCCGGGATCTACCTCTGGAAGGTCGGCTTCGTCATGCCGTGGAAGATCGACCAGTGACCCCGTAGCCGGTCGAAGGCACCCGCTGACATGCGGTAATGTTTGCGGTGCGCCCGGGCGATTAGCTCAGTGGGAGAGCGCTTCGTTCACACCGAAGAGGTCACTGGTTCGAACCCAGTATCGCCCACCACCCGGACCGAAGGCCCGGAGACCGTAGAGGTCTCCGGGCCTTCGGCGTTCCCGCTCGCGGCCGTCAGCGCATCCGGCCCAGCCGCTCCCGGAGCCGGCGGGCGTCCCTCAGTCGCTGCTCGTACGTCGCGCCCACGGCCAGGAGCAGCAGGCCCGCAAGTGCCGGCGGCAGCCAGCGGGGGAGCGCCCCCACGGCCTGGACCACGTACGGCGCCAGCTCGTGCAGCCCGTCCAGGGCGAGGGTCGCGCCGCCCAGCACCAGCAGAGCCTGGAGCCGGAACCGGGCGCCCAGGAGCGTCACGGCGAGCGCGGCGACGCCGAGCAGCAGGGGACGTACCCAGTCGGGGTCCGTCCAGGCCACGAAGAGACTCGGCACCAGCGTCGCCGCCAGACCGGGGCCGTACGCCGTCCAGGAGGACGCCTCGGGGTCGCGGCGGCGGCGCAGCGCGCCGACCACCAGCGCGGGCACCGTGACCGGCAGCGTGTACGCCTCCGGTGTCTCCACGTCCGAGACCGCGAGCCGGACCCAGGTCGCCAGGAGGAACAGCCCCGCGGCCGTCCACGAGGCGAACCGGCGCCGCTCCGGACGTACCGCCGTCGCCGCCGCGATCACACCGCCCAGGGCGAGGACGAGCGCCAGCACCGCCGGCGCGGAGGCGGCGAGACCGACCGCGAGCAGCCCCACGGCCGCGCCGGTGACCTCCACGGGCAGCGCGAGCGGGTGCCGGCCGAGCCGCGCGCCCACGGCCGCCGTGGCCGCCGGGACCACGAGCAGCGCCAGCGCCGTGTGCCGGTCCGGGAACTCCGCGGCCGCCGCCGCGGCGAGGACGAGCCCGGTCGCCGCGCCCACCGCGACGCACGCCGCCACGGCGCGCCGGGCGCCGTCGGCGAGGAAGGACGCGGCCGTGAAAAGGCCGAGGAGCAGACCCAGCGCTACGAACGTCGCGCCCCGCGTGTCCAGGGCCACCGCGACGGTGCTGAACGCCGATGCCAGACCGCAGGCGAGCGCGCTCCAGGCGGCCACCTCCCGGGGCGGCATGGGAGCCCGCCCGGCGGGCCCCGCTGCCGGCCCCGGCCAAGATCCCCACCCGCTCCCCGGCGCCGCCGACGACGCCGGAGGAACGCCGCCACCGGCCTGATCGGCCGCGGCGGCCGAGCCGGAGCGGGGCGGGGTGTCACCGGCCGCCGCCTCCGCCGCGGTGGTGGCTCGAGCCGCAGCCGCGGGCCCGGCCGAGGTCACCGGTCCGCCGTCGTCGACGGCCTGGGCGGCCGTATGCGCCGGGCCGGGTGTCGCGTCGCCCGTCCCGGCCGATGCCGCCCCGGTCGACGCGCACGGGGCCGAGGCCCCGCGGCTCTCCGCAGAGGGCGCGCGCAACCCGCGCGTCAGGAGGTCCGGGCGCACCGCCAGGAACAGCGCCGCCGTCGTCGTCGTCAGCTGGAGAGCCAGCGTCGCGCCGTGCGACAGGGTCAGGGAGAGCGGCAGGACCGTCAGCACCGCCCAGGCCAGGAACAGGGCGCCGCAGCGGGCCCAGAGTCGCGGCACGGCGGTCAGGGCCGCCGCGGCGATCAGCAGGACGAGCGGCGCCGTCGCCGGATACGAGGAGAGCGTCGGCTCCACGTGCACGCCCGACCACACCTCCGTGGTCCGCGCCGCCGGAGCGAGCAGCGCCGCCCCCACCGGAGGCAGCGCCCACGCCACACCCAGCGCCAGCACCGCCGCCCCCGCGCTCGCCAGACCCAGCCTCACCGCACGCGGTGCCGCCGACCGCAGCACCGACGCCAGGGCCACCGCGCACACCACGTACCCCGGCACCTGCCAGTCGCCCGGCAGCAGCGCGCGCAGCACACCGCCCGCCGCCGCGATCACCGCGAGACCGGCCACCACCGAGGCCGCCGTCGCCGCCTGAGTCACCCGCCAGGCCAGGTACAGCGCCACCGCCGCGCCGGCCAGCAGCAGCGCGCCCGCCGGAACCGCCGACGTGAGCGACAGCAGGCCGCCCGTCAGCAGAGCCCAGCCCCCCAGCACCCCGCCACCGACGCCCGCCGTGATCCGCACCGCCGCGGGCTTCGCCCGGAGCGCCGGCACCAGATCCGCCGCGGCCGCCGCGAGCGTCGCCCAGGCCAGCGCGAGCGGGCCCCCGCCCGCCGCCAGCACGCCGAGCGGCAACGGAAGTTGAGCCGCCACCACCGCCACCGGCAGCGGAATCCGCAGTCGGCCGAGCGCCGAACCGTACGCCGTCCACGCGCCCGCGAGCACCGCCGACGCCACCGCCGCGTATCCCAGGCCGTCCGTGTCCGGCAGCGCCACCCGGTGCAGCGCGTACGCGTCGAGCACCATCAGGGCAAGCGCGAGCGCCGTCACCGCCTCCGCCGTGGAGGCGAGCCCCCGGCGCAGCAGCGCCACCGGGGCGCCGAGCGCCGCCGACGTCACGACGAACAGCACGGCCGCGCGGCCGCCGATCCCCATCGAGCCCCAGCTCACCAGGGTGAAGGCGACCGCCGCGATCGTCAGCAGGGCCCCGCCGAGGGTCAGCAGCACGTTCTGCGCGCTGCGCGGCGTGGAGTCAGGACGCGGCGGCGCCGCGGCCCAGGGAGCCGTCGGCGCGGGGCCCGCGACAGGAGGGTGCAGCACCTGCAGCAGCCAGGAGCGTCGGGCCAGCAAGTGAGCCCGCCGTGCGTCGAGTTGGGCCAGCTCGCGATCGACGAGCAGCAGCTCGTCCGCGGGCGGCAAGGGAGTGTTCATATCCGGAGTGTGGCCCCGGACACACTTTCGGGCCATGCGCGCGCGTACTCAGATATCGGCCTGAGTACGTACACACTGGGGGCATGGACCGGTACCACTACCGCTTCCGCAGCGTCTGGCGCCTGGCCGCCCCGCCCGAGGCGGTCTACGCCGTCCTCGAGCGCGGCGAGGCCTACCCCCTGTGGTGGCCCCAGGTCCGCGAGGTCGTCCCCGTCGACGAGGCCACCGGCACCGCCCGCTTCCGCTCCCTCCTGCCGTACGACCTCGTCGTCACGGTCGAGGCCCGGCACAGCGATCCCGTCGGTCACATCCTGGAGGCCGGACTCAGCGGCGATCTGGAGGGCTGGGTCCGCTGGACCCTCACCGCGCACGGCAGCGGCACCCGCGTGCTCTACGAGCAGGAGGTCGAGATCCGCAGCCCCCTGATGCGCCGGCTCGCCGTGCCCGCACGGCCCCTCTTCCGCGTCAACCACGCCCTGATGATGCGCGGCGGACGGCGCGGGCTCGCCGCGCGACTGCGTCCGGTTTGAAGGACACCCGCCGGGACCTGTATGGTTCAACCCGTTCCCGGGCGATTAGCTCAGCGGGAGAGCACTTCGTTCACACCGAAGGGGTCACTGGTTCGATCCCAGTATCGCCCACCGGGAGAGGCCGGTCCGTCAGAGACGGACCGGCCTTCCGCATTCCCGGAACGCGTAGGCACGCGACGGCGTACCGCTCACGCCGCCGCCCGCAGCTCCGGACGCAGGGGCCACGCCGGATCCACCGCCTCCGGCGTCCCGTTGCGCGCGAACCACGCCTGCAGTCCCCGAGCCTGCGCCGCGTGCCACACCGCCTGCAGGGTGTGCAGCTCGGCCGGCGACAGCCGGTCGAGCCGGGACGCGAACCGCCGCGCCACCGCCCGTACGAGATCCAGCGCGGCCGTCGCGTCCGCCGCCGCGTCGTGCGCGCCGTCCAGCTCCACGCCGTACTCCGCGCACAGATCCGTCAGCGTCCTGCGACCCTTGCGATAGCGGTCGAGATGCTTGTCGAGCACCCGTGGATCCAGGACGCACAGCGACGTGTTCTGCAGATACCGGCCCAGCGAGGAGGCGCGATGACGGCGCAACTCGCGGTCCAGGATCGTCAGATCGAAGGGTGCGTTCATCACCACCAGCGGCCGGCCGGCCGCACACTGCTCCGCCAGCGCCCGCGCCAGCTCCTCCATCACCGGAGCGGGCCAGCGTCCGTTCCGCTGCAGATGATCGTCCGTCAGACCGTGGACGGCCGTGGCCCCTTCGGGCACCGGCAGCCCCGGATTGACCAGCCAGCGCGTCACCCTCGGACGCCCGCCCGCCATGTCCTGGACGACGAGGGCGGCCGAGACGATCCGGTCCTCCTCGACGTCGACTCCCGTGGTTTCCGTGTCGAATGAGGCCAGGGGCCCCTCATACCAGTGCGTCATCCCCGAACTCCTCGCACCTGTCGGGCAGATGGCGATCCCCCTGCCCGAAACGGTGATACCCGGGCTGTTTGCACCGTACGCCGGGCGGTGACAACACAAGTGACGGGGAAGGGAATTGACATGGCGCTCGCCCAGCCCGAATCGGGAGGGCTGCCGCCCCAGCGGGCTGCACCGCTGCGCGGCACACTCGCCACCACCGCCTGTATGGAGACGCTTCAGGTGGGCTATCTGCACGCGGTCGCCGCGGCGGCGGGCTGTTCGCTGTCGCAGCCGTTCCCGGACAACGGCATCGACTGGCACGTGAGCCACAGCGCTCCCGGCCACACGGTCGACGACGAAGTGACCATCAAGGTGCAGCTCAAGTGCACCTACCAGACACCGCCACGGCTGCCCGGGTCCGCGTCCGGGGCGTTCTCGTTCACTCTCGACAACGACCATCTGGTGAAGCTCGCGCGGACCCCGGTCGCGGTCCACAAGATCCTGGTCGTGATGCTCGTGCCGCGATCCCAGGAGGACTGGCTGCGGGCCGGGCACGACCGGCTCGACCTGCGGCACTGCTGTTACTGGATCAACCTGGCCGGCCATCCGGTCACGGGACGGCACCGCACCACCGTGCGCATACCGACGGCGCGGATCTTCGACGACCGGGCGCTGTGCGAGATCATGACCCGCGTCGGCGTGGGAGGGAGACCTTGATGCACCGGCCGATCGACGAACCGGAGGGTGGGGCCGGCCACGGCCCCGTACCCCCGCCCTTCCGCCCCCACCCCATGCCCGGCGACCACCCCGGCGGCCTTCCCGGCCATCCCGGCCTCCCCGGCGGTCCCTGGGGCGAGGCCGGGGGAGCGCCGGACCCCGGGCACGTGGACCCGCGAGTCCTCGGTGCGCTCCTCGCCCGCCACGGCTGGCGGCGGCGCGGCGGCGCCCCGGGCCGCTACAGCCGCTGGACCCCGCCCGGCGGGGGCGCGGGCTTCGGCGCCACCAGTCTCCTGGTGCCGGAGAGCCGCGCCTTCCCCGACTGCGAGGACCTCCTCGGCGACGCCCTCACCGCACTCGCCCGCAGCGCCGCGCCCTCCGCCCGGGAGGTCCTGGTCGGACTGACCGTGCCCAGCGACGAGATCCGCTGGTGGCGGGATGTCCCGCCCGGGCCCACCGGCACCGTGCCCTGGAGCGTCCAGGAGCAGCTGAGGTCCGCCGCCCGTCAGCTCCTGCTGGCCGGCGCCCTCGCGGTCAGGGCGCGGGCCGGGTACTACGGCGCCCGCCACCGCCGCCAGGCCCAGGCGTCCCTGGAGGCGATCGTCGTCGGCGCCGCCCCCGAGGGCCGCGGCCTGACCGCGTTCGTCCCCGTCGACCCCGGCCGGGCCGTCGCCGTGCGCCTCTACCACGCGCTCCACGCCGCCCGGGAGGCCGTCGACTACCAGCGGGCCACCGGCGGTATGGAGGCCTTCGACACCGCCGTCGAGGCGGGGGTGAGCCGCGAGCTGACCGAGGCGCTCGTCTCCCTCGTCCGGGGCACCGAGGGCGCCGGGATCGCCGTGGAATGGGCCCCGGCGGCCGGGACACCGGAGGGTTGCGCCCCCCGCCCGGAACCGGTCGAGTTCTCGCCGGGCGACCTGCCCGCGCTCCGCGAGGCGGGCGTCCGCTATCTCACCGACGAGCCGTCCGTACCGGTACGGATCACCGGTGCCGTCGTCCGCATGCGCCGCTCCGGCCCGCGCGGTGAGGGAACCGTACGACTGAGGGTCCTGGGCGGCGCGGAGGTGTCTCATGTCCGGGTGGCCCTGGACGAGGAGTCGTACCGTACGGCCGGCCATGCCCATCTGGTGGGACTGCCGATCCGGGTGGTGGGACGCCTGGAGCGCAGGGGAGGCTTCCGGCGACTGACCGACGCCACGGGAGTCGTACCGGTGCAGGTGGACGAGGCGGAACGCGACCGGCTGATGAAGTCGCTGCACGAGAACCTCGACTTCTTCGAGGAGGCGTGCGGCGGCGAGTGACCGGAGGCGCGCCCTGGAGCCGGCTGGCGAGTGAGCCCGGCTCGCAGCCCGGAGGAGAACCGAGGCCCGAAAAGAATCGGTACGATCAACGGCGACGCGGCACCTCGTCTCTGCCGCGCACCGCCGGCGTCGGCACTTCGTATCTGCCCGCGCCCCTATGTATGGAGCACCAGTGTCTGATGTCCGTGTGACCGTCCAGTCCGCCTCAGGAGCCGAGGATCGGGCGGTGAGCGCGGGCACCACCGCCGGCGCCCTGTTCGCCGAGGACCGGTCGGTGATCGCCGCCCGTGTCGCCGGTGAACTGAAGGACCTCTCCTACGAGGTCAAGGACGGCGACGTCGTCGAACCCGTCGAGATCTCCTCCCCTGACGGTCTCGACATCCTGCGCCACTCCACCGCGCACGTGATGGCGCAGGCCGTGCAGGAGCTCTTCCCCGAGGCCAAGCTGGGCATCGGCCCGCCGGTCCGTGACGGCTTCTACTACGACTTCGACGTCGAGAGGCCGTTCACCCCCGAGGATCTCAAGGCCATCGAGAAGAAGATGCAGGAGATCCAGAAGCGGGGCCAGCGCTTCTCCCGCCGCGTGGTGACCGACGAGGCCGCCCGGGAGGAGCTCGCGAACGAGCCGTACAAGCTGGAGCTCATCGGGATCAAGGGCTCCGCCTCGACCGACGACGGCGCGAACGTCGAGGTCGGCGGCGGCGAGCTGACCATCTACGACAACCTCGACGCCAAGACCGGCGAGCTGTGCTGGAAGGACCTCTGCCGCGGTCCGCACCTGCCCACCACCCGGAACATCCCGGCGTTCAAGCTCATGCGCAACGCCGCCGCCTACTGGCGCGGCAGCGAGAAGAACCCGATGCTCCAGCGCATCTACGGCACCGCCTGGCCGTCGAAGGACGAGCTGAAGGCCCACCTCGACTTCCTCGCCGAGGCCGAGAAGCGCGACCACCGCAAGCTCGGCAACGAGCTCGACCTCTTCTCCATCCCGGACGAGATCGGCTCCGGCCTCGCCGTCTTCCACCCCAAGGGCGGCATCATCCGCCGGACCATGGAGGACTACTCGCGCCGCCGGCACGAGGAGGAGGGCTACGAGTTCGTCTACTCCCCGCACGCCACCAAGGGCGCCCTCTTCGAGAAGAGCGGCCACCTCGACTGGTACGCGGAGGGCATGTACCCCCCCATGCAGCTCGACGGTGGTACCGACTACTACCTCAAGCCCATGAACTGCCCGATGCACAACCTGATCTTCGACGCGCGCGGGCGTTCCTACCGTGAACTGCCGCTGCGCCTCTTCGAGTTCGGCACCGTGTACCGGTACGAGAAGTCCGGCGTCGTGCACGGTCTGACCCGGGCCCGCGGCTTCACCCAGGACGACGCGCACATCTACTGCACCCGCGAGCAGATGGCGGAGGAGCTCGACCGCACCCTCACCTTCGTCCTCAACCTGCTGCGCGACTACGGTCTGACCGACTTCTACCTGGAGCTGTCCACCAAGGACCCGGAGAAGTTCGTCGGCTCGGACGAGGTCTGGGAGGAGGCCACCGCGGTCCTCCAGCAGGTGGCCGAGAAGCAGGGTCTCCCGCTGACCCCCGACCCGGGCGGCGCGGCCTTCTACGGCCCGAAGATCTCCGTCCAGGCGCGGGACGCCATCGGCCGTACCTGGCAGATGTCGACCGTGCAGCTCGACTTCAACCTGCCGGAGCGCTTCGACCTGGAGTACACCGGTCCGGACGGCACCAAGCAGCGCCCGGTCATGATCCACCGCGCGCTGTTCGGCTCGATCGAGCGCTTCTTCGCCGTGCTCCTGGAGCACTACGCGGGCGCCATGCCGCCGTGGCTGGCTCCGGTGCAGGCGGTCGGCATCCCGATCGGCGACGCGCACGTCGACTACCTGCAGGAGTTCGCCGCCGAGGCGAAGAAGAAGGGTCTGCGGGTCGAGGTGGACGCCTCCTCCGACCGGATGCAGAAGAAGATCAGGAACCAGCAGAAGCAGAAGGTCCCGTTCATGATCATCGTCGGTGACGAGGACATGGCCGCGGGCACCGTCTCCTTCCGCTACCGCGACGGTTCGCAGGAGAACGGCATCCCGCGCGACGAGGCGCTGGCCAAGCTCCTCGACGTGGTGGAGCGCCGCGTCCAGGTCTGACACGCGCGGAGGTCACGAGGCCCCCGGGGAATCCCCCGGGGGCCTCTTCTCGTCCTCCCGCGCGAAGGTCTGGATCAGCCAGGACGAGAACGAGCCCGTCACCGCGCCGAGGAGCGCAAGCCCGCACGCCATCAGACCCACCGCCGTCATCCGGCCGACCGGCGTCACCGGGGCCACGTCCCCGTATCCCACCGTCGCCAGCGTCGCGCACGTCCACCAGACCGCGTCCCCGAAGGTACGGACCGTGGCGCCGGGCGCCCCGTACTCGTGGTCGTAGACGGTGAGCGCGCCCGCGAAACCCAGCAGCGCCACCGTGAGGCCGGCGTAGACCATGACCCGGGCGTACAGGGTGAGCCGCGGCTTGTCGTGGCGCCGCTGGACCCTCTCGTACAGGCGGACCATCCGCAGCGGACGCAGCAGCGGCAACATCAGGACCACCGTGTCCAGAGGATGGACGCGGACGAACCGCAGAGGGCCGAGCCCGCTCAGCCGCAGCCGTACCGCGTAGTCGACGGCGAAGACCGCCCAGGCGGCGAAGATGACCGCCAGACAGAGGCCCCGCCCTCCCGGCGGGAGACCGCGGGCCAGGATCCGGACCGTGTAGCCCGCGAGGAAGGCCACCGACGCCACGGCGAGCGGGAGCTCCGCACGGCGCTCCCAGCGCTCCTGTTTTCGCGGCCTGTCGTTCATCGGATCAGCATCGCCGCTGCGGAGGATCCTCGCCCCGCCGATCTGTTCCGAACGGGCGAAGCAATATGCTGCACAGCATGACGATTGAGCCGGAGCAGCAGATCGGAGTGGGGACGCAGGACGCGTTCCAGCGCCTGTGGACGCCTCACCGGATGGCGTACATCCAGGGCGAGAACAAGCCGACCGGGCCAGGGGCCAGGGACGGCTGTCCGTTCTGCGCGATTCCGTCGAAGTCGGACGAGGACGGACTCGTGATCGCGCGCGGCGAGACGGTGTACGCCGTACTGAATCTCTATCCGTACAACGGCGGACATCTGATGGTGGTGCCCTACCGTCACGTCGCCGACTACACGGATCTGAACGCGGCGGAGACGGCCGAGCTCGGCGCGTTCACCAAGCAGGCGATGATCGCGCTCCGGAACGCGTCCGGCGCGCACGGCTTCAACATCGGCATGAACCAGGGCTCCGTCGCGGGTGCCGGGATCGCCGCCCATCTGCACCAGCACGTCGTGCCCCGCTGGGGCGGCGACACCAACTTCATGCCGGTCGTCGGCCATACGAAGGTGCTTCCGCAGCTCCTCGCCGACACCCGCGCGATGCTCGCCGACGCCTGGCCGGCGTCGTCCGAGCCGGCCTAGGGCGTGTCTTTCGGATCTTGCCGGGCTCGCGGCGTCCGGCACGCACGCTCGCCGCGTTGTCGTCGGTCGCCAACGCTCCGCGTTGTCTCC
>NZ_JBEXOT010000043.1:0-55191 GCF_040611675.1 Streptomyces sp. NPDC006551
TCCGCCCCGGCGGAACAGGTGCCCACAACGGACGGCGGAACGGGTGGGCACAACGGACGGCGCCCTTGCCGGGCCCAGGCTCCCCGTGCCTGCGGTGCCCACGGGGTCGGCGCCGTCGTCGGGTTGTGCCCACCCCTTCCGCCTGGCTCCCCCGGACGAAGTCTGGGGGAGGAACACAACGATTGCGCTGCCGTCAGGGGCCGCCCCGGGGGTCCGGGTCCGGGTCGACCGGGGGGCCGGTCAGGGTGTCGTCCAGGGGCTCCGGCAGCGGGGCACCCGGCTCGCCCGGCAGTCCCGGCAGCGGGTCCTCGAACCTCTCGGTCGGCGCCGTCGGTGTCCTCGGCGCCTCCGGACGCAGCCCGTGCCCGTGCACCCCAGGCCCCGGCTGGTTCTGCGCCGCGCGCTCCAGGAACCGCAGCAGCTCCACCGGGAACGGCAGCACCAGCGTCGAGTTCTTCTCCGCCGCCACCGCCACCACCGTCTGCAACAGCCGCAGCTGCAGCGCCGCCGGCTGGTCCGACATCACGCCCGCCGCCTCCGCCAGCTTCTTCGACGCCTGCAGCTCCGCGTCCGCGTTGATCACCCGCGCCCGCCGCTCACGGTCCGCCTCCGCCTGGCGGGCCATCGACCGCTTCATCGTCTCCGGCAGCGACACGTCCTTGATCTCCACCCGGTCGATCTGCACCCCCCACCCGATCGCGGGCGAGTCCAGCATCAGCTCGAGACCCTGGTTGAGCTTCTCCCGGTTCGACAGCAGATCGTCGAGATCGCTCTTGCCGATGATCGACCGCAGTGACGTCTGCGCCATCTGCGACACCGCGAAGCGGTAGTCCTCCACCCGCACCAACGCCTCGGCCGCGTCGACCACCTTGAAGTACACGACCGCGTCCACCCGCACCGTCACGTTGTCCCGGGTGATGCCCTCCTGGGCCGGCACCGGCATCGTCACGATCTGGAGGTTCACCTTGTGCAGCCGGTCGATGACCGGAACGATCATCGTGAACCCGGGCCCCCGCACCTGGGGGAGGAGACGTCCGAAGCGGAAGACGACACCCCGTTCGTACTGCTTCACCACACGCGCGGCGGCCCCGGCGTAGGCCGCCACGGCCATTCCGACACCTGCCGCCGCCGTCAACAGCTCCTCGACCATCACGGCCCCCTCAAGGTCCGAGCCGAGCGTCACAGAAAGCGTTACAAAAAGGGTATTCCCCTACAGCCAGCCGGCGAACTCGAGCAACAGCTCCGCGTCCTGACGCCGTCCCGCCGCCAGCGCGCGCGTGCCCGACTCCACCGCCCGGAACAGGGACCAGCCGCGCAGCCGCTCCCGGTCCACCTCCAGGGAGTCCGCCAGCTTGTTGACCCGCCGGCGCGCCGACGAGGCCCCCGCCGAGGACGCCACCAGATCCTCGACCCGGTCCCGGACCAGCCGCGCCAGGTCGTAGGCACGCTCGCCGACCAGCGGATCGGGCCCCACCGCCAGCCACGGCGCCCGGTCACCGGCCAGGACCTTGCCCTGGCGGAAGCAGCCGTGCAGCAGCAGCGTCTCGGGGGAGTCCGCGACCAGCTCCTCGCGCATGGCGAGCGCCGCCGCCGTCAGCTCGCCGGCCACCTCGTCGCCCCGGTGGGCCGCCATGGCCGTGGCCTGCCGGGCGGTCCGCTCGGCGACCGACTCGAAGCCGTGCCCCGTGGGCGGCTCGACCCACAGCCGCCGTACCGTTCCGGCCGCCTCCAGAAGCGCCTTCGCCTCCGGCAGGGAGCGCAGCGAGACCTCGGTGTGCAGCCGCTCCAGGAGCAGCGCACCACCCTTCGCCTCCCCGAGCAGCCGCACCGCCCCCCAGCCGTCCCAATGCGCCAGCGCGTCCCGCTCCAGCGCGGGGCGAGTGAAGCCGGGGGCGATCTTCAACGCCGCCGGAGAGCCGTCCGGCTGCCGTACGAGCACCACCAGGCTGCTCCGTCCGCCCGGTGCCACCACCCGTTCGACGTCCAGGGACGCCTGGTCCAGCGTGGCCTCCGCGAGTTCGGGAAGCCTGCCGAGCCACTCCTCCGCGACCGCGTCCCCGTACGTCTCGCCGAGCGCCCGCACCAGTCGCTGCGGCGGTTCGAAACCCATGCGTGCGTCGTTCCTTCCGCGGTTCGGAGCCTGGTCGGGGCCCGGCTCACACCCGCTCGGCGAGCCCAGGAAAGGTTACGTCGCCGCCGCGCCAGCGGACGGCCCGCACCGCTGCGTCGCGCAACGCGGCCGCCGCGTCCCGCCGCAGCGGACCCCGCGCCGCCCGTACGAGGTCGGCGTAGACGCCCGCCACCCGGTCCTCCAGCAGGGCGGCGAGGCGTACGGCCGCCGCGGTGTCCGGCACGGCGAACGGAAGCTCGTAACCGGCCGCCGAGGCGGCCGGCTCGCCACCCAGGTCCCGTACCGTCCGGCGCAGCGCGTCCCGCCGGGCGCGGTGGCCGTCGTACGCCGCCATGGCCTCCGCGCGCCGCTCCGCGCCGATCCGGCCGCCGACGACCCCGTACCCGTACACCGCCGCGTGTTCGGCGGCCAGGGCGGCCTGTGCCGCGTCGAGGGCGCTCATGCCCGGCCTCCCTCGGTCAGCAGATACGCGTGCGCCGCACCGGCCGCCGCCACCGAGGCCAGCAGCCGGGCGTACTCGGGCGGCGCGTCGAGGAGCGCGTCCGTGTGCGCGTCGGCGGCCTTCCGGACGGCGGCGGTCAGCTCCCGCAGCGCGGCGGCCGGATCGGCCGGTACGACGGGGCCCCTGGCGGTCGCCGACGGCCGCACACCGGGGGAGCCGCTCGGTCCCGTGGCGGCGGGGGAGTCCGGGACGCCCGGTGTCCGGCGGCCGGTGAGCGGGGAGGCACCGCCGTCCGCCGTGGCCGAGCCGGACGGGTCGTCGGTCACGCCCTCCCCGAGCGCCTTGGCGTGCGCCGCCACCGACGCCCGCAGCGGGGTCAGCCGCGCCGCCAGCGACGGGTGCGCGGCGAGCACCGCGTCGTAACGTTCCAGCAGGGCCTCGCTCGTCGCCACCGACCGGCGGCGCAGCGCCGCCTCGGCACGCGCCGCCCGTTCGGCCGCGGACGGCTGCCGAGGGCGTCCGGGGCCGCCGTCCCCGTCGGAGGTGCAGCCGGCCAGCGTCACCGCGCCCGCCGCCAGGAGCGCGCGCCTGCCCAACGTCCCCGTGCGCCCCACGTTCGCTCCCTCGTGCCTCGGTCGAAGATCTCGAAGATCACCGCAGGCGAGCGTACCCGCGGCCCGGGCCCCGTGGACGGCAACACCCCTCTGGACCGGATACCCTTTGGTCTGACACGCGACGAAACCCACAACAGCACACGCGGCCGAGGAGTCACCCGGATGAGCACCACCCAGAGCGACAGGCTGCGCGGCCTCCTGGAGCCGCTCGTCCACGCGAAGGACCTGGATCTCGAAGAGATCGAAGTGTCCCGGGCCGGCCGCCGCGGACTGCTGAGGGTCATCGTCGACTCGGACGAGGGCGTCGAACTCGACGCCTGCGCCGAGCTGAGCCGCGCCATCTCCGAGAAGCTCGACGAGACGGACGCCATGGGCGAGGGCGAGTACGTCCTCGAGGTCAGCTCGCCCGGCGCCGACCGTCCGCTCACCCAGCACCGGCACTATGTGCGTGCCACGGGGCGCCTGGTCAAGCTGCAGCTGCACGAGGGCGACGACGTGATCGCCCGGATCCTGACCGTGGACGACGACGGCCTCGACCTCGAGGTGCCGGGCGTGAAGGGGCGCAAGCCCACCGCCCGCCGGGTCGAGTTCGCCGACATCGCCAAGGCGCGTGTCGAGATCGAGTTCAACCGCAAGGACAAGAAGGAAGAGGAGGCGTAGCCGTGGACATCGACGTGAAGCTCCTGAAGGGCTTGGCACAAGAGAAGGAGATCTCCTTCGACCTGTTGGTCGAGGCGATCGAGTCGGCCCTCCTCATCGCCTACCACCGCACCCCCTCCGCCCGTCGCCACGCGCGCGTGGAGCTGAACCGGCAGACCGGTCATGTGACGGTGTGGGCGAAGGAAGACCCCTCCGAGCTGGAGGAGGGCCAGGAGCCCAAGGACTTCGACGACACTCCGTCGGACTTCGGACGGATCGCCGCGAGCACCGCCCGCCAGGTCATCCAGCAGCGGCTGCGGGACGCCGAGAACGACGTCACCTTCGGCGAGTACGCCCGCCGCGAGGGCGACATCGTCGCCGGTCAGGTGCAGCAGGGCAAGGACCCGAAGAACGTCCTCGTCAAGCTGGACGACAAGTTGGAAGCCATCCTTCCGGTGCAGGAGCAGGTGCCCGGCGAGGACTACACGCACGGTCTGCGGCTGCGTACGTACGTCGTCCGGGTGGCCAAGGGCGTCCGCGGTCCGTCCGTCACCCTGTCGCGCACCCACCCCAATCTGGTGAAGAAGCTCTTCGCCCTGGAGGTCCCCGAGATCGCGGACGGTTCCGTCGAGATCTCGGCGATCGCACGTGAGGCCGGTCACCGCACCAAGATCGCCGTACGGTCCACCCGTTCGGGCCTGAACGCCAAGGGCGCCTGCATCGGCCCGATGGGCAGCCGGGTGCGCAATGTCATGGCGGAGCTGCTCGGCGAGAAGATCGACATCGTCGACTGGTCCGACGACCCGGCCGAGATGGTGGCCAACGCGCTGTCGCCGGCGCGGGTCTCCAAGGTCGAGATCGTCGACCTGGCCGCCCGTTCGGCCCGGGTGACCGTGCCGGACTACCAGCTCTCCCTCGCCATCGGCAAGGAAGGGCAGAACGCACGGCTCGCCGCCCGTCTCACCGGCTGGCGCATCGACATCCGTCCCGACACGGAGCACCCGTCGGACCAGGACCAGGGCGCCTGAGGGCTCCCCGGAGCGGTCCCCTCGGAGCGCTCGAAGGAATGGATCGCGCCGTGGTGACGTTCTGCCATGGCGAGATTACGACAAACGACCGTTCGATTTCTGCCCCGCACGGGTGAGGTCGCTACGGGGAGGTAGACTTAAGCGTGTCTGGCCGGACGCATGCCCGCGTATGCCCTGAGCGAACCTGTGTGGGATGCCGGGAGCGAGCGGCCAAGAGCGATCTGCTGCGCATCGTGGCGGTCGAGGGCGCGTGCGTCCCCGATCCTCGCGGTACGCTGCCCGGCCGGGGTGCGTATCTGCACCCCGCCTCGGTCTGTCTCGACCTGGCGGTCCGCCGCCGGGCGTTTCCGAGGGCCTTCAAGGCCCAGGGACCGCTCGACACCGCGGAAATCCGCTGTCACGTCGAGCAGGCGACACCGTAAGAAGAAGTACGGCACGGAACACCGTGCGGTCAGGTACCTCGCGAGTTGGAAGTAGGTCGAGATTGCGATGAGCACTCGATGAGTACGCGATGAGTACGCCCATGAAGTAGCGACGGTCCGGCGGTAACCGGACCTAAAAGGAGCGAAGTGGCTAAGGTCCGGGTATACGAACTCGCCAAGGAGTTCGGCGTGGAGAGCAAGGTCGTCATGGCCAAGCTCCAAGAACTCGGTGAATTCGTCCGTTCGGCGTCCTCGACTATCGAGGCGCCGGTCGTGCGCAAGTTGACTGATGCACTGCAGGGGCCCGGCGGCAACGCCGGCAAGTCCGCTGCCAAGCCGGGCGCGCCTCGCAAGGCCGCCCCCTCGAAGCCCTCGGCGCCGTCTCCGGCCGCCGCGGCACGTCCCGCTGCCCCCAAGCCCGGCGCACCGGCCCCCAAGCCGGCCCCCGCCGCGCCCGCGGCGCCGGCCCCGGTCACGCCAGCCGCGCCCACCAGCAGCACCCCCTCCCCGGCTCCGGCCGCCTCGGGCCCCCGCCCGGGCCCGAAGCCCGCGCCCAAGCCGGTCACCCCGGCTCCGGCCGCCCCCGAGTTCACCGCGCCCCCGTCGGCTCCGGCCGCCGGTCAGCGTTCCGGTGGCACCCCGGGTCCGCGTCCCGCCGGCGAGCGTCCCGCCCGTCCGGGTCAGGGCGCGCCGCGTCCGCAGGGCCAGGGTGCCCCGCGTCCCCAGGGCCAGGGCGCTCCGCGTCCCGGCGCTCGTCCGGCCGGTCCCCGTCCGGGCAACAACCCCTTCACCTCGGGTGGCTCCACCGGAATGGCGCGCCCGCAGGCGCCCCGTCCCGGCGGCGGTGCCCCCCGTCCCGGCGGCCCCGGTGCCGTTCCGGGGGCCCCGCGTCCGCAGGGCGGCCCCGGCGGCGCCCCGCGCCCGCAGGGTCAGGGCGGCGCGCGTCCCACCCCCGGTGGCATGCCTCGCCCGCAGGCGCCCCGTCCGGGCGGCGCGCCCGGCGGTAACCGTCCCAACCCGGGCATGATGCCGCAGCGTCCCGCTGCCGGCCCGCGTCCCGGTGGTGGCCCCGGCGGCCGTGGCCCCGGTGGCCCCGGTGGTCGTCCGGCAGGCGGCGGCGGTCGTCCCGGCGGCGGCGGCTTCGCCGGCCGTCCGGCCGGTCCCGGCGGTGGCGGCGGCGGCTTCGCCGGTCGTCCCGGTGGCCCCGGTGGCGGCGGCGGCGGTCGTCCGGGTGGTCCCGGCGGCGGTGGCGGCGGCTTCGGCGGTCGTCCCGGTGGCTTCGGTGGCCGTCCCGGCGGTCCGGGTGGCCGTGGTGGCACGCAGGGCGCCTTCGGTCGCCCCGGCGGCCCCGCGCGTCGCGGTCGCAAGTCGAAGCGGCAGAGGCGCCAGGAGTACGAGGCCATGCAGGCCCCGTCGGTCGGCGGCGTGATGCTGCCTCGCGGCAACGGCGAGACCATTCGCCTGTCGCGCGGTGCGTCCCTCACCGACTTCGCCGAGAAGATCAACGCCAACCCGGCGTCGCTCGTCGCGGTGATGATGAACCTCGGCGAGATGGTCACGGCCACGCAGTCCGTCTCCGACGAGACGCTGCAGCTCCTCGGTGACGAGATGAACTACACCGTTCAGATCGTCTCCCCCGAGGAGGAGGACCGCGAGCTGCTCGAGTCCTTCGACATCGAGTTCGGCGAGGACGAGGGCGGCGAAGAGGCTCTGGTCTCCCGTCCGCCGGTCGTCACCGTCATGGGTCACGTCGACCACGGAAAGACCCGACTGCTCGACGCCATCCGCAAGACGAACGTCGTCGCGGGCGAGGCCGGCGGCATCACCCAGCACATCGGTGCCTACCAGGTGGGTACCGAGGTCAACGGTGAAGAGCGCCGGATCACCTTCATCGACACCCCGGGTCACGAGGCGTTCACCGCCATGCGTGCCCGTGGTGCGAAGTCGACCGACATCGCGATCCTCGTGGTCGCGGCCAACGACGGTGTGATGCCCCAGACGATCGAGGCGCTCAACCACGCCAAGGCCGCCGGCGTCCCGATCGTCGTCGCGGTCAACAAGATCGACGTCGAGGGTGCGGACCCGACCAAGGTCCGTGGTCAGCTGACCGAGTTCGGTCTGGTGGCCGAGGAGTACGGCGGCGACACGATGTTCGTCGACATCTCCGCCAAGCAGGGTCTGCACATCGACTCCCTGCTGGAGGCCGTGGTCCTCACCGCTGACGCCTCGCTCGACCTGCGGGCCAACCCGAACCAGGACGCGCAGGGTATTGCGATCGAGTCCCACCTGGACAAGGGCCGCGGTGCCGTCTCGACCGTCCTGGTCCAGCGCGGAACGCTGCGCATCGGCGACACGATGGTCGTCGGCGACGCGTACGGCCGTGTCCGGGCGATGCTCGACGACAAGGGCAACAACGTCGAGGAGGCGACCCCGTCGACTCCCGTCCTCGTGCTCGGTCTCACCAACGTCCCGGGTGCCGGCGACAACTTCCTGGTGGTCGACGAGGACCGTACGGCCCGTCAGATCGCCGAGAAGCGCGCTGCGCGTGAGCGCAACGCCGCCTTCGCCAAGCGCGTCCGCCGGGTGTCCCTCGAGGACCTCGACAAGGTGCTCAAGGCCGGTCTGGTCCAGGAACTCAACCTCATCATCAAGGGCGACGCGTCCGGTGCGGTCGAGGCTCTCGAGTCCTCGCTGCTCCAGCTCGACGTCGGTGAAGAGGTCGACATCCGTGTCCTGCACCGCGGTGTGGGTGCGGTCACCGAGTCCGACATCGACCTGGCCATGGGCTCCGACGCCATCGTCATCGGCTACAACGTCCGCGCGGCCGGCCGTGCCGCGCAGATGGCGGAGCGCGAGGGTGTCGACGTCCGGTACTACTCGGTGATCTACCAGGCCATCGAGGAGATCGAGGCGGCGCTCAAGGGCCTCCTCAAGCCGGAGTACGAAGAGGTCGAGCTCGGTACGGCGGAGATCCGCGAGGTCTTCCGCTCGTCCAAGCTGGGCAACATCGCCGGTGTCCTCATCCGCTCGGGCGAGGTCAAGCGCAACACCAAGGCGCGCCTCATCCGCGACGGCAAGGTCATCGCGGAGAACCTCAACATCGAGGGTCTGCGCCGCTTCAAGGACGACGTCACCGAGATCCGCGAAGGCTTCGAGGGCGGTATCAACCTCGGAAACTTCAACGACATCAAGATCGACGACGTCATCGCGACGTACGAGATGCGCGAGAAGCCGCGCGTCTGATCGCGTCCGATCGTCGCAGTGAGTCGGGGCCGGTCGGCGGAAGTTATTCCGTCGATCGGCCCCGGCCGTTGCGTGTACGGTTCTGGTGTCCCTGCCAAGTCCTTGGCGGGGCCACTGACCCCGAACCGGCGGGACATCCGGACATACATGTATGTGGGGACTCTGTCCTTCGATCTGCTCCTCGGCGACGTCCATTCGCTGAAGGAAAAACGCTCCGTCGTCCGGCCCATCGTCGCCGAGCTCCAGCGCAAGTTCTCCGTGAGCGCGGCCGAGGTGGGCGACCAGAACCTCCATCGCAGAGCCCGGCTAGGGGTGGCGCTGGTGTCCGGGGACGCGGGGTTCGTGTCGGACGTGCTCGACCGCTGTGAACGGCTGGTCGCCGCGCGGCCCGAAGTGGAGCTGCTGTCGGTGCGACGCAGGCTCCACACTGATGAAGACTGAACGAGCAAGGCAAAGAAGGAGAAGGACCAGTGGCCGACAACGCGCGGGCGAAGAAGCTGGCGGACCTCATCCGGGAGGTGGTCGCCGAGAAGCTGCAGCGCGGCATCAAGGACCCGCGCCTGGGTACGCACGTGACCATCACGGACACCCGCGTCACCGGTGACCTGCGGGAGGCCACGGTCTTCTACACGGTCTACGGCGACGACGAGGAGCGGGCCAGCGCGGCCGCCGGACTGGAGAGCGCCAAGGGCATCCTGCGCTCCGCCGTCGGCGCCGCGGCCGGGACGAAGTTCACCCCGACGCTGACCTTCGTCGCCGACGCCCTCCCCGAGACCGCCAAGACGATCGAGGACCTCCTCGACAAGGCGCGGGCCTCGGACGCGCAGGTGCGACAGGCGTCCTCGGGCGCCACGTACGCCGGCGAGCCCGACCCGTACCGCAAGCCCGGTGACGAGGACGACTCCGCCGAATGAGCCAGCAGCACACCAGGACGCCCGACGGGCTTGTCATCGTCGACAAGCCGTCGGGCTTCACTTCGCACGACGTCGTGGCCAAGATGCGCGGCATCGCCAGGACCCGCCGGGTCGGCCACGCGGGAACGCTCGACCCCATGGCGACGGGCGTCCTCGTCCTCGGCGTGGAGCGGGCGACCAAACTGCTCGGCCACCTCGCGCTGACCGAGAAGGAGTACCTCGGCACCATCCGCCTCGGGCAGACGTCGATCACCGACGACGCCGAGGGGGAGATCACGGCCTCCGTGGACGCCTCCCAGGTGACCCGCGAGGCCATCGACGCGGGGGTGGCGAAGCTGACCGGCGCCATCATGCAGGTGCCGTCGAAGGTCTCCGCCATCAAGATCGACGGAAAGCGGTCCTACGCGCGCGTGCGCGGCGGCGAGGAGTTCGAGATCCCGGCCCGTCCGGTCACGGTCTCGTCCTTCCAGGTGTACGACGTGCGGGACGCGGTCGCCGAAGACGGGACGCCCGTCGTCGACCTCGTCGTCTCCGTGGTCTGCTCCTCCGGTACGTACATCCGGGCGCTCGCCCGCGACCTCGGCGCCGGGCTCGGCGTGGGCGGTCATCTGACCGCGCTGCGCCGGACCCGGGTCGGTCCGTACAAGCTGGACTCGGCCAAGACGCTGGACCAGCTCCAGGAGGAGCTGTCGGTGATGCCGGTCGCCGACGCGGCCGCGGCGGCGTTCCCCCGATGGGACGTCGACGAGAGGCGGGCCCGGCTGCTCCTGAACGGCGTACGCCTGGAGATGCCGTCCTACCCGGAAGGACCGGTCGCCGTCTTCGGGCCGGAAGGCCGGCTGCTCGCCCTGGTGGAGGAGCAGAAGGGCAAGGCCAAGAGCCTCGCCGTCTTCGGCTGACCCCCTCCGGCCGGTTCTCCGCGTGGGAGCGGACACGCGCGCGTGCCCGCTCCCACGATCCCCCTCCGGAGACTTTCTATCCATCCCGCTCCCTCCCTTCACCCGTTCAGGCAGGCGCTCGGAGTGAAACGGGGGAGCGCTTGGGGGCGCGTTCGTCCCGTGTGGTTCTCGGGGTGATCACCGCCGACCTAACGTCGACACCATGGGACGCGGGGACCTGGCGACGCTGGTACGGATCTGTGATCCGGCGGGCCGTCCGCGCGGGACAGGATTCGTCGCCGACGACCGGGGGACCGTCGTCACCAGCCACGAGGCCGTCGACGGACTCGTCCGGCTCGTCCTGCGGGCCCCCGGCGACCGCACCTGCCTCGCGGAGACCGACGCCATCACCGCCCTGCCCCAGTCCGGGCTCGCACTCGTGCGCACCGACGGACTCGGGGTCCCCCCGCTGCCGATCGCGGCACGCCGGGAGATCGAAGCGGGTGCGTATGTACGGATCGCCGCCCACGGCTGGCGCGAGGCGCGGATCCTCGCCGCCGCGTCCGTCACGTACACCGCACTCGACCGCTTCCACGTCTTCGACAACGCCCTGGAGCTGGCCATCGGCACCGAGGGCGCCGAGGCGCTGCGCCTCGGCGGACAGGCGGCGGGCGGCCCCGTCCTCGACCCCGCCACCGGAGCAGTGCTCGCCGTCCTCGGCACCGCCCTGCACGGTGAGCGCCGCGCCGCCGGATACGCGCTGCCGCTCGCGCCGACGGGGCCGCTGGCCGCGCTGCTGCGACGCAACGCCGCCACCGTCCCCTGCTACGGCCACGACCTCAACCTCGCCGGCGTCCTGGAGCTCACCGCCACCTCCACCGGCTCGGCAGGCGCGCCCGGCGTCCGGTCCGACCCGGTGGAACGGGCGGATCTCGTCCGGGAGTTCGCCTCCTTCGCCGCCGGTGACGCCCTCGTCCTCGCGCTCGTCGGTCTCCCCGGCACCGGACGCACCACGGCCCTCGCCACCCACTGCGCCCGCCGCGCCCGGGGCACCGAACCGGCCCCCACCGTCTGGCTGCGCGGCGCCGACCTGCACGCCGACGACGCCTCCGTCGCCGACGCCGTCGGTCGCGCCCTGCGCCAGGCCGGCCGGATCGTCGCCACGACCGGCGCCCGCGGCGACGCCACGACCGCCACCCCGGAACGGGCCGCGGCCCTGGCCCGCGAGGCCGGCCGCCCGCTCCTGGTGATCCTCGACGGCCCGGAGGAGATGCCCCCGGCCCTCGCCCACCGCCTGGCCGAATGGACCACCGGCACCGAGCACTGGCTCCGCGCCCACGGTGTCCGCCTGATGCTCGGCTGCCGCCCGGAACACTGGGAACAGGCGGGCGCGCTCTACTCGCCGGGGGCGTCGCACCGCCCGGCCTCACCCGTGGTGATCGGGGACCTGACCCAGGAGGAGGCACGGGCGGCACGGGAGCGGTACGGGCTGGAGGAGAGGGACCTGGCCGCCGCCGACGCCCGGCACCCGCTGGCGCTGCGGCTGCTCGCCGAGGTGCGGGAGGCGCTGCCCGGAGCGGTGCCGGGGCGGCCCGGACGGGAGGAGATCTTCTCGGCCCACCTGGATCTGATGTGTCTGCGGATCGCCGTACGGATCGCCGCCGGATCCCGCCCCCTCGTCCGGGGCACCGCCGTGCGCCGCCTCGCGGCACGGGTCGGCGGACAGGTCCACGAGGCTGCCCGCCGGTGCCTGGGCCCGGGCCAGGGCGAGCTGGACCGGGAGTCCTTCGAGGAGCTGTTCCCGTGGCGGACCGGCTGGGCCTCCGCCGTCCTGACCGAGGGGCTCCTCGTCCCGGCGGGATCCGGCTACCGCTTCGGGCACGAGGAGCTCGCGGACTGGATCCAGGGCGCGCACCTCGATGTCGACGGCGCCCTGCACGCGCTGGTCCACCGCTGGCACGAGGGCGCCCCTGTCCGGCTCCCGTCCCGGCGCGCCGCTTCCCGCGCCCTGTCCACGCCCCACGGCCCGCCGCCCGGCGCGCACGGGTCCGCCGAGGTGGCGCCGCGCCCGCTCCCCGTACCACGCCACCGCATCGGCCCGGTGCTCCAGGCCCTGCTTCTCCTGGACCGCGACCAGGGCCCCGCCGCGCTCGCGCCGCGCCTGGAGGGGCTGGTCGACGGGCTCGCCCGGCTCTCCGACGCCGGCCTGGACGCCACGGACGGCGCCTGGTGGGGCAGCCGCCTCCTCGCCGACTGTCTCCTCGGCGTCCCGGACCCGAGGCCGTACCTGCCCGTCCTGCGTCACCTCGCCGACCGCATCGGCGCGACCCCGCCCGGGACGCCGGCCGCCACCGTCCCCCGCCGATCGCGCCCGCGGCCCGCCGGGCACGACCTTGGCCTTGAGGCGGCCGCCGCCCCCGACCGGCCCATCCGGGCCGGAGGCGGAGCCGGGCGCGCCGACGGGCCTCGGGCCCTTGCCGGCTCCCGGGCCACGGACGGTTCACCGGGCGGCGATGGATCCCGGACCGCCGGCGGGTTCCGGACCGGTGGCGAGACCTGGGCCGCTGCCGGCCCCCTCGGCACCGACGGTTCCAGCACCGGTGTCGTGGCCCGGGCCCCTGACGGGCTCCGGGCCACCGACGGGCCTCGCACCCCTGACGGCCCCAGGGCTACCGATGGGTCCCGCGCCCCTGACGGACCCAGGGCTACCAACGGGCCTCGCACCTCTGACGGACCCAGGGCCACCGACGGGTCGCGCGCCCCTGACGGGCTCCGGGCCATTGATGAGCCCCGCGCCACCGATGGGCCGCGCCCCCCTGACGGGCCCCGGACCCCAGCCGGCTCCCTTGCCCCGGACAGCCTCCTCGTCGGCGGGCTACTAGACCGTACGGGTGCCGGGGGTGTCCCGGGCGGTGGTCCCTCCACGGCGGACGGGGCTTCGTCCGCCGCGCCGGGTGTCTTCGGGCTCTTCGGGCCGTCGTTCTGGGACGCCCTGCGCATCGGCGAGGACGAGCGGATGGATCTGTGGCGACGGCTCGTGACCGCCGACGGGCCGCCCGGCGAGGCAGGCAGGCCGCGCTACCTCGACTCCGTCGCCGCACGGCTGGCCGCCGAGCCCCGCAGCGTACAGCCGTCGCTGTGCCGGTGGTTCGGCGACGTGCGGCCGCTGCCCGCCGCTCCGTACGCGACCGTCGGCACCGCCGCCCAGGCGCTGCTCCACACGCACCGGAACCTGGCCGTCGACGACCTGTGCGAGGCGCTCGCCGCCACCGCCCACCCCCTCGCCGACGGGCTGCTGGCCGCGCTCGCCGAGGAGGAGCCGTCCGCTGTGTGCCGGGCCGTCGACCGGTGGGCGCACGACGACGGCCGCCCGGAACGCCGCGCGGCGGCGGCGGCCTACGGGACTGTGGTCGCCGAGCACGTCCGGACCGGCGCCGACCGCGAGCTTCTGCGCTACGCCGCTCTCGCCCTGCTCGCCCGGCCCGGCGACCCGGAGCTGCACGGCCCCGCCCTCGGCCTGCTGGTCCGCGACCCCCACACCCGCACCCGCCACCTGCCGCGCGCGCTCGCGGAGCCCCGGGTGCCCGCGCGCGCCTTGGCCGTCGCGCTCGCCACCCACCCCGAGCCCGTGCTCGCCGCGTTCCGGAGCCGCCTGGACGGACCCGGCGACGCGGCCGCCGACGTGCTGCGCGCCCTCGCCGAGATCACCGCCCCCGCCCTCGCCCGCCGCGCCGCCGACCTCGTCCGCGAGTACGTCGACCGCCACCCCGAGGGCGCACCGCACGCCGCCGCCTACGTGGACCGCCGTCTCGAACACGGCCCGGCCGCCAGGGCCGTCCTCTTCCCCCTCGTCACCGGCCTCCTCCGCGTCCACCCCGCCGCCGTCCGCAGCGCCTTCGCGCCCGTCCTCGCGGCCCCCGGCACCGGCGCCTCCCGCCTCCTGCGGACCGAGCTCCTCGACGTACTCCTCACGTACGAGACGTACGAACCGGACGCGTCGCGCGACCCGGCCGTCCTCGACGCGCTGCTGCGCGCCGCCGCCCTCGGCTGCGACCGGCGCAGCGAGGTCCGTACCCGTGATCTCGTCCACCGCACCGGTCTGCTCCTCGTGCGCACCCCCGAGGGCGCGAACCGCTTCGACCGTCGGCTCGTCGAGCTCGCCCGCGAAATCCCCGCCTTCGCCGCGCAACTGGCCGGCTGGCTGTCCGGGGACCCCCCTGAATGGGCCGCCCTCGTCGGCCCGAGCACCCGCCGTACCGTCGAGAGACTCGGCAGTTCCATGCCGATGCGAACCGGCGGCCGGGAGCATGGCAGTCTTAGACCTGCGTAATCGGCGAACAGGCGGACGAGGAGCGGTCACAGTGCAACGCTGGCGTGGCTTGGAGGACATCCCCCAGGACTGGGGGCGCAGCGTCGTCACCATCGGCTCCTACGACGGCGTGCACCGCGGGCACCAGCTGATCATCGGGCGGGCGGTGGAGCGGGCGCGCGAGCTCGGCGTCCCCTCGGTCGTCGTCACCTTCGACCCGCACCCCTCCGAGGTCGTGCGGCCCGGCAGTCACCCGCCGCTGCTCGCCCCGCACCACCGGCGCGCCGAGCTGATGGCGGAGCTGGGGGTGGACGCGGTGCTCATCCTGCCGTTCACGGCCGAGTTCTCGAAGCTCTCCCCGGCGGACTTCATCGTGAAGGTCCTCGTGGACAAGCTGCACGCGACCGCCGTCATCGAGGGCCCGAACTTCCGCTTCGGCCACCGGGCCGCCGGTGACGTCGCCTTCCTGGCCGAACTGGGCGCCACCTACGACTACGAGGTCGAGGTGGTCGACCTCTATGTGAGCGGCACGGCGGGCGGCGGCGAGCCGTTCTCCTCCACGCTCACCCGCCGCCTGGTCGCCGAGGGAGACATGGAGGGCGCCGCGGAGATCCTCGGCCGCCCGCACCGTGTCGAGGGCATCGTCGTGCGCGGTGCCCAGCGCGGCCGGGAGCTCGGCTTCCCCACCGCCAACGTCGAGACGCTGCCGCACACCGCGATCCCCGCCGACGGCGTGTACGCCGGCTGGCTGACGGCCGCCGGGGAGCGCATGCCGGCCGCGATCTCCGTCGGCACCAATCCGCAGTTCGACGGCACGGAGCGGACGGTCGAGGCGTATGCCATCGACCGCGAGGGCCTCGACCTGTACGGCCTGCACGTGGCCGTGGACTTCCTCGCGTACGTCCGCGGCATGCTCAAGTTCGCCACCCTCGACGACCTGCTGGAAGCGATGGCCGGGGACGTGAAGCGGTGCCGCGAGCTGACCGAGGCGTACGACCAGGGGCACCGCGCCTGAGCGCGATGCCCCTGTCCGGGAGGAGGCCCGGCCGGCTCCGGTCCGGCCCGGCTCGCGGCGTCACCAGGTGACGATCAGCTCCTTCGGGCCGCGAATCAGGCCCTTGGACTGGAAGACCGTCTCCTCCGGCGCCCCCGCGAGACGCAGCTCCGGGTAGCGCCTCAGCAGCGTGGAGAGCATCACCTCGGACTCCATCCGGGTGAGCATCGCCCCCATGCAGTGGTGCGGCCCGTGCCCGAAGGAGACATGCCCGGTGCCCGCCCGGTCGAAGTCGACGTCGTGCGGGTTCTTGAAGACCAGCGGATCCCGGTTGGCGGCGAGGTAGGACGCGTACACCGCCTCACCCGCTCGGATCAGCACCCCGCCGACCTCCACGTCCTCGGTGGCGATGCGCGGCAGCCCGACGCCGTTGCGGTGCGGGATCCAGCGCAGCAGTTCGTCCACCGCCTGCGGCAGCAGCTCCGGCTCGGCCCGCAGACGGGCCATCAGGTCCGGACGGGTGAGCAGCAGGTAGACCATGTTGGCGCTGTTGTTCCGGACCGCGTGCGCGCCGCTGATCAGGATCGCCATGGCCAGCGAGACGGCCTCGTCGGTGCTGATCCGGCCCTCCTCCAGCGACTCCGCGAGCACGCCGGCCAGATCCTCGCGCGGCTCCGCGCGCCGCTGGTCGAGCAGCCGGCTGATGTAGCCGTGGATCTGCGCCTTGGCCGCCCTGCTGCTCTCCGGACCCGGCCCCGAGGACAGGATCAGGTCCGGCCAGGACGCCAGCTCCGCGCGGTCCTCGTCGGGGATGCCGAGGAGATCGCAGACCACGGCCATCGGCAGGGGGCCGTGCAGATGCTTCATCAGATCGGCGGGACGGCCCGACTCCTCCATCGCGTCGAGCAGCCGGTCCGTGGTCGCCTGCGCCAACGGGCGCAGCCGTTTGGTGCTCTGGCCGGTGAACGCCTTGGTCACGGCCTTGCGCAGCTGGGTGTGGTACGGCGGATCGGCGTAGTTCAGCGCCGCTTTCGAGGCCACCATGTGGCCGGTCATCCCGGTCACCATGCGGTCGAGCAGAGCCGTCCGGCTGAACCGCGGATCGGACGTCACCGCGCGGACGTCGTCGTACCGCGTGACCAGCCACGCCTCGTTCTCGGCGGCGAAGGGCAGCCGGATGCGGGCCACCGGCTCCTTGTCGAGCAGTTCGGTCAGCAGGGGGTCGAAATCCAGGGCGGGCAGGTCGTCGACCGCCCAGGTGCGTGCCGGCCGTGACGCGGCCGTCGGTTCGGAGGTCATGGGGAGGCTGTTCCCGGGCGGGGGATGCCGCGACACGGTGGGCGGCCACAGCCCCCTGAACGGAGCACGGCCGGGACCGGCCGCCGACGGCACCCGAGTGACTCTCCGTACGCATTTCGTGACGCTCGCGGTTGCGGGGTCGCCGTCGCCGGGTGAGTGTGGCGGCAGTTCACGACGTACCTGATCGAAGGAGCGAGTGTCGTGGTGACTCTGTGCAAACCCGCGGTGGCCGTACCGGAGTACGTGATCACAAGGGAGGAGACGCTCGCTCTCGCCCGTTCGCGACATGCCGATCACCCCCAACTGCCGTTGGCCCTGCGGCTGATCGAGAACACCGGTGTCACTCAGCGGCACATCGTGCAGCCCATCGAGGAGACGCTGAAGCATCCCGGCTTCGAGGAACGCAACACGCGGTACGAGGCGGAGGCGAAGGCCCGGGTGCCGAAGGTCGTCGAGGAGGCCCTGCGCAACGCCGGGTTGCGCCCCGCCGACATCGACATGATCGTCTTCGTGTCGTGCACGGGCTTCATGATGCCCTCACTCACCGCCTGGCTGATCAACACCATGGGCTTCCCCAGCCACACCCGGCAGCTGCCCATCGCCCAGCTGGGCTGTGCGGCGGGCGGCGCCGCCATCAACCGGGCGCACGACTTCTGTGTCGCCTACCCGGACGCCAACGTCCTCATCGTCGCCTGCGAGTTCTGCTCGCTGTGCTACCAGCCCACCGACCTCGGCGTGGGTTCGCTGCTCTCCAACGGGCTGTTCGGCGACGCCGTCGCGTCGGCGGTCGTCCGGGGGAAGGGCGGCACCGGGATCGCCCTGGAACGCAACAACTCCCACCTGGTCCCCGACACCGAGGACTGGATCGCGTACAGCGTCCGGGCCACCGGTTTCCACTTCCTGCTCGACAAGCGGGTGCCGACCACCATGGAGCCGCTGGCACCCGCGCTCCGCGAGATCGCCGACGCGCACGGCTGGGACGCCGGCGACCTGGACTTCTACATCATCCACGCCGGCGGACCCCGGATCCTGGACGACCTGAGTCACTTCCTCGAAGTCCCGCCGGAGGATTTCCGGTTCAGCCGGGCCACCCTCACGGAGTACGGGAACATCGCCAGCGCCGTCGTCCTCGACGCGGTACGCCGGCTCTTCGACGAGGGCGGCCTGCCCGAGGGCGCCCGCGGCATCGTGGCCGGCTTCGGCCCCGGCATCACCGCGGAGATGTGCCTCGGCAGATGGACCACGGCCGCCGTGCCGTCCCTGGAAACCGACCTCAACGCCCGCCGGATCGTCGGCTGCCCGCCCGCGGCGCACCCCGCGCGCACCACGACCACCTGACCGCTCGACCGCTCGACCGCTCGTCCCCCTGGCATCTCTCGCCATTTCGCAAAGGAGACCCGCAATGTCCGTCACCACCCCGCCATCCCTCCGCAAGGCCGTGCGCGGCCCGGCCGCCCTGACCGCGCTGCTCGCCGGCGTGGCCGTCGTCTCCGTGGCCGGAGCACCCGCCCAGGCGTCCGGTGCTCAGAAGGGCCGCGTCCCCATGCACCAGTGCTGGGTCAACGACGTCCCCGCGCCGCCCGGGAACCAGGTCAACGGCACCCCGCACGACGACCACATCTTCTGCGACAGCGACCTGGAAGGCGTCACCGTCTCCGGCGGCGGCGGCCACGACATGATCGAGGTCAGGGGCCTGGTCATCGACTCCGCCCTGATGGGCGGCGAGGGCAACGACGTGATCCGCGCCAAGCACCTGGTGCCGCAGACCACCTTCAGCATGGTCCGGGGCAACCGCGGCAACGACATCATCAAGGTGGCCACCGTGCGCGGCGACGGCGCGAAGCTGGGCGCCGTCGTCCACGGTGACGACGGTGACGACAAGATCACCACCGGTTCGGTCTCCGGTGCACCCGGACAGTTCAACCGCGGCGGCGGAATCGTGACCGGGAACGACGGCGCCGACACCATCAAGACGGGCATCATCGACTTCTCCGCCCGCGTCCTCGGCGGCAGCGAGAACGACACCATCGAGGCCGCCGCCCTGGGTCCGGAGTCCGGTGGACTGATCCAGGCCGGGCCCGGCGACGACAAGATCAGTGGGCACGGAGGGGCGGTCCTGACCGTCGGAGAACACTGGGGAACGGTGGACGCCGGCGTCGGCAAGGACACCTGCCTCGTGAAGTCGGTCTCCACACGGACGTCCATCAGCTCCTGCGAGACCCTGCCCGAGGGAGGCGGCGCGCCGAAGCCCGGCGGGCCCAAGAAGGGCTGACCCGACTCTCTCTGCCGACGGGATCAGCCTCCCGTCCCCCCGCGGTGTGCCACCCAGTGGCACGCCGCGCCCCGCGCCCCGCTGCCGCCGCCGAGCACCGGCAGATCCTCGCCCCGGCAGCGGTCGGCGACCGCTGCCGCCTCGCCCGAGGCGAGGACCTGGCAGCGGGCGTGGAAGCGGCACCCGGAGGGGATGCGGGACGGGTCCGGGGGCTCGCCGGTCAGCACCACCGGCTCGCCCCCGGACTCCGGAAGCACCGACAGAAGGGCGCGGGTGTACGGGTGCTGAGGCGAAGTCAGTACGGACTCCACGGAGCCCGTCTCCACGATCCGCCCCAGGTACATCACCGCCACCCGGTCCGCGATGTTCCACGCGAGACCCAGGTCATGGGTCACGACCAGCGCCGAGAGGCCCAGGTCGTCCCGCAGACGCAGCAGCAGGGCCAGGATCTCACCGCGTACCGAGGCGTCCAGCGAGGCCACCGGCTCGTCGGCGACGATCAGTTCCGGCTCGAGGACCAGGGCGCCGGCGATGACGACCCGCTGGCGCTGGCCGCCGGACAGCTCGTGCGGATAGCGCAGGAAGAAGCGCTCCGGCGGCCGTAGCCCGGCACGCGCGAGGGCCGCGGCGACGGCGGCCCGCTCGTCCCCGTCGTACCCGTGGATCCGCAGCCCCTCCGCCACCGCGTCGTACACCGTGTGCCGCGGATTCAGCGAGCCGCTCGGGTCCTGCAGAACGAGCTGGACCCGTTTCCGGTACGCCTTCAGGGCGCGCGGGGTGTACGACAACGGCTCACCGGCGAAGGTGACCGTCCCGGACGTGGGCGGCACCAGGCCGAGCAGCGAGCGGGCCAGCGTCGTCTTGCCGCACCCCGACTCGCCGACCAGCGCCACGATCTCGCCCTCGCCGATGTCCAGATCCACCCCGTCCACGGCCCGTGCGGCGGGCGCCCCACGCCGCCCGGGGAAGGCGATGTGCAGCCCGGACGCCGCCAGCAGCGGCCGTGCCGGTGCCCCGTCCGAGGACGCCACGGCGTCCGGCGACGCCGTGCCCGACGTCGCCGCGTGCGGATCCAGTGGTTTCATGAGCCGCTCCCGACATGTACGCAGGCCGCCCGGCGCCCCGCGCCCGCCGCCCGCAATTCCTGGTCCTGCTCGCCGCACACCTCCACCGCCACCGGGCAGCGCGGGTGGAACGCGCACCCGCCCGGCAGGTCCGCCGGGTCCGGCGGGTCGCCCGGCAGCCCGCGCGGCGCCCGCCGCGACGCCGGGTCGCCGATCCTCGGGAACGCCGAGGACAGCGCCCGCCCGTACGGGTGCTCGGCGGCGTCGTACACCGCTCGCGCCGGGCCCTCCTCCACCACCCGCCCGGCGTACATCACCGCGAGCCGGTCGCAGGTGTCGGCGAGGACCGCCAGGTCGTGGCTGATCATCAGCAGGCTGATGTCCTCGTCGGCGACCAGCCGCTCGATCAGCCGCAGGATCTGGGCCTGGATCATCACGTCCAGCGCGGTCGTCGGCTCGTCCGCCACGATCAGCCGAGGGTCACAGGCGAGCGCCATCGCGATCATCACCCGCTGGCGCTGCCCGCCGGACAGCTCGTGCGGATACGCGACCGCCCGCGCCGCCGGAAGCCCCACGTGCTCGAGGAGCTCACCGACCCGCTTCCGCGCCGCCGCCGGGGTCGCCCGCCCGTGCACGAGCAGCGGTTCGGCGATCTGGTCGCCGATCCGGTGGACCGCGTTCAGCGAGTGCATCGCGCCCTGGAAGACGATCGACGCCCCCGCCCAGCGCACCGCCCGCAGCCGTCCCCACTTCATGGTGAGAACGTCCTCGCCGTCGAGCAGGATCTCGCCCGTCAGACGGGCGGACGGCGGAAGGAGACGCAGCAGCGCCAGCGCCATCGTCGACTTCCCGCACCCCGACTCGCCCGCGACCCCGAGCTTCCGTCCGGCGCCCAGAGTGAGATCGACCCCCCGTACGGCGGGCACCGCGGCCGCCCCCGACCCATAGGTCACCGACAGGTCGCGGATCTCCAGGAGGCTCAACGCCCCACCCCCAGCTTCGGGTTGAGCACGGACTCGATCGCCCGGCCGCACAGCGTGAAGGCGAGCGCGACCAGCGCGATCGCGATCCCGGGCGGGGCGAGGTACCACCAGTGGCCCGAGGAGACCGCGCCCGCCTCCCGCGCGTCCTGGAGCATGCCGCCCCACGACACCACCGTCGGATCACCGAGCCCGAGGAAGGCCAGCGTTGCCTCGGTGAGGATCGCGGTGGAGATGCCGAGCGTGGTCTGCGCGAGCACCAGCGGTATCACGTTGGGCAGCACGTGCCGGCTCATGATGTGCCCGTGCCCGCCGCCCAGCGCGGTGGCCCGCTCGATGTACGGGCGCGACTCCACCGCGATCGTCTGCGCACGCACCAGCCGGGCCGTCGTCGGCCAGCTGGTGACACCGATCGCCAGGATCACCGTCCAGATCGAGCGGGACATCACCGTCGCCAGCACGATCGCCAGGACCAGCGCCGGCATCACCAGGAACCAGTCGGTGATCCGCATGACGACGGTCGAGAACCAGCCGCCGTAATGGCCCGCGACGATGCCGACGAGCGTCCCGATGGCGACCGAGAGCGCCGCCGCGAGCAGCCCGACGAGCAGCGAGATCCGCGCGCCCCAGATCAGCAGCCCGAGCAGCGAACGGCCGAACTGGTCGGTGCCCAGCGGGAACGTGGAGCTCGGCGACTCCATGGCCGTACCGGGAGCGTTCGTCACCGACTGCACGTCGGCGCCCACGGTCAGCGGAGCGGTCAGCGCGAGCAGCGCGATCAGGGCGAGCCCCGCCAGGCCGTAGAGCCCGGCGCGGTGACCGCGGTACTGCCGCCAGAAGCGGGCCACGGCGTTCTTCCGCCGCGCCCAGGTCAGAGAGGTCGTCATCGGCCCACCCGGGGGTCGAGCAGCGGATAGAGCAGGTCGGCGATCAGGTTCATCACGATCATCGCTCCGGCGAACACCACGAACAGGCCCTGCACGAGCGGCAGATCGGGCACGCTGAGCGCCTGGTAGAACAGCCCGCCCAGACCCGGCCAGGAGAACACCGTCTCGACCAGGATCGAACCGGCCGCCACATGACCGAGGTTGATGAAGACCATGGTGACCGTCGGCAGAAGGGCGTTGGGCACGGCGTGCCGGCGGCGTACGAGGTCGTCGCGCAGCCCCTTCGCCCGCGCCGTCGTCAGATAGTCGCCGCCCATCTCGTCGAGCAGCGAGGAGCGCATGACCAGCAGGGTCTGGGCGTACCCGACGGCGACCAGGGTGAGGACCGGCAGCACCATGTGGTGGGCGACGTCGAGGACGTACGCCAAGCCCGTCTCGCCCGCGCCCGACTCCATGCCGCCGGTCGGGAAGAGCCCGGGGACCGGACCGACGCCGACCGAGAACACGATGATCAGCAGCAGTCCGAGCCAGAACGAGGGCACGGACCACAGCGTCAGGGCGACGCCTGTGTTGACCCGGTCGCCGAGCCCGCCGTGGTGCCAGGCGGAGCGGGTGCCGAGCCAGAGGCCGAGCGCCGAGTAGATCAGCACCGCGACACCGGTCAGCAGGAGCGTGGCGGGCAGCTTCTGCGCGATCAGCTCGCCGACCGGGGCGTGGAACTGGTACGAGGTGCCGAGGTCGCCGCTCAGCGCCTTGGCGCAGTAGTCCGTGAACTGCTGCCACAGCGGCAGATCGAGGCCGAACTGCCTGCGGAGTGTGGCGAGTTGCTCGGCCGAGGTCGGCACGCCGTGTGTCATCGCCTTGACCGGGTCACCGGGGATGATCCGGAACAGGAAGAAGCTGGTGACGAGCACGGCGAACAGCGAGACGGCCGCGCCGCCCAGCTTGCCCGCCGCGTGGCGGAGGTAGCCGAGGGCGGATCCGGTGCGGGAGGCGCCGTCCGTGGCGCGGACCTTGTCGGTCCGCACCACGTCGGCGGGGGTGCCTGCCGTCGTCACGCGACTACTCGCGGTCGTCGGCGGTGGAGCGGCGGCGCACGGCGGCCCAGACGCCGACCGCGACGAGCACGATGAGAGCCGGGCCGATCACCAGCCAGACGCCGGTCGACGAACCGGATTCCTCACCGTCGCCGGAGGCCGCGGGCACGGCCGACCACCAGCTCCAGTAGCCGTCCTGACCGTAGAGGTTGCCGGCGGCCTCCGGCATCGTGGTGATCGACGTGATGTGGTCCGTTCGGTACGCCTCGAGGGCGTTCGGGTACGCCATGACGTTCATGTACCCGGTGTCGTACAGCCGGGACTGCATCTGCTTGACCAGATCCGCCCGCTTGGCGGCGTCGTACTCCGCCGACTGCCGCGCGTACAGCGCGTCGAACCGCGGGTCGCAGATGAAGTTGTCGGTGGCGCCGGTGTCCTTCGGCGTCGCGGGCAGGGTGCCGCAGGTGTGGATCGACAGAACGTAGTCGGGGTCCGGGTTGACCGACCAGCCGTCGAAGGCGAGGTCGTAGTCGCCCTTCGTCCACGGGTCGCCGACGTTGTCGAGGCACTCGACCTTCAGCCCGATGCCGAGCTCGCCCCACCACTCCTGGAGGTACTTGCCGACCGCCTTGTCGTTCGGGTCGGTGGCGTGGCACAGGATCCGGAAGTCCAGCGGCCTGCCGTCCTTGCCGACGCGCTTGCCCTCACCGTTCTTCCGGTACCCGGCCTGGTCGAGGATCCGCTCGGCCTGCGCGGGGTCGTATCCCAGCTTCTGCCCGGCACCCGGCTTCCAGAAGTACTGGCCGAAGCGCGGCGGGATGTAGCCCTCGCCCTCCACGGCGTGGCCCTGGAAGACCTTGTCGACGATCGTGGTCCGGTCCACGGCCAGGAACAGCGCCTTGCGGACGGCCGGGTCGAGCAGCGCCTTGTGACCGTTGCCGAAGGTCTTGCCGTCCTTGGACCGGGCGCCCGGGTTGGTGGCCAGCGCGAAGAAGCGGCGGCCGGGGGCGTCGTTGACCTTGATGTTCTTCGCCGACTTCAGCGCCGCCGCCTGAGCGGGTGTCAGATTCGGTACGAAGGACACCTCACCCTTCTGCAGCGCGGCGACGGCCGCGTCCCCGTCCTTGTAGTACTTGAAGACCAGCTCGTCGAACTTGGGCGCGCCGCGCCAGAAGCCCTTGTTCGGCTTCAGCTTGATGTACTGGTCGACCTTGAAGTCCGTGATGACGAACGGGCCGTTGCCGACGATCGGGAACGTCTTGTCGTTGTTGAACTTCGAGAAGTCGCCGACCTTCTCCCAGACGTGCTTGGGCACGATCGGCACGTCCAGCGCCGTCATCGTCGCCTGCGGCTTCTTCAGCTCGATGACGAGCGTCCGCGGGTCGGGCGCGGTGACCTTCTTGAAGTTGGACGTGAAACTGCCGTTCGCGGTGGCGGCGTTCTCGTCCGTCATCATCTTGTTGAAGGTCCAGGCGGCGTCCTCGGCGGTGGCCTGCTTGCCGTCGGACCACTTCGAGTCCGTGCGGATCGTGTAGGTCCAGGTCAGCTTGTCCGGCGAGGACTTCCACTCGGTCGCGAGGCCCGGGATGGGCTTGGCGTCCTTGGCGTCGTAGTTCGTGAGGTACTCGTAGGCCAGCCGGTGGATGCTGGTGGAGACGAGCTTCTGGGCGAGGAAGGGGCTCAGCGAGTCGATGCTCTGCGAGACGGCGACGGTGAGCGTGGTGCCGCCGCCCTTCGCGTCGTCCTTCGCCGGAGGGGCCGCCTGGGCGGCCTGTGGGACGGCCACCACGGCGGTGGCGGTGACGCCGGCGGCGAGGAGGAGTCGCAGGAGTCTGCCGGGGACGACCGGGCGGGGTGGAACCTTCGTGACCATGACCATGGGACGTGACCTCGCGTCGTGGATCTTGGGGCGCCAACTGGTGAAGCGAAGGTCTATCAGCGGTGGACGGGTGAGTCAACGATGACTCAAACCCCTTGTGGACTGCGGGAATACAAGAAGGCTCCGCCCCGGCGAACCGGTGCGGAGCCTCATTGGTCTACTCCTGTGACGCCTTACTGCTGAGGGGCTGGCGGAGCCTGCGGAGGCGTCTGCGGAGGCTGCTGCGGCCATCCGGAGGGCGGGACATGACCTTGCGCGTCCGCTGGCGGCTGCGGGGCCGCGGGCTGCTGCTGCCAGGCCTGGGGGACGCCGGGCTGCTGCCCCGCCTGCTGCTGCGGATAGGGCTGCTGCGGGGGGTACGGCTGCGGCTGCCCCTGCTGCGGGTACGGCTGCTGCCCCGGCTGGCCCGGCTGTCCGCCGTACGGCTGACCGGGCTGCGGTGCCTGGGGAGCGTACGGCTGTCCCGGCTGCTGCGGATACGGCTGGCCCTGCGACGGGTACGCCTGCGGCTGTCCCGGCTGTCCCGGCATCGGCGGGGCCATGTGCGGTGGCATGCCACCCTGAGCGTCACCGGTCCACAGCCCCTGCGCCTGCTGCGCCCGTACGAAGTCCTCGGCGACCATCGCCGAAAGGTTGAAGTACGCCTCACGGGTCTTCGGCCGCATCATGTCCAGGTCGACCTCGGCGCCCGCCGCGAGATGCTCGTCGAACGGCACCACGACAACCCCGCGGCAGCGGGTCTGGAAGTGCTGCACGATGTCATCGACCTTGATCATCTTTCCGGTCTCGCGAACCCCGGAGATGACCGTGATGGAGCGCTGCACCAGCTCCGCGTACCCGTGCGCGGAGAGCCAGTCGAGCGTCGTCGACGCGCTGGAGGCACCGTCGACGGAGGGCGTGGAGATGATGATCAGCTGGTCGGCGAGATCGAGCACACCCCGCATCGCGCTGTAGAGCAGACCGGTGCCGGAGTCGGTGAGGATGACCGGGTACTGCTTGCCCAGGACGTCGATCGCGCGCCGGTAGTCCTCGTCGTTGAACGTCGTCGAGACGGCCGGGTCCACGTCGTTGGCGATGATCTCCAGACCGGAGGGCGCCTGCGAGGTGAAGCGGCGGATGTCCATGTACGAGTTCAGATACGGGATCGCCTGCACCAGGTCCCGGATGGTGGCCCCGGTCTCGCGCCGCACGCGGCGGCCGAGCGTACCGGCGTCCGGGTTGGCGTCGATCGCGAGGATCTTGTCCTGGCGCTCGGTGGCGAGCGTCGCGCCCAGCGCGGTCGTCGTCGTGGTCTTGCCGACACCGCCCTTGAGGGAGATGACCGCGATCCGGTAGCAGGACAGCACCGGCGTACGGATCAGGTCGAGCTTGCGCTGCCGCTCGGCCTCCTCCTTCTTGCCGCCGAGCTTGAAGCGGGCGGCGGCACCGGGCGTCCGGCTGGACTTGGGCTTCTGCTTGTTGTTGCGCAGCAGCCGGTCGGAGGAGAGCTCCACGGCCGCGTTGTACCCGAGCGGGGCGCCGGGCACGGAACGCTCGCGCTGGTCGTGCGTGACCGCCGTGGGCCAGGCCGCCCCGGTCCGCGGATCCACCCCCGGCTGCCCGGGCTGCTGGGGCACCGGAGCCTGCTGTGCGGGCATCGGCTGCTCGGGCGGCATCTGCCCGGGCACCGGTTGGGCGCCGGGATGCGGGAAGCCGTAACCGCCCTGCGGGGCGGGGGGTGTGCCGGGCTGCTGGGCGGCGGCCGGGTGGGGGAAGCCGTATCCGCCCTGCGGGGCGGGTGCGCCGGGCTGCGGGGCGGCGGGCTGCTGCGCACCGGGGTGGGGGAAGCCGTATCCGCCTTGCGGGGCGGGTGCGCCGGGCTGCGGGGCCCCGGGGTGGGGGAAGCCGTATCCGCCTTGCGGGGCGGGGGCGTTGGTGTCGGGAGCCTGGGCCTGCGGGGGCACCGGCCCCGGCGCGGGCATCGGCTGTCCTGGCTGCGGGAAGCCGTAACCGCCGGGAGCGGCCTGCGGTGGTACGGGCGGCTGGGCGCCCGGCGTCCCCGGGGTGGGCCACGACGCGGCGGCGGGCAGCGGAGCGGCCGGGGGGACCGGCTGGTCACCGGCGGGCGCGGGCCACTGCGGCGCGGACGCGGGCGCCGCAGGCTGGAAGGACGGCGGCAGCGGCGGCAGTCCGGCACCACCCTGCGGGGCGCCGGGGTTCCACGGCTCGGGCGCGGCGGGCGCGATCGGCGCGGCGTCCTGGGGAGAGTCCTCGGGGGTGGCGGGCGCAGCGTCCAGGGGCGCCGGGGCGGCCCCCTCGCCCGTGGACCGTACGGCCGGTTCGGCACCCGGGCTCGCCGCACCGGCCTCGGTGCCTTCCGGCTCCGCGCTGTCGCCGCCTGCGGTCGCGTCCTCGGCCGCAGGGCTCTCGCCCGTGCCGGGCGCCTCGTCATCCGCCGCTCCCGCGGGGCGGTCGCCCGCGGGGGCGGGCTGCTCCGGTGCGGCGGTCGCATCGGCGGTCGCGGACGGGTCCGCGCCCCCCGCGTGGCCGTCGCCGGTCGCCGCGTCGGGCTGGGGGAGGGCCGGGCTCGCGGTGGGCGAGTCCGGTGCGCCGCCCGAGCCGGTCGTCGCCGACGGGTCGGCCTCTGCCGGGCCGTCACCGTCGGACGCGCTCGCGGCAGCTCCCCCCGTCGCCTGCGGCGAGCCGGCGTCGAGACCGGCGGGCGCGCCGCTCGCGGCCGGCTGCTCCGGGGAGCCGCCCTGCTGCGGGGCACGGTCGCCCCCCACGCCCTGGCCCGCGGCCGTGTCGGCGGTCTCGGTCCGGCTGTTCTCCGCGCGCTCGGCGATCTCCGCCATCTCGCGCTTCAGCGTCGCGGGGGAGAACCGCATCGTCGCGCCGCTCTCCAGGTCCCCGCCACCGAACGACCCTCCGTCCGCCGGAGCGGCGGGAGCGGGAATCGGAGCCGAAGCCGGGGGCTCCGGAGTGGCGGCCGGAGCCGAAGGCGCGGCCGGAGCCGGAGCCGGCGTCCACTGAGGTTCGAAACCGCTGCCCGCCGGAAGCCCCGGCACGGCAACGGGCGCGCCTGTCGGCGGCGGTGGGGTCACGCCCCCCGCGCCCCCGCTGCCCGACGCGTTCTGCGTGTACCAGGCCGGAGGGGTGTAGTCGATGGTGAACTCACCCGTAATCTCGGCGGGATCCGCGTCGGACTGATCATCGACGGGCGGATTCCAGCCCCCGTGGATCTCGTCCCGATCGCCGTTCACTTTGCCTCCTGGTGTGGTCGCGCACCCTTGTGCCGTCGTGGGCGGGCCCCTCCCACCCTAATCGCCAACAGTGTCGATGGGGCAGGGCGGACAACCCGTCCCCGCCCGTCCGATAGGTCACGTCTCGCCCCCAAGTGACCTGCCCCCACCGCAGAGTGAACGCCCAGGTGATCGAATGGCGATTCAAATCGGCACATAAACGGACGGACTTGAATAGTCGCGTGTGCTCAGTCCATGCGCCGCGCGCTGCCCAACAATCCGGTCTCGGCATCCGTCGCCTGGGTCATCACGAACTGACGGTCACTCGGCGTACACCACAGCGTCACCCCGTCGGCGAGCGTCGACAAGGCCTCGGACTCCGCACGCGGGATGCCCATGATCCGGCCGATCTGCGCGGCCTCGTCCGGAGACACCCGCTGCACGCCGACCAGTGAGGACTTCTCCAGAAGACGCGGCGCCACCGGGCTCAGATAGGGCAGCAGCGTCACCACCGACTGCCAGGGGCCCGAGACGACTCGGCCGCGCGGCGGCCGCATACCGCAGTCCCGCACCACGACCACCGGGCTGCCGGCCGAGGCGCCCTGCGGCGGGACCCGTCCGACATCGTGCAGCGTGACGCACGGCTGACCGCCGCCCGCGGCCTGCGCGAGCGCCGTCCACGCCGGCGCACGGCCTGTCTCCACGGCGACCCGCGCCCCCGTCGCGGCCGCGCGCAACGCCATCACCTGCGCCGTCCACAGACCGCCGATGAGCGTCACCTCGTACGGCGTGGGCCGGTTGATGCCCAGGACCGCGGGCCGGCCCTCCGCGTCCACGCCGATGACCATGCCGTCGTCGCCGACCGGCAGGCCGAGGGCGCCGAGTTGCTCCAGCGGCACCGCGTGGCGGTCGCGGCGCGGCCCGATGAGCCCGAACCCGAACCGCGGCTTGGCGGCCCGTCCGGCTCCCCGGCCCGACCGGCCGTGCCGTCCGGCACCCGTACCCGCACCAGGCCCCGTACCCATGGAACCCGTACCCGTACCCATGGAACCCGTACCCGTGGAAGAAGAGAAGGACATCAGCGCGCACCTCCCAGCGGCAGCGAGGCCAGCATGCCGGGCCCCTGTTCGCGGTCGAGCCGCACCAGACCCGTCTTCACCCCGCGTGCCGCCCGCTCCAGTTCGTGCCGGGCCGCCACCAGCTCCTCGTCGCTCCGCCCGGTGATGCGCACATGGCCGGTCACCGTCACCTCCTGACGGTCACCGCCGCTCAGCGTCAGACTGAACGTCGTCGCCAGCGCCGGCAGCGAGGTCAGCAGTGCGATCAGCTGCGGCATCGACGCCCCCGCGCCCCCGCCCGCGCCACCCAGCTGGGGCCAGCGCCCCACCCAGTACGTCGTGTGCCGCCGGTCGTCCACCCGCCAGGTCCGCGCGGTCTCCTGGGTCCGGCGGGCCTGCGCCTGACCGCGACCGGCCTGCGCTATGGCCATCGGGCTCGCGCACGTCGACGTGGCGATCGCCCCCGTCAGCTCCTGCTCGGTGAGCACCGTCGCCCGGAACCCGGCGCCGGCCAGCCGGCTCGCCAACTGGTCCGCCGCCCGCACCACACACTTCTGCGCGCCCTCCATGCCGCCACCGCGCGCGGCGACCGCCTCCGGGCACAGCTCCGGGTCCAGCTTCAGCGCGACCCAGGTGATCCGCAGCGCGGGCGAACCCGTCTGCGCCTGCAGCGGCGCGTAGTTGCGTGCCGCCATCGACTGCGCCGGCAGATGCGGCGCGGGCGCGGGCTGGGTGTGCTGCACGACCTGCGCGGACTCCAGCCGGATGCCGTCGACCTCCAGCACGTCCCGTACCAGCGCGACGGGCAGCGGCCGCGCCGAGCGGTCCGGGCGGAGCGCCGTGCCGTCCGACTCGACCCGCACCACCACGGTGAGGAACGTGCCGTCACCGATCATCCCGACCGGCCGGCGGTCCCGGTCGCTGTACGTGTAGGTCCGCAGCGCCGGATCGCACTCCACCACCGGCGCGAGACCCGGCTCCGTGCCCTCCGGCACGGTGAGCGAGGCGGCCCGGCGCGTCCGCGCGCGCAGGGCGAGATAGGTCCCGAGCCACTCCGGCATCGACCGGCGGTGCCGGCGCACCACCGCGAGCAGCACCAGCAGCGCCGCGACCACACCCGCCGGGACCAGCAACAACGGCTCGACGACCCACGCCACGAGCAACAGCGCCGCCGCGACCTCGATCAGCACGAGCTGTTGCAATCGGAACGATCCGAAGTGTCCCGGGCGTGCCTGCAGCCGTGGTGCCACCGACGCCGGGGCCCCGCCCTGCGGCTGCGCCGCGGGCGCGGAGGAGGGTGCGGCCGCCGCGGGCCGCGTCCGCGTCGCGGATGCCATCATGGAGAATCCCCCCAATTCGTCCCGATCACCCTGGCCCGCCAGGGCTTTGGCGGCTGGATCACCCTACCCGCCCCACACGCACTGCCGGACAGCAGGCATAGTAGGGGGCCGGTCCGACAGCCGGAGCCCGGGTGCCATGCTCCCCGGTCTCCCGTGTGAAGACTGCGTCTGACGAATATGGGGACTCATGGCATCACGGCGGGATGAGCTCAACGCGTACACCTTTGCGAAGAAGCGCACGGTGGCCGCATTCCTCCAACCTTCGCCCTCGGGTACGGAGGAGGGGGCGCCGAGGCCGCTGCGCGCGGTCGTCCCCGGCCTGATCGTCGGCGCGCTGGTGCTCGCCGGTTTCGGGGCCTGGGGCATGTTCAGCCCCAAGGCGCCCAAGGGCTGGGACAAGCCGGGCACCAAGGTGATCGTCGGCAAGCAGTCGACCACCCGCTATGTCGTGCTCTCCACGGGCAAGGGCAAGAACAAGAAGACGCTGCTGCACCCCGTCCTCAACCTCGCCTCCGCCCGGCTGCTGCTCACCCCGCAGGAGTTCGCGGTCATCCAGGTCGACGACTCCACGCTCGACAAGGGCGATCCGCCGCGCGGACCGATCCTCGGCATCCCCTACGCGCCCGACCGGCTGCCGGCCGCGGGCGAGGCCGGCAAGGCCAAGCGCTGGGCCGTGTGTGAACAGCCCGGCGGCGGCGCCGGAGGCAGCGTCCAGAAGGCGACCTTCGTCTTCGCGGAGCGGGACTTCCACCGCACCGAGGGCAAGGGGCAGAAGCTCGCCGACGGACAGATCATGTACGTCAAGGGCCAGAAGGACAGCGCCCGTTACCTCGTCGACCACACCGGTACGAAGTACCTGGTGCCCGGCACGCCCGACGAGTCCGCCGGCCTCACCACCGCCCTCGTCGGCCTCCACAAGGAACCGCAGTCCGTCACCGACGACTGGCTCGCCACCCTGCACACCGGCAGCCCGGTCGAGTTCCCGCAGGTCCCCGGCAAGGTCGGCGACGCGGCGGGCATCGGCGGCGGCCTGACCAAGACCGAGGACCGGGTGGGCATGGTCCTGATCGCCCAGACCGGCTCCGGACCGCAGCACTACGTGGTGCTGCCCGGGAAGGTCCAGCCGGTCTCCGAGTTCACCGCCTGGCTGCTGATCAACTCCCCGCAGACCGACACC
The DNA here is from genome assembly GCF_040611675.1 of Streptomyces sp. NPDC006551. Lineage (NCBI taxonomy): Bacteria > Bacillati > Actinomycetota > Actinomycetes > Kitasatosporales > Streptomycetaceae > Streptomyces > Streptomyces sp. NPDC006551. The sequence continues at coordinate 31,829 of NZ_JBEXOT010000043.1, forward strand.
CTCGACATGGACGGCCAGGCCACCGCCGTCGACGCCGCCTCCTTCGTCCCGGACGCCGCCACCTTCGCCGCCCAGTACCGCTGGCCGACCCGCAAGTCCACCCAGGTCAACGCCGTCGGCGGCGCGGGCGCCCGGGACACCGTGTGCAGCGTCCTCAACAGCGTGGACGACAAGGGCAGGACCACCCTGACCACCTGGGCCGGTACGAAGTACCCGGCCGAGATCACCGCCGGCGGCACCAGCACCTACGTGACGCCCGGCAGCGGCCTGCTCTACACCCAGGTCCAGGGCAACCAGACCAAGCCCGACGGCTCGCTCTTCCTGGTCACCGACACCGGCCTGCGCTACGCGGTCCAGGCGAACGGCGACAGCGACGCCGCGCGCTCCGACATCGGAACGGGCGACCAGGACAAGCAGACCGACGGCCGCCCGGAACCGAGCGAAGCACAGACGCGTCTCGGCTACGAGAAGGTCACACCGGTCCTCGTCCCGATCACCTGGTCGGAGTTCCTGTCCAAGGGACCGCGACTCGACACCAACAGCGCGCGTCAGCCGCAGGGTTCGTAAGGGGGTGGCACCGGTGACGTACCGAACGGCGGCCCTCCTCACCGCCACCGTCCTGACGGGCCTGCTCGCCGCCCCGCCGGCCGCCGTCGCGGCCGAGGAACCGCGAGAGCTGTCCGTCGACGGCAGCGGCGAGTGCACCTTCCCGATGAAGAAGCAGATCGAGGGCATCCCCTGGTCGCTCCAGCGAGTCCTCCTCGACGAGCTCTGGCAGGACACCAAGGGCAAGGGCATCCGGGTCGCGGTCATCGACACGGGAGTCGACGACGTCAACCCGCAGCTGGAGACCGCGGTGGACGCCAAGGCCGGCAAGGACTATCTGAAGCCCGACAAGAACAACCCGGGCCCCGGCGACGAACAGCGCGGCAAGACCGACGGCACGGTCGACCTGGTCGGCCACGGCACCAAGGTGGCCGGCATCATCGCCGCCCGCCCGCGCCCCGGCACCGGCTTCGTCGGCCTGGCCCCCGAGGCCACGATCATCCCGATCCGCCAGAACGACGAGAAGAACAGCGGCAAGTCCGACACGATGGCGCAGGCGATCGACCACGCCGTCGCCAAGGGCGCCCATGTCATCAACATCTCGCAGGACACCACCCAGCCGCTGAGCCCCGACTCCGCGATGGGCAGGGCGGTGGCCCGCGCGCTGAAGGCGAAGGTCGTCGTCGTCGCCTCGGCGGGCAACGACGGCATGGACGGCAAACTCAAGAACACCTATCCCGCGGCCTTCCCGGGCGTGCTGGCCGTCGCCTCCTCCGACCGAAACAACGAACGGGCCGTGTTCTCCCAGTCCGGCACCTTCGTGGGCGTCGCGGCGCCCGGCGTCGACATGGTCTCCACCGTCCCCGGCGGCGGCCAGTGCGTCGACAACGGCACCAGCTTCTCCGCCCCGTACGTCTCCGGGGTCGCGGCCCTGCTCCGCGCCAAGTACCCCGACTGGACCCCCGCCCAGATCGTCGCCCGCATCGAGCAGACCGCCGTACGGTCCGTCAACGGTCGTGACAACCACGTCGGTTGGGGCGTCGTCGACCCGGTCAGGGCGCTCGCCGACGGAGCCGTACCGCAGAACGCCCCCACGCCGGACCCGGGCCCGCCCAAGCCACCCGCGCCCGAACCGGCCCACCTGGCGCTGACCGAGACGCCGCAGGAGCGTACCGAACGACTCGCCACCTATGCCCTCGGCATCGGTGGTGTGCTGGTGGCGGTGGTCGCCGGGACCGCCACCGTGATCCGCGACAGCAGGCGCCGTCACGGAGCCGCCCGGTGAGCCGATTCGCCAAGTACCAGTTCGGTCCTTTGCAGTTGGAACTGTCGTACCAAATGGCTAGAGTGGCGGTCGGGGACACGGCAGTGCAGTGACCCAGCACGGGGGCGGCATCAAGAGATACCCGTCCGTATCACGACCGGAGGGCCCGACGGCAGAACCGTCGACGCCACCGAAGGAAGAAGGGGCAAGATGTCGAAAGACCTGAACGTAACCAGTGCCGAACAGATCAAGCTCGCCGGCCGGATCCAGGACTTCCACGACGAGCTGCAGGCACGCATCACCTCGCTCAACGGCGTCGTGGACCGCATTCAGGCCGGCTGGCAGGGTGCGGCCAGCAAGGAGTACGACCGGGTCCAGAACGACCTGAACCTGCGCCTGCGCAACATGCGCGTCGAGCTGGTCAAGCTCGAAGAGGTCATGCGGATGAGCGCGGACGGCTTCACGCGCGAGGAGGAGGAGCGTATCCGGTCCTTCCGCAAGATGGACGACAGCGGCAGCGGCCAGAGCGCCATCCTCGGCATGGCCTGATCCTTCGGGCCGGACTCTCCTTCACGTCTCTCATTCCAGGAGCCAAGAACATGACCACTGCCGTCAATTACGACACCGTGACGCAGGCGGCGGGCGACGTCCGCCTCACCTCCACGCAGCTCAGCCAGAAGCTCGAGGACCTCATGGCCGAGGTCAACCGCGTCGCATCCAACTGGGAAGGTGAGGCGAAGATCGCGTACCGCGAGAGCCAGGACCGTCTCACCCGCGACATGGCCGGCATGAACCAGGACCTGATGCGCATCGCGCAGCTGCTCGACGAGTCCGTCATCGGCTACCAGGACACCGACAAGGGCAACGCCGCCAGGTTCCGCATGAACATGGGCTGAGACGCCGACGACACACGTGAGGGGGTGGTCCGCCGTTCGGCGGGCCACCCCCTCACGCGTATGCCTGGAAGCGGTCCTAGCGGAGATCGAACTCCCCGTCGCGCGCCCCGAGTACGAAGGCGTCCCACTCTGCCTTCGTGTACCGCAGCACCGTCTCCTTGTCGAGCGAGGACCGCATCGCCACCGCCCCCTCGGGCAGATACGCGATCTCCACCCGCTCCTCGTCCGGAGTCGTCCCAGGGGCGCCGTGCCACTCGACGCCCGAGATGTCGAGCGCGTAGAGCTCTTCCTTCTGACGTTCCTTCTCACTGGCGTCGGCCATCGGCGCGATCCTTATCTGTGCTGTGCACGAGCCCGGTGCGGTGGACAAGCTTGTGGATCAGCCTAGTGGCCGAGCCGCTCCGCCGCGGCCCGTACGTCGGAGACGGGAACCCGCACGGAGACCCGACCACCGGGGTTGAGCTTGAGCGTCAGATCGGGCGGGAGCAGCCGGGCCAGCTCCGCGCCGTTCACCGGGCGCAGCCGGGGCACGTGCGCCGGAGCGTGATCCGGGTGGGTGAGCACCGGGACGAACCGGCCTTCGGCGTCCGTGTAGACGGCGATGTCCTCGCCCTCGTCCGGCAGGTACACCGTCGCCGCCGCGAGCGCCCCGGGGACCGCCTCGTCGGGTCCGTGCCCGCTCGCCGCGAGCTGCAGGGACGCGTCCACCGGGTCGGTCGGCCGCGGCCAGCCCAGAGTCACGGGGGAAGGGCGGTAGTTCGGGTTGTGCTGGAAGGCTCCGGGCTCTCCCCGCGCGTCCACCTGCCAGGCCCCGATCACGGCGAAGGGAGGCACCTCCCCGGCCGGGTCGTACATCGGGTCGATCGAGTACAGCCACGTGTCCGGCGCCCGCCGCGCCTGCGCCCGCAGCTCCGCGGTGAGCTCCGGAACGGGCCGCTCCGCTCCCTGGAGGCGAGGCGGCTGCGGCGGGACCTGCGACTGCCGCTGGACCTGTGCCTGTGACTGTGCCTCGGGTTGGGCGTGTGCCTGGGCACGCCGCTCCGCCGCCCGGCGGTCCCACTCGTCCATGAGCCTTCGGTAGGCGGCCTCCTGCTGCTCGACACTCAGCACGCTTTCGACCGGAGCGTCGTCGAAGAGACCGACCGTCTTCTCGGGATCGGCGGGCTCACCGGGCTTCAGCACATACGCCCGGTCGCTCCCGCTGCCGGCCAGCATTCCGCTCTGCCGCACCTCCGCCCGGGCCCCGTTGACGGCCAGCAGCCAGCCACTGCCCTCCAGACGGAGCCGTGCGTCGCGCAGCGCCCCGGACAGGTCTCTGCCCCGGGCCGACGCCGATCCCCACGGCCCGGTCGCCTCGACGCCGTACGGCATGGCCGCCGCGTCGTCGATCCACCACCGCACGGTGCACCGCACCAGCTCGGTGCCGCGCACGGCGGTGGCGTCGTCGCGGCTGCCCAGCAGCCTCTCGCTCATTGCGTCCATCCAGGGGGTAGCAGACTGTTCGGTGGCGCGGGGGGCGGCGGGGAAGTCGAGCCGCCGGCCCCGGCATGGGGGTTGTAGTGCGGATTGGGCGTGTACTGCGTCGTCCCGTCGGGAAGTTTCTCCCAGGCGCCCTTGATGTTCTCCGTCCGCACGCCGCCCGGGAACGCGATCTCCTTCTCATTGGCGAAGATGTTGTCCGGAATGGACGCGTTGACATCGATACCACCGGGAGCGTCGATGTCGTACCGGTAGCGCGACCCCCAGCCCAGATCGGGGTCGCGGGTGGTGCCCACGTAGACCGAGTGGTCGTTGTTCCGCACATAGCCGTCGAGATCGGTGTTGTGGTTGTTCCACGGCTTGAACCCGTCCCGGAAGATCTCGTCCGGCGCCCGGTCGTCGTTGCGCCACAGCGGCTCGTCCGTCGTACGCCACTGCGCGTGGTCCGGGATCTTCGAGACGTCGACGGACCGGTCGGCGGCCGCATGCAGCTTGTCGTGGACCGTGGGCGGGTGACTCGGCGGATCCGGGACCCGCTGGGCCGGAATGTCGTCGAGCCCCTTGCGCGCCGCGTTGTCGAGAGCCGCCTCCGCACCCTCCTTGACGCCGACCCGGATACCGGTACGGACGGTGCCCAGGCCCTTCGTGCCGAGGATCTCGGGAAGCAGCCGCCCGATGCCCTCGCTCGGGTCCTTCTTGAAGGAGTCGATCAGGGCGCCCGGGACGCGCTCCGGATGCGCCGCGGTGGACACCAGGCCGGCCAGCGTCATGTTGACGTTCTGCATGTACTGCGCCGGGTGCGTGATGTTGTACGGGTCCAGAGGGTTCAGGCCCCGGGCGAAGTTGAGGATCCCCGCCGTCCCCTTGATCACGCCGCCGGCGACGTGCAGGGTCTCGACGTTGAGCGCGCCGTAGGCGTCGACGGCGTTCGACGCGAGACGGTTCGAGGCCGGCGGCTCCTGTGGCGCGTGCGCCAGCGCCGCGCGTACCGCCTTCTCCGCGGCCGACGCGGCCTCGTCGCGCTGGCGCCGGGCCTCCTTGAGGGTCTCCTGCGCCTGCTCCCGCTCCGCCTTGCCCGGATCGGTGAAGGGCTCGGGCCGCGGACCGGGGTCCCTGCCCTCCTTCACGGCCGCGTTGTAGGTGTCGACCTTGCCGTTGTAGGCGTCGACGGCCTTCTTCGACGTCTCCTCGCCGCGCTTGTACAGCTCGATGGCTTCCTTGGCCTTCCCCTGGGCCCAGACCACCGTCTCCGCGTACCGCGTGAGCGCGCTGCCCGCCGTCTCGCACGCGTCGGCGGCATGCAGCCACTTGGTCGGTTCCATCGCCAGCTTGGCGCGGAAGGCGTTCCCCGACTCGCCCTTCCAGCCGCTCGAGTCGAGCGTGCGCATGCCCCGGCCCACCTGGTCGAACGCCCGGTGGAAGTCCCTGAGATGGGCGGCCACCTCCCGGAGCTTGTCCGGCTTGCCGTGGATCAGCTCGTTGGCCTCCTGGGTCTGGCCCAGCTGCTGCTCGCCGACCGAGGCACCGAGGCTGGAGGCGGTGTCGTCGCCCCAGTCCGTGACCTTGTCGGCGATGCCCTCGGCGCCGACGCGCTCCAGGCCCTCGCCGATCAGATCGGTGCCCTTGTCGATGCCGGTGCCGATGACCTTCTTGCCGGCCTCCACACCGTCCTCGATGGCGCCGAGACCGCTGTCGAGCAGGTTCTTGCCGCCGCTGACGATTCCGCCGAAGTCCACCATCAGGGCTGCCCACCCTGCTGCTCGGCGGCCTTCGCCCGTTCCTCCGGCGAGGGTCCGAATGCCTCGCGCATCCCGGTGTCCATCTCGTCACGCAGTCCTGCCGCGTCGATGATCCTGTTGGCCGGGACCACTCCGGAGGTCGACACGTCCCAGGCGGTGTCCTTCCACGCCTGCTCGCTGTTCTCCCGCGCGGTGTCGAAGGACTCCTGGCTGTAGTCGGCGTCACGGATGTGCGTGAACGTGTTGCTCGACAGCACGTCGCCCCAGCCCTTCTGGGTGATCTCGTCCTCGGTGGCGTACGGATTGCCCATCGCGGAGTTCGTCAGCACCTTGAAAGCGCCGGAGATGTACTGCTCCTGCTCGTGGAAGACACCCGCCGAAAGCCCCGTCAGTTCGGCGAAGAGAGTGCCCTTCTGCACCAGGGAGCGCACACCCCACTCCCATCGTTCGCAGTACGTCTTCATGGCGCCGGTCAGCCCGTCGTGCCCCGTCTCCATGCCCGAGAGCTGGAGGTCGGAGAACCCGCGTCCCATGCTCGCCTCGCCCACCATCCCGAGCTCCTTGAGCTCCGAGAGGGTGCCCGTGATGCCCTTGGTGATCTGGGCGAGCGCCTCCTGCGACGCCGCGAGATCCGGATCCGTCACGGCCTACGGCCCCCTTGTCCGTCCACGTCGACCGCCACCCCGTCGGGCACGATCCCCTGCACCGGCGGGAACACGGCCCCGCCGGGACTGCCGGCGTCCAGCGCCACCCCGCACGGCGAGGCGGCGGTGGGCACCACATCGTCCAGCAGCCGGGAGCCCAGGACCCGGCGGTACGTCCACTCCCCGGTCTCCTCGCCGCGCGCCTGCGCGAACCGCGCGAGCGCGGCCTCGTCGGAGAACGCGCAGATCCAGGCGATCCCTCCGAAGTCCGCGGTCCACAGCCCGCCCGCGGTGTCCATCGGCACGAGGACGGCCGAGGAGCGGAAGTGCGCCAGCCGTTCGAGGACGGCCTCGCGGGCCGCCCCGGCCGCGGCGGCGTCGAGGGGCGCCTCCGCGCCGGCCCGGGTCGTGGCGGCGTCGAGGGCCGCCTCCCCGCCGGCTCCGTCGGGGGCGACGGGGCCCGGCGCCTGGTGGCCGCGAGGCGGCGCTCCCGCCGAGCCCTTGAGCACCCGCTCGGCGGACTCGCCCCGCACCTGTCCCCACAGTTCGTCGAAACTCATCAGTCTCCCTGGTGCCGGTCCGGCAGCCAGCCCAGCTGCACCAGCGGGTTGCCCCGCTTGCGGGAGACGAACGTGCCACGCCCCGGCGGCATCGGCCGGGCCCGGACGCTGCCCAGGATGTCGCCCTCACCCGGGTCACCGGAGAGGATGACGCCCTGCGCGCCCAGCTCCTTCGCGCGCTGCATGAAGGGCTCGTACATCGCCCTCGACGCGCCCGCGGCGCTGCGCGCCACGATGAACCGGATCCCGACGTCCCGCGCGAACGGCAGGTTCTCCACCAGGACCTGCAGCGGATTCCCCGAGTTCGTGGCCACCAGCTCGAAGTCGTCGATGAGGACGTACAGCTGCGGGCCGGTCCACCAGCTGCGGTCACGCAACTGCTGCGGGGTGATGTCGGGCTTCGGGGCCCGCTTCGTCATCACCGTGTTGATCGCTTCCATGTGCATCTGCATGGCGGACGCCATCGGCGCGTACTCCAGCAGATGCGACGGCGCGACCGCCTCCAGCATCGTGCGCCGGTAGTCGCCGACCACGATCCGCGCCTGCTCCGGCGTGTACCGCTCGCACAACTGCTTGGCGATCAGCCGCAGCAGCCCGGTCTTGCCGGACTCGCTCTCGCCGAAGATCAGGAAGAACGGGTCCGTCTCGAAGTCGACGAACACCGGCTCCAGGTTCGTCTCGTCGATACCGATCGCGATGCCGTGCTGCGGGTACTCGAAGCCCTTCGGCAGCCGCTCCGCCGGCAGCCGCCGCGGCAGCAGCCGTACGGCGGGGGCGGGAGCGCCGGTCCAGCCGCTCTTCACCGCCTGTACGAACGCCGCCGTGCCCTCCGACAGGTCCACCGACGAACTCGCCCCGTCGATCCGCGGCAGCGCGCCCATGAAGTGCAGCTTCTCCGGCACCTGGCCGCGTCCCGGCACACCCGCCGGGACGTTGGCCGCCACCTTGCGGTCGAACTCCGAGTCCATGACGTCACCGAGCCGCAGCTCCAGACGCCCCAGCATCTGGTCCTTCAGCGCGGCGCGCACCTCCATGTAACGGGCCGCGGTGATCACCACGTGGATGCCGTAACCCAGACCGCGCGCGGCGATGTCGGAGACGACCGGCTCCAGCATGTCGTAGTCGTTGCGGAAACCGCCCCAGCCGTCGATCACCAGGAAGACGTCCCCCCAGGCCTCGCCCGGCAGTTCGCCCGCGGCCCGCTTGCGGCGGTAGGTGGCGATCGAGTCGATGGAGTGCGACCGGAAGAACTCCTCGCGCCGGTTCAGCACGCCCAGGACCTCCGCGACCGTCCGGCGCACCCGCTCCGGGTCCAGCCGCGACGCGACGCCGCCGACATGCGGCAGGTCCGCCAGCGACACCATGCCGCCACCACCGAAGTCCAGCGCGTAGAACTGCACTTCCTGCGGGGTGTGGGTGAGCGCGAACGACGAGATCAGCGTCCGCATCAGCGTCGACTTGCCGGACTGCGGACCGCCGACCACCATCATGTGGCCCGCCGCACCGGAGAAGTCCCGGTACAGCACCTCGCGCCGCTGCTCGAACGGCTTGTCGATGAGACCCAGCGGCACGGTCAGACCGCCCGGACGCGTGTACTCCGTCGCCGTCAGACCGCGGTCCGCGGTCTGCGCCAGCCCCGGCAGGAGCTGGTCGAGCGAGGGCGCCTGGTCCAGCGGCGGCAGCCACACCTGGTGGGCGGGAACACCCTGCCCCTCCAGTCGGCGCACGATCACGTCCAGGACGGTGTCCGCGAGGGCGTCGTCCTCCTCCTCGCGCCGCGCCGTCAGATACGCCGGGTCCGGCGCCGCGTACACCACCGGCACCGGCGAGGCGGTGAAGACCGCCGGCCGACGCTCGATCGGCAGCTGTCCGGCCGTGAGCCGGGGCCCGCCGGTGCGGTACGTACCCGACACGTACGCCGCCTTGAAGCGGGTCATCTCGTCCGTACCGAACTTCAGATAGCCCGAGCCCGGCACCGACGGCAGGTGGTACGCGTCCGGGACACCGATCGCCGTACGCGACTCGGCCGCCGAGAACGTCCGCAGACCGATCCGGTACGACAGGTACGTGTCCAGGCCCCGGAGCTTGCCCTCCTCCAGACGCTGCGAGGCCAGCAGCAGATGCACACCCAGCGAACGGCCGATGCGGCCGATCTGGATGAACATGTCGATGAAGTCCGGCTTGGCCGTGAGCAGTTCGGAGAACTCGTCGATGACCAGGACCAGCGAGGCCAGCGGTTCGAGCGGCGCACCGGCCGCTCGGGCCTTCTCGTAGTCGTGGATGTTGGCGTAGTTGCCCGCCGAGCGCAGCAGCTCCTGCCGGCGCTGGAGCTCACCGCGGATCGCGTCGCCCATGCGGTCGACCAGCGTCAGATCGTCGGCCAGGTTGGTGATGACGGCCGCGACGTGCGGCATCTGCGACATGCCGGCGAAGGTGGCACCGCCCTTGAAGTCCGCGAGGACGAAGTTCAGCGTCTCCGAGGAGTGCGTCACCGCCAGACCGAGGACCAGGGTGCGCAGCAGCTCCGACTTTCCCGAACCGGTCGCGCCCACGCACAGTCCGTGCGGGCCCATGCCCTCCTGCGCGGCCTCCTTGAGGTCCAGCATGACCGGCTGGCCGTCCTCGCCGACACCGATCGGCACCCGCAGCCGCTCGGCCACCGAACGGGGCCGCCAGGTGCGCGCCACGTCCACCGACGCCGCGTCGCCGAGGTTCAGCAGATCCGTGAAGTCCAGGTTGGCGAGCAGCGGTTCGTCGTCGTCCCCGCCGCCCATCCGCAGCGGCGCGAGCTGCCGGGCCAGCGCCTCGGCGGCCGGCAGCGAGATCCCGTCCGGCACACCCTCGTACGCGAAACCGCCGCCCGACTCCAGGCGCAGCCGCCCCGGCCGTACCACCACCGACAGGCCACCACGCGGCTCGTCGAGTTCACCGGAGACCACCTCGACGATCGTCACGCCCTGCAGGCCCTCCGGCGCCGCGAACAGCGAGTCCGGCGGCACCATCCCGCCGTCCAGGACGACGACGACATGCGGCTGGTCGAGCACCGGCTGGTTGTCCCGGCTGAACCGCGGCCGCCCGTCGAGCCGGGAGCGGATCATCTGCTCCAGCTCCCCGAGGTCGTCGCCGAACAGGCGCTTCGTGCCCGCCCCGTCGACCTGCCCAGGTACCTGCGTGTGCGGCAGCCACTTCGTCCAGTCCCAGCGCTCCTGCGCGCCCCGCGCCGCCACCACCGCGACCATCAGGTCGTCGGGGGAGTGCAGCGTCACCAACTGCGCCACCAGACCGCGCGCCGCCGCCTGAGCCGCCTCCGGCTCACCGGAGACCGTCACGTGGTAGAAGGCCCGCATCGAGACCGCCATCGGCAGCCCGTCCAACGAACCGTGCACCGCGAGGAACTGCTGCATCGCGCCCGCGCACAGCGGCTCCAGCTCGTCCACCGGAGCCGTGTCCGGCGCCACCAGCGGCGTGGACAGCTGCTGGGCGCCGAGCCCGATCCGTACCTGGGCGAAGTCCTTGTCGCCCACCCGGCGTTCCCACACCCGCGAGCCCTCGGCCACCACGGACCACAACTGCTCGGGCGAGGGGTGCAGATACAACTGCGCGTCACGCTGCTTGCGCGCCGTGCGCCGGACCGTACGCCGGGTCTGCGCGAGGTATTTGAGATAGTCGCGCCGGACATCGGCAATTTGCCCCTGCGTACCCTTCCGGAACCGCACGAGCTGCGCGACGAGCATCGCGACCGTCGACACCAGCATCAGGATGCCCATGATGCGCATGAACGGATGCGCGCCCGGCATGAAGAAGAACACCACCGACGAACCCATGCCGAGCATCGGCAGGAGCTGCATCAGAATGCCCTCCTGCTGACCCCGCGGCAGTTCGGGCGGAGACTCCAGGACCAGTTCCTCGCTGGGTACTTCCGGAGGAAGGGACCTCGGCGGGCGTTTGACGACGATCTGGCTCACCGGCGCATCAATCCCTCGTTACGGGCGGACTTCGTGCGGGAGTTCCGCACCGGCGCCCCCGTCTGCGCCGGCCTCCCCCAGAGACGGCGATCCTACTTGCAGCGACCATCACCCGTCCCCGGTAGGGTGGCCCGCGCACTGTGCGCAACCGCGAATCAGGGGGTCCAGACACGTGAGTACGACCGCAGCGACCGGCTTCTGCCGCGTCACCGTCGTGGCGCCGGACAGCCGCATCGACGTCGCACTCCCCGAGGACATCGCCGTCGCCGACGTCTATCCGGAGATCCTGCGGCTCACCGGCCAGACCCAGGCGGCCGGCGCCCCGACCGGCTATCACCTGGTCCGCCGCGACGGATCGGTCCTCGACGGCGCCCGCACCCTCGCCGCCCAGCAGGTGCTCGACGGCGAGGTGCTCTCGCTGCGCCCCTTCGCCCAGTCGCTGCCGCCCGCCGTCTTCGACGACGTCTCCGACGCCGTCGCCTCCGCCGTCACCCGCGACCGCCACCTGTGGAGCGACGACCTGCTGCGCGGCGCCGGCCTCGTCGGCGGCGTGCTGCTCCTCGTCCTCATGGGCTTCGTCCTGTGGTTCGCCGACCCGGTCCGCCACGACATGCACAGCCTCCCCGGGATCATCGCCGGCGCCGCCGGTGTGCTGCTGACCGCCTTCGCCGGCGTGCGCGCCCGCGTCTACGGCGACCGGGCCACCGCCGTCGCCCTCGGCCTCGGCGCCCTGCCGCTGCTGCTGATCGCGGGCTCCGGGATCGTCGGCCCCGACGCCGGCCAGGGCCCCGGACGCCTCCAGTTCCTGCTCGGCTGCGTGACCGTCCTGGTCGCCTCCGTCGCCCTGGTCGCGCTCACCCCCAGCGGGGACGCCCCCTTCGTCGCCGCGACCTTCCTGGCCGCCGTCGGCACCCTCGCGACCTTCCTGGCGATCCTGGCCGAGGGCTCCGCCACCTCCACCGCCGCCGTCTGCGCCCCCGTCGCCATCGGCCTGGTCGCCTTCCTGCCCGGCCTCTCGGCCCGCTTCGCCCGGCTCCCCATCGGCTACGCCTCCCCGCGCAGCGCCACCGACGAGGAGTTCCACGCCGACCCGAACCAGCGCGTCGCCGAAGAGGGCCGGCCGGTCGACGGCGAGCGGATCGCGCTCCAGGCCCGCCGCGGCCACGAGATGCTCCTCGGCCTGGTCGGCGGCTGCGCGGCCGTCGTCGTCGGCTCGGCGGCCGTCCTCGGCTTCGCCGGCAACGTCTGGGGCCAGCTCCTCGCCCTCGCCGCCGGCCTCGCCATGCTGCTGCGCGCCCGGCTCTTCCGCTACACCTCGCAGGTCGCCTGCGTCCTGGTCGCCGGCATCGCCGCGATCGCGCTGCTCATCCTCGGCCTCTCCCTGAACCCGCCGGCCGACCTGGTCAAGGACCTCCTGATGTACGGGGACCGCGGCGGTCTGGACATCCGTACGATCTGGCTCACCGCGGCCGTCGCCGCCGGCGCCGCCCTGACCACCGCCATCGGCCTGATCATCCCCAGGAAGGGCCTCTCGCCCTTCTGGGGACGCCTGCTCGACCTGGCCGAGAGCTTCGTCCTGCTCTCCCTCGTCCCGCTCTGCCTGGCCGTCCTCGACGTCTTCATGGCGGCCCGCTCCCTCACCAGCAAGTAAGAGGCGCTCCGCGAGGCTGGTACGCTGTGTGACGGCCGTTTGTGTACGCGCTCCCGGAACCATCGAGCACCACCGCTCTGGAAGCTGCGCCCATCGGACCTTCGCCTGACGAGTCACGGAAGCTCCCCTGAGACCAAGACCAGGGGCACTCGCCGGCGCACGAACACCAAGAGGAGTACCGAGTGTCTCTCGACGCCGCTACGAAGAAGCAGATCATGGCCGAGTTCGGCACCAAGGAGGGCGACACCGGCTCCCCCGAGGTCCAGGTCGCGATGCTCTCCCGTCGTATCTCGGACCTGACCGAGCACCTCAAGCAGCACAAGCACGACCACCACTCCCGTCGTGGTCTGCTGATCCTGGTCGGCCAGCGTCGCCGCCTGCTGCAGTACCTGGCCAAGAAGGACATCCAGCGCTTCCGCGCGCTGGTCGACCGCCTCGGCATCCGCCGCGGTGCGGCCGGCGGCGCCAAGTAATCCATCTTGATGGAGAACGCTGCGAAGGGAGCGGTTCCCACGTTTAGGGGGCCGCTCCCTTTGCTGTACGTGCGCGATGTGCCGACCGGCATTTAGTCTGGTCACACAACGCCACAAAGGAGCGAGCGAGAAGCCGCCGACCGCCGCCGGTCCTCGGTAGTGGCCCCCGGACCCATACCCCCGGGTGCTTCGATCGAAGACCGGCCCGCACCCGAGGTGTGCTTCTCCTCCACCACCGTCCCCGGCCACACGGGCCGACGGACGAAAAGACGAACACGTAGGAGAAACCCATAGTGGAGAACGAGACCCACTACGCCGAGGCCGTCATCGACAACGGCGCGTTCGGCACCCGCACCATCCGCTTCGAGACGGGCCGCCTGGCCAAGCAGGCCGCCGGCTCCGCCGTCGCGTACCTGGACGACGACACGATGGTCCTCTCGGCCACCACCGCGTCCAAGAAGCCCAAGGACCAGCTCGACTTCTTCCCCCTGACGGTGGACGTCGAGGAGCGGATGTACGCCGCCGGCAAGATCCCCGGCTCCTTCTTCCGCCGTGAGGGCCGGCCCTCCGAGGACGCGGTCCTCACCTGCCGCCTGATCGACCGGCCGCTGCGCCCCTCCTTCAAGAAGGGCCTGCGCAACGAGATCCAGATCGTCGAGACGATCATGGCGCTCAACCCCGACCACCTGTACGACGTGGTCGCGATCAACGCCGCCTCCTGCTCCACGCAGTTGGCCGGCCTGCCCTTCTCCGGCCCGATCGGCGGCACCCGTGTCGCCCTGATCAAGGGCCAGTGGGTCGCGTTCCCGACGCACACCGAGCTCGAGGACGCCGTCTTCGACATGGTCGTCGCCGGTCGCGTCCTGGAGGACGGCGACGTCGCGATCATGATGGTCGAGGCCGAGGCCACCGAGAAGACGATCGAGCTCGTCAAGGGCGGCGCCGAGGCGCCGACCGAGGAGGTCGTCGCCGCCGGTCTCGAGGCCGCGAAGCCCTTCATCAAGGTCCTGTGCAAGGCCCAGTCGGACCTCGCCGCCAAGGCCGCCAAGCCGGTCGGCGAGTTCCCGGTCTTCCTCGACTACCAGGACGACGTCCTGGAGGCGCTCACCGCCGCCGTCAAGAGCGAGCTCGCCCAGGCGCTCACCATCGCCGGCAAGCAGGAGCGCGAGACCGAGCTCGACCGCATCAAGGAGCTCGCCGCCGAGAAGCTCCTCCCGGCCTTCGAGGGCCGCGAGAAGGAGATCTCCGGCGCCTACCGCGCGCTGACCAAGAAGCTGGTCCGCGAGCGGATCATCAAGGACAAGGTCCGCATCGACGGCCGCGGCATCACGGACATCCGTACGCTCGCCGCCGAGGTCGAGGCCATCCCGCGCGTGCACGGCTCGGCGCTGTTCGAGCGTGGCGAGACCCAGATCCTGGGCGTCACCACCCTCAACATGCTCCGCATGGAGCAGCAGCTGGACACCCTCTCCCCGGTGACCCGCAAGCGCTACATGCACAACTACAACTTCCCGCCGTACTCCGTCGGTGAGACCGGCCGCGTGGGCTCGCCCAAGCGCCGCGAGATCGGCCACGGCGCGCTCGCCGAGCGCGCCATCGTGCCGGTGCTGCCGACGCGCGAGGAGTTCCCCTACGCGATCCGCCAGGTGTCCGAGGCCCTCGGCTCCAACGGCTCGACGTCCATGGGTTCGGTCTGCGCCTCCACCATGTCGCTGCTGAACGCCGGTGTGCCGCTCAAGGCCCCCGTCGCCGGTATCGCCATGGGTCTGATCTCCGAGGAGATCGACGGCAAGACCCACTACGTCGCCCTCACCGACATCCTCGGTGCCGAGGACGCGTTCGGCGACATGGACTTCAAGGTCGCCGGTACGAAGACCTTCGTCACCGCGCTCCAGCTCGACACCAAGCTCGACGGCATCCCCGCCTCGGTCCTGGCCGCCGCGCTGAAGCAGGCCCGTGACGCGCGTCTGCACATCCTCGACGTGATGAACGAGGCGATCGACGTTCCGGACGAGATGTCCCCGAACGCGCCGCGCATCATCACCGTCAAGATCCCGGTGGACAAGATCGGTGAGGTCATCGGCCCCAAGGGCAAGATGATCAACCAGATCCAGGAGGACACCGGCGCCGACATCACGATCGAGGACGACGGCACCATCTACATCGGTGCCGCCCAGGGCTCGCAGGCCGAGGCCGCCCGCGCCACGATCAACGGCATCGCCAACCCGACCATGCCGGAGGTCGGCGAGCGCTACCTGGGTACGGTCGTCAAGACCACCACCTTCGGTGCCTTCGTCTCCCTGATGCCCGGCAAGGACGGTCTGCTGCACATCTCGCAGATCCGCAAGCTCGCCGGCGGCAAGCGCGTGGAGAACGTCGAGGACGTGCTCGCGGTGGGCGCCAAGGTCCAGGTCGAGATCGCCGAGATCGACCAGCGCGGCAAGCTCTCCCTCGTTCCCGTCATGGCGGACGAGGACGCTTCCGCCGAGGACGCGAAGGACGACACCGACCAGTGACGTCCCGTAGTTCCGTGACGACGGCCCGCCCCTCCTCGGAGGGGCGGGCCGTCGCCCGTACCCAAACGCTTCTCCCCGGCAAGGACGGCATCGGCACGGTCCGCCGCACCACCCTTCCGGGCGGCCTGCGCATCGTCACCGAGACCCTGCCCTCCGTGCGCTCCGCCACCTTCGGCATCTGGGCGCACGTCGGCTCCCGCGACGAGACGCCCACCCTCAACGGCGCCACGCACTATCTCGAGCACCTCCTCTTCAAGGGCACCGAGCGACGCAGCGCCCTCGACATCTCCGCAGCGCTCGACGCGGTCGGCGGCGAGATGAACGCCTTCACGGCGAAGGAGTACACCTGCTACTACGCGCGGGTCCTCGACACCGACCTGCCGCTGGCGATCGATGTCGTCTGCGACATGCTCACCGGCTCGCTGATCCTCCAGGAGGACGTGGACGCCGAGCGCGGCGTCATCCTCGAGGAGATCGCGATGACCGAGGACGACCCGGGCGACGTCGTGCACGACCTGTTCGCGCAGACCATGTTCGGCGACACCCCGCTGGGCCGGCCGGTGCTCGGCACGGTCGACACCATCAACGCCCTGGACCGGAGCCGGATCGCCCGCTTCTACAAGAAGCACTACGACCCGACCCACCTGGTCGTCGCGGCCGCGGGCAACATCGACCACGCCACGGTGGTACGCCAGGTCCGGCGCGCCTTCGACAAGGCCGGCGCCCTCACCCGTACCGACGCGCTCCCCGTCGCCCCCCGCGAGGGCCGCCGCACGATCCGCACCGCCGGTCGCGTCGACGTCGTGGGCCGCAAGACCGAGCAGGCCCATGTGGTCCTCGGCATGCCCGGCCTGGCCCGCACCGACGAGCGCCGCTGGGCGCTCGGCGTGCTGAACACCGCCCTCGGCGGCGGCATGTCCTCCCGCCTCTTCCAGGAGGTCCGGGAGAAGCGGGGCCTGGCCTACAGCGTCTACTCGTACACCTCTGGGTTCGCCGACTGCGGCCTCTTCGGGGTGTACGCGGGCTGCCGCCCGAGCCAGGTCCACGACGTGCTGAAGATCTGCCGGGACGAGCTCGACAAGGTGGCCTCCGACGGCCTGTCCGACGACGAGATCGGCCGCGCGATCGGCCAGCTCTCCGGCTCGACCGTCCTCGGCCTGGAGGACACCGGCGCGCTGATGAACCGCATCGGCAAGAGCGAGCTGTGCTGGGGCAGCCAGATGTCGGTGGACGACATGCTCGCCCGTATCGCGGCGGTCACCCCGGACGAGGTCCGCGAGGTCGCCCGTGATGTGCTCGGACAGCGCCCCTCGCTGTCCGTCATCGGGCCGCTGAAGGACAAGCAGGCGGCACGCCTGCACGAATCCGTCTCCTAGAGAGAGTTCAGAGCAATGAGCAAGCTGCGCGTGGCGGTCCTCGGAGCCCAGGGCCGCATCGGCTCCGAGGCCGTACGGGCCGTCGAGACCGCCGAGGACATGGAACTGGTGGCGGCGCTCGGCCGCGGCGACAAGCTGGAGACGCTCGCCGACGCGGGCGCCCAGGTCGCCGTCGAGCTGACCACCCCGGCCTCGGTCATGGACAACCTCGACTACTGCGTACGTCACGGCATCCACGCGGTCGTCGGCACCACCGGCTGGACCGAGGACCGCCTCGCACAGCTGCGGACCTGGCTCGACGCCTCTCCGGAGACCGGCGTCCTGATCGCCCCGAACTTCTCCATCGGCGCGGTCCTGACCATGAAGTTCGCGCAGATCGCGGCCCCGTACTTCGAGTCCGTCGAGGTCGTCGAACTGCACCACCCGAACAAGGTCGACGCCCCCAGCGGCACCGCCACCCGTACCGCCCAGCTGATCGCCGCCGCCCGCGCCGAGGCCGGCCTCGGCGCCCAGCCGGACGCCACCGCGACCGCCCTGGACGGCGCCCGCGGCGCGGACGTCGACGGCGTTCCCGTCCACGCGGTACGCCTGAGGGGTCTCCTGGCCCACCAGGAGGTGCTGCTCGGTGGCGAGGGCGAGACCCTGACCATCCGTCACGACTCGCTGCACCACTCCAGCTTCATGCCGGGCATCCTCCTGGGCGCCCGCCGCGTGACCACCGCCCCGGGCCTCACCTTCGGCCTGGAGCACTTCCTGGACCTGGGCTGACGGCCATGGGCGGAAAGATCACGTACTTCTTCCTCGCCACCGTCCTCGTGCTCGTCTTCGGAGTGGTGGCGATGGAGGGGGTCCTGCTCCTGCTGACCGGCGAACCGGCCGCCATGGGCATGGGCGCGGTGGCGTTCCTGCTGCCCGGAGTCGGCGGCTGGTTCCTGTGGAAGAACACCCGCTTCGCCCGCAGGGCGCAGCGGCTCGCCCAGGAGCTGGAGGCCGAAGGCGGCCTGCCGGTGGACGAGTTGAAGCGGACGGCCGGCGGGCGGATCGATCGCGACTCGGCCGACGAGGTGTTCGCGAAGCGGCGCGCCGAGACCGAGGACTCCCCGGACGACTGGCGCTGCTGGTTCCGTCTCGCGGTCGCCTACCACGACGCCCGTGACACCCCGCGCGCCCGCAAGGCGATGCAGCGCGCGATCGCCCTCCACGAGGGCCGCGCGGTCAGCGCGTAGCCGTCACCACGCCGTACTCGGCGTTCCACGCCTCGACGGTGTCGGCCGCGCGGTCGAACGCCTCGACGCGGGAGAGGAAGTCGGCACTGTGGTCGGTGAGCAGCGTGGTCTGCTCACCGCCCTGCCGTACGAGGATCAGGGCCTGGCCCTGGACGGTGCGGGGGAGTCCCAGCCAGCGCACCGGCTGCTGGGCCGTGCGCACCGCGCCGACCTGCCGCCACTCCACGGTCGTCGTCGAGAAGAACCCGACCCGCCGCACCCCGTGGCGGCTCACCCAGGTGCCCACCCGAAGCATCCGCAGCGCGGAGGCGATGATGAGCGCGGCCATTGCGAAGGTGGCTCCGGCCCCGGCCACGGTTCCGGCGGCGGCGATGATCACCGCGGCGACGAGCACGAACGACGCCAGCAGCAGGGCGAGGGCCGCCGCGCCGACCCGCCAGGGGCCGGGCCGGTAGGGACGACGCCACCGGTCGTGGTCGTCGAACGGCAGCGCGACATCGTCGGTCGCGTCAAAAGCGCGGTCGGCCGTCAGAAAGGGCAGGGGCACGACGGTTCCTCACTCACAAGCACGCTCGAAGGGGCTGTGCCCGGTGAGGCTACCCAGGTGGTCTCGACCGGGCCACCTCAGGGGGCTGGACTGCTCAGCGGCCGTCGGAGGCCTCCGAGTGCTGCCGCGGGCCATCGGCGGCGCCCGACTGCAGGGCGGGCATGCCGAAGAGCAGCGATCCGACGAGACCGGCCACGACGGTCAGCCCGACCAGCGTACGGCCCGCGAGCTGGGAGACGGTGAGGCGCTCCCTCGGCGGCGGAGTGACGTTACTGCGGAAGCGGTCGGCCTCGGCGACGAACGCGAACGGAACGGGCTCTCGCCGGCTGAACATGGGGAAACACTCCTTGGGTCCGGTGGTGTGCGGTGTCACAGAGACAGACGATCAAAGTCGCGGTTCGGTGCCCTTTTTCCCCGGATTGGTCAAAGAAAGCCGCCCAGGCGGGTGCACGGCCGCGTTGTCAGCGGCTCCCCGTAAAGTGGGCGCCGCCCGAGCGACGCGATGGAAGGACCCCGCGGTGAGCAACACCCCCGCAGAAGACCTCAAGCCCAGTTTCCGCAGCGATGTGACCGTGGAGCTGGTGAAGCACAGCGCGGCCGACTCGGACGTGCTGTGGGCGGCCCGCGTCTCCACCGCCGGGGAGCAGTCGCTCGAAGAGCTGCAGAAGGACCCCGAGCGGTCCAAGGGGCTCATCAACTATCTGATGCGGGACCGGCACGGCAGCCCCTTCGAGCACAACTCGATGACCTTCTTCATCAGCGCCCCGATCTTCGTGTTCCGCGAGTTCATGCGCCACCGCGTGGGCTGGTCGTACAACGAGGAATCGGGCCGTTACAGGGAGCTGGAGCCGGTCTTCTACGTCCCGGACGCCTCCCGGAAGCTCGTCCAGGAGGGCCGCCCGGGCAAGTACGTCTTCGTCGAGGGCACCGAGGCCCAGCAGGAGCTGGTCGGCCGCGCCATGGAGGACTCGTACATCCAGGCGTACGAGGCGTACCAGGAGATGCTCGCCGCCGGCGTCGCCCGCGAGGTCGCCCGCGCGGTCCTGCCCGTCGGTCTCTTCTCCTCGATGTACGCCACGTGCAACGCCCGCTCGCTGATGCACTTCCTCGGCCTGCGCACCCAGCACGAGCTGGCCAAGGTGCCGTCCTTCCCGCAGCGGGAGATCGAGATGGTCGGCGAGAAGATGGAAGAGCACTGGGCCCGGCTGATGCCGCTCACCTACGCCGCCTTCAACAAGAACGGCCGTGTGGCCCCATAAAGCACATTTGTGCGATCCCGTCACGCGAAGTGTCCGTATTGCGACGTTTCACGAAGTTCATCTAGGCTGATCAAACGGACCCGGCACTGCTTGAACCCCCGAGCAGGCAGTGCCGGGCTCCTCTTCTCACGTCCCCCGAGGGGACACCTGGCGCTGAGCAACGAGTAGCGTGTTACCCATGGCTCCGATCTCCACTCCGCAGACCCCCTTCGGGCGGGTCCTCACCGCCATGGTCACGCCCTTCACGGCCGACGGCGCACTCGACCTCGACGGTGCCCAGCGACTCGCCGCCCATCTGGTGGACGCAGGCAACGACGGCCTCGTCATCAACGGCACCACCGGCGAGTCGCCGACCACCAGCGATGCGGAGAAATCGGAGCTGGTACGAGCGGTACTGGACGCGGTCGGCGACCGCGCCCATGTCGTGGCCGGCGTCGGCACCAACGACACCCACCACTCACTCGAGCTCGCGCGCACCGCCGAACGCGACGGCGCGCACGGCCTGCTCGCGGTGACGCCGTACTACAACAAGCCCCCTCAGGAGGGCCTGTACCGGCACTTCTCGGCCATCGCCGACGCCACCGAGCTTCCGGTGATGCTCTACGACATCCCCGGCCGCAGCGGTGTCCCGATCGACACCGAGACGATCGTCCGGCTCGCCGAGCACCCCCGGATCGTCGCCAACAAGGACGCCAAGGGCGACCTCGGCCGCGCCAGCTGGGCCATCGCCCGGAGCGGTCTCGCCTGGTACTCCGGCGACGACATGCTCAACCTGCCGCTGCTCTCCGTGGGCGCCTGCGGCTTCGTCTCCGTCGTCGGTCACGTCGTCACCCCCGAGCTGCGCGCCCTTCTGGACGCCCACCTCAACGGCGACGTCCAGAAGGCCACGGAGATCCACCAGCGGCTGCTCCCGGTCTTCACCGGCATGTTCCGTACCCAGGGCGTCATCACCACCAAGGCCGCGCTCGCTCTCCAGGGCCTGCCTGCCGGGCCCCTGCGGCTCCCGCTCGTGGAGCTTTCGGCCGAGGAAACCGCCCAGCTCAAGCTCGATCTCGCCGCAGGCGGGGTACAGCTCTAGCAACAGACTTCACAACTGAATACCCGATCTGCGGGCGCGACGAGCGACACCCGACGTCCGACGAGATCGATCCGACAGACAACAGCAAGTGCACGAATGTCATGCGCGCCACGTGCCCAAGCGGTACGTGGCGCGTGTGGTGAGGAGAGTCTTTTGAGTCATCCGCATCCTGAACTCGGCGCCCCGCCGAAGCTCCCCAAGGGCGGCCTCCGCGTCACCCCGCTCGGCGGGCTCGGTGAGATCGGCCGCAACATGACGGTCTTCGAGTACGACGGCCGGCTGCTGATCGTCGACTGCGGCGTCCTCTTCCCCGAGGAGGAGCAGCCCGGCATCGACCTGATCCTGCCCGATTTCACCACCATCCGTGACCGCCTCGACCAGATCGAGGGCATCGTGCTCACGCACGGTCACGAGGACCACATCGGAGCCGTTCCGTTCCTGCTCCGGCTGAAGCCGGACATCCCGCTCATCGGCTCCAAGCTGACCCTCGCCCTGATCGAGGCCAAGCTCCAGGAACACCGCATCCGCCCCTACACCCTCGAGGTGGTCGAAGGGCAGCGCGAGAACCTGGGCCCCTTCGACTGCGAGTTCATCGCGGTCAACCACTCCATCCCCGACGCGCTGGCCGTCGCCATCCGCACCCCCGCGGGCATGGTGGTGCACACCGGTGACTTCAAGATGGACCAGCTCCCGCTGGACGGCCGGCTCACCGACCTCCACGCGTTCGCGCGGCTCAGCGAGGAGGGCATCGACCTCCTGCTGAGCGACTCGACGAACGCCGAGGTCCCGGGCTTCGTCCCGCCGGAGAAGGACATCTCCAACGTCCTGCGGAACGTCTTCGCGAACGCCCAGAAGCGCATCATCGTGGCCAGCTTCGCCAGCCACGTGCACCGCATCCAGCAGATCCTCGACGCCGCCCACGAGTACGGCCGCCGGGTGGCCTTCGTCGGCCGCTCGATGGTCCGCAACATGGGCATCGCCCGGGATCTGGGCTATCTGCGGGTCCCGGCGGGTCTGGTCGTCGACGTGAAGACCCTCGACGACCTCCCGGACGACGAGATCGTGCTCGTCTGTACGGGCTCCCAGGGCGAGCCGATGGCGGCGCTCTCGCGCATGGCCAACCGCGACCACCAGATCCGGATCGTCCAGGGCGACACCGTGATCCTGGCGTCCTCGCTCATCCCGGGCAACGAGAACGCGGTCTACCGCGTGATCAACGGCCTGACCCGCTGGGGCGCCAACGTCGTCCACAAGGGCAACGCCAAGGTCCACGTCTCGGGCCACGCCTCGGCCGGCGAGCTGCTGTACTTCTACAACATCTGCAGGCCGAAGAACCTGATGCCGGTCCACGGCGAATGGCGCCACCTGCGCGCCAACGCCGAGCTCGGCGCCATGACGGGTGTTCCGAAGGACCGCATCGTCATCGCCGAGGACGGCGTCGTCGTCGACCTGGTCGACGGCAAGGCCAAGATCGTCGGCAAGGTCCAGGCCGGCTACGTGTACGTCGACGGCCTCTCGGTCGGCGATGTCACGGAGGTCCACCTCAAGGACCGCCGCATCCTCGGGGACGAGGGCATCATCTCGGTCTTCGTCGTCGTGGACGCCTCGACCGGCAAGATCGTCAGCGGCCCGAACATCCACGCCCGAGGCTCCGGCATCGAGGACTCGGCGTTCAACGCCGTGGTCCCCAAGGTCGAGGAAGCACTCAACAAGTCCGCCCAGGACGGCGTGGTCGAGCCGCACCAGCTCCAGCAGCTCATCCGCCGCTCGGTCGGCAAGTGGGTCTCGGACACCTACCGCAGGCGTCCGATGATCCTCCCGGTGGTCGTCGAGGTCTGACCCTCGACCCCCCAACCAGGAGCGGGGCGCCTCGATTTGCATCGGGGCGCCCCGCTCCAGTACGTTTACGGCTCCGCCTGAACGGGAAGCCCGGCACCTCTGTGTGCACGAACGGGTGAACCGGGAGGGGCGGGAATTCCGACTCAGAACTTCTGATAAAGTCGGAGCCGCCGGAAAGGAAAGCGCGAAAAGCGAATTCCTGGAACGGCAAGCCCGCTCCAGCGGGTGGCGGAAACGGAAAACGGATCTGCTAAGCTGGAAACACGAAAGACCGAAGGGAAAAGCCCGGAGGAAAGCCCGAGAGG
>NZ_JBEXOT010000044.1:0-53161 GCF_040611675.1 Streptomyces sp. NPDC006551
GCCCTCCCGCCCGGGGGGTGGCCCCCCCCCCCGGCGGGGGGGCCCCCCCCCCCCCCCCCCGCGGCTCGCGGACATCGCGGCCCAGTCGGGCGTCAGCGAGGCCACCGTCAGCCGTGTCCTCAACGGCAAGGCGGGCGTGGCCGGCGCGACCCGGCACCGCGTCCTGGCCGCGCTCGACGTGCTCGGCTACGAACGTCCCGTACGGCTCAAACGCCGCAGCGCCGGCCTGGTCGGTCTGGTCGTGCCCGAGCTGACCAACCCGATCTTCCCGGCCTTCGCCCAGGTCATCGAGCAGGTCCTGGCCGGGCACGGCTACACCCCGGTGCTCTGCACCCAGATGCCCGGCGGCGCCACCGAGGACGAGCTGGTCGAGCAGCTGGAGGAGCGCGGGGTCAACGGCATCGTGTTCCTGTCCGGGCTGCATGCCGACGCGATGGCCGATCCCGGCCGCTATGTGCGGCTGTCGGCCCGGGGTGTGCCGTTCGTCCTCATCAACGGCTTCAACGAACACGTCGACGCCAACTTCGTCTCGCCCGACGACCGGGCCGCGGCGCGGATGGCCGTACGGCATCTGGTCGAGCTCGGCCATGAGCGGATCGGCCTGGCGATCGGCCCGACGCGGTATGTGCCCTCGCGCCGCAAGGCGGAGGGCTTCGCCGCCGAGCTCCACCATCTGCTCGGCATGGAGCGGGCGGAGGCCGAACGGTACGTCCGCCCCACGCTCTTCGGTGTCGAGGGCGGGCACGCGGCGGCCGACATCCTGCTCGACCAGGGGTGCACCGGGATCGTCTGCGGGTCCGACCTGATGGCGCTCGGCGTGATCCGCGCGGTCCGCGCCCGGGGTCTGGACGTACCGGACGACGTGTCGGTGGTCGGCTTCGACGACTCGCCGCTGATCGCGTTCACCAGTCCGCCGCTCACCACCGTGCGCCAGCCGGTGCAGGCGATGGCGACGGCCGCGGTCGGGGCGCTCCTGGAGGAGATCGAGGGGAATCCCGTGCAGCGCACGGAGTTCGTCTTCCAGCCGGAACTGGTGGTACGGGGGTCCACCGCCCAGCCGGCCCGGGGACGAAGTTGAACGTAGCACTTCTGCAAGTGCTTGCGTAAGGGATTGCGTTGAGGAACCGCCTGGATTTCCGGCGGGTGACGCGAGTGTGTCCGAGGGGTTGACCCGGCGGCGGGGCCCTCGTACGGTCACGTCCGAAAATGGTTGCTGCTTTCTTGCAGCAAGAGATTGCGTCACCCCATCCCCGCACCCCCCCCCCGCACCTCCCCTTCACAGGAGGAAACATGGCCAGAAAGACCGTGGCCGCTGCACTCGCCTTCGTGGCGGGAGCCGCTGTGGCCGTCACGGCACCCGCCTCCGCGCAGGCCGCACCGCCCGGTGAGAAGGACGTCACCGCGGTGATGTTCGAGTGGAAGTTCGCCTCCGTGGCGAAGGCCTGCACCGAGCAGCTCGGCCCCGCCGGTTACGGCTACGTCCAGGTGTCGCCGCCCCAGGAACGTATCCAGGGCTCCACGTGGTGGACCGCGTACCAACCGGTCAGCTACAAGATCGCCGGTCCTCTCGGCGACCGCACCGCCTTCAAGAACATGGTCGACACCTGTCACGCGGCGGGCGTGAAGGTGGTCGCCGACGCCGTCGTCAACCACATGGCGAACGCCTCCGGTACGGGCACCGGCGGCACCTCCTTCTCCAAGTACGACTACCCCGGCCTCTACTCGGGCGCCGACATGGACGACTGCCGCGCCACGATCTCGAACTACCAGGACAAGGCCAACGTCCAGAACTGCGAACTCGTCGGCCTGCCGGACCTCGACACCGGCGAGGACTGGGTGCGCGGCCGGATCGCCGCCTACCTGAACGACCTGCTCTCCCTCGGCGTCGACGGCTTCCGTATCGACGCGGCCAAGCACATGCCGGCCGCGGACCTCGCCAACATCAAGTCACGGCTGACCAACCCGGGCGTCTACTGGAAGCAGGAGGCGATATTCGGCGCGGGCGAGGCCGTCTCGCCAAGCGAGTACCTCGGCAACGGAGACGTGCAGGAGTTCCGCTACGCACGGGACCTCAAGCGGATCTTCGGCTCGGAGAAGCTCTCCTACCTGAGCAACTTCGGCGAGTCCTGGGGGTACATGTCCTCCGGCAAGTCCGGAGTCTTCGTCGACAACCACGACACCGAGCGCGGCGGCGACACCCTCAACTACAAGCACGGCGCCACCTACACGCTGGCGAACGTCTTCATGCTCGCCTGGCCGTACGGCTCCCCGGACGTCCACTCCGGATACGAGTGGTCCGACAAGGACGCGGGCGCGCCGAACGGCGGTCAGGTGAACGCCTGCTACGCCGACGGCTGGAAGTGCCAGCACGCCTGGCGCGAGATCGCCTCCATGGTCGGCTTCCGCAACGCGGCCCGGGGCACCTCGGTCACGAACTGGTGGGACAACGGCAACAACGCGATCGCGTTCGGGCGCGGCGCCAAGGCGTTCGTGGCGATCAACCACGAGGGCTCCTCGCTCAGCCGCACCTACCAGACGTCGCTGCCGGCCGGCACCTACTGCGACGTGCAGAGCAACACGGCCGTGACGGTGAACTCGGCGGGCCAGTTCACCGCGACGCTCGGCGCGCACACGGCGGTGGCGCTGCACGTCAACGCCAAGACGTGCGGGAGCGGCTCCACGACCCCGCCGCCCGCGAGCAGCGGCGCCTCCTTCAACGTCAACGCCACGACGGCCGTCGGCCAGAACATCTACGTCACCGGCGACCGCGCCGAGCTCGGCAACTGGTCGACGTCCTCGGCCCTGAAGCTGGACCCGGCGAACTACCCGGTCTGGAAGCTGACCGTCTCCCTGCCCGCGAACACGTCCTTCGCGTACAAGTACCTCCGCAAGGACGCGGCGGGCAACGTGACCTGGGAGTCCGGCGCGAACCGCGTCGCGACGGTCCCCGCCTCGGGCCAGGTCGTCCTGAACGACACGTTCCGCAGCTGACCGCTCCACCCCACAGGGCCGCCCCGCCGGGGGCGGCCCTCCTTCCCGTACCTCCAGGGAGAACCCTCGTGATACGCAAGAGAACGGCGGCCGCCGTGGCCACCGCCCTGTGCGCGGCCCTCGTGCCCGCCCTCCCCGCCGCCGCGGCGCCCCCGCCCCCGCCACCGCCCTCCGACAAGGCGCTCGCCGCGCAGCCCGCCCGCCACGACCTCACCCGGGAGCAGTTCTACTTCGTCCTGCCCGACCGGTTCGCCAACGGCGACACCCGCAACGACCGCGGCGGTCTCACCGGCACCCGTCTCGACACCGGGTTCGACCCCACCGACAAGGGCTTCTACCAGGGCGGCGACCTCAAGGGGCTGACCAAGAAGCTCGACTACATCAAGGGCCTCGGCACCACCGCCATCTGGATGGCGCCGATCTTCAAGAACCAGCCCGTGCAGGGCACCGGCAAGGACGCGAGCGCCGGCTACCACGGCTACTGGATCACCGACTTCACCCAGGTCGACCCGCACTTCGGGACCAACGCGGATCTGGAGAAGCTGGTCGACCAGGCCCACGCCAAGGGCATGAAGGTCTTCTTCGACGTCATCACCAACCACACCGCCGACGTCGTCGACTACCAGGAGAAGTCCTACGGCTACCTCTCCAAGGGCGCCTTCCCCTACCTGACCGAGGACGGCGTCCCCTTCGACGACGGCGACTACGCCGACGGCGAGCGGCGCTTCCCGCGCGTGGACCAGGACTCCTTCCTGCGCACCCCGGTGGTGGCCCCGGAGAAGAAGAACGTCAAGGTCCCCTCCTGGCTCAACGACCCCACGATGTACCACAACCGGGGCGACTCCACCTTCGCCGGAGAGTCCTCCGAGTACGGCGACTTCGTCGGCCTGGACGACCTGTGGACCGAGCGCCCCGAGGTCGTCGAGGGCATGGAGAAGATCTACCAGCGCTGGGTGCGCGACTTCGACATCGACGGCTTCCGGATCGACACCGTCAAGCACGTCAACACCGAGTTCTGGACCCAGTGGGCCACCGCCCTCGACGAGTACGCCGCGAAGCGCGGCCGCGACGACTTCTTCATGTTCGGCGAGGTCTACTCCGCCGACCCGAAGATCACCTCGAAGTACGTGACCGAGGGCCGCCTCGACGCCACCCTCGACTTCCCCTTCCAGGACGCCGCCCGCGCCTTCGCCTCCCAGAGCGGCTCCGCCGACAAGCTGGCCAACCTCTTCGCCCAGGACTACCGCTACACCACCGACAAGGCCAACGCCTACGAGTCGGTGCCCTTCCTCGGCAACCACGACATGGGCCGCTTCGGTACCTTCCTCAAGCAGGACAACCCGAAGGCCGACGACGCCGAACTGCTCCAGCGCTACCGGCTCGCCAACGAGCTGATGTTCCTCAGCCGGGGCAACCCCGTCGTCTACTACGGCGACGAGCAGGGCTTCACCGGCCCCGGCGGCGACAAGGACTCCCGCCAGACCCTGTTCGCGTCGAAGGCCGCCGACTACCTGGACGACGACCAGCTCGGCACCGACCGCACCCACGCGGCCGACGCGTACGACACCTCGCACCCCCTCTACCGGCAGATCGCCGCCCTCGCCGAGCTCACGCGGAAGAACCCCGCGCTGCGCGACGGCGTCCAGCAGCAGCGGTACGCCGAGGGCTCGGTCTACGCCTTCTCCCGTACCGAAGCCCGTACCGGCGCGCGCGCCAAGACCGGGCCCGCCGAGTACGTCGTCGCCGTGAACAGCTCCACCGAGGCGAAGACCGTCGAGATCCCGACCGGATCCGCCGCGGGCACGGCCTTCACCGCGATCCACGGCGGCGACACCCGCGTCACCAGCGGTGCCGACACCAGGATCAAGGTCACCGTCCCGGCGCTCGGCTCCCTCGTCCTCAAGGCGACGAAGCCGCTCGCCGCGCCCGACGCACAGCCGACGATCACCCTCAAGGCCCCCGCGGCCGGCGCCACGGGCACCGTCGAGATCTCCGCCGACGTCGACGGCGGACAGCTGAACCGCGTCGTCTTCGCCGCCCAGACCGGCAACGGACAGTGGCAGGTCCTCGGCTCCGCCGACCACGCCCCGTACAAGGTCACCCAGAAGATCACCGCCCCCGCCGGAACCGCCCTGCGCTACAAGGCCGTCGTCGTGGACAGCGCCGGCCGCACCGCGAGCGCCACCGCCGCGACCACCAGCGGCGCCCCGGCCGTCGAGCAGCCGCCGACCGCCACCCAGCGCGATTACGCCGTCGTCCACTACAAGCGCGCGGACGGGAACTACGACGACTGGGGCCTCTACACCTGGGGCGACATCGCCGAGGGCGAAGGCACCACCTGGCCCGCCGGCAAGCCCTTCACCGGCCGTGACGCGTACGGCGCCTTCGCCTACGTCAAGCTCAAGCCCGGCGCCTCCTCGGTCGGCTTCATCGCCGTGAACAAGGACGGCGTCAAGGACACCGACGCCGACCGCGCCATCGACCTCTCCCGTACCGGCGAGGTCTGGATCGAGCAGGGCGAGCCCGAGGTCCTCAACGCCGCGCCCGAAGGCGCCTACCCGCCCCAGGACACGACCAAGGCCGTCCTCCACTACAAGCGGGCCGACGGGAACTACGCGGGCTGGGGCCTGCACACCTGGACCGGCGCCGCGAACCCCACCGACTGGTCCAAGCCGCTGGAGCCGGTGCGCACCGACGCCTACGGCGCGGTCTACGAAGTGCCCCTCGCGCCCGGAGCGACCTCCCTCAGCTACATCCTGCACAAGGGCGACGAGAAGGACCTGCCCTCCGACCAGTCCCTCGACCTCAAGGCGAACGGCCACGAGGTCTGGATGCTCGCGGGCCAGGAGAAGTACCTGCTGCCGCAGCCCAAGGGCGGCGGCGCGGCGCTCGACCTCACCAAGGCCCAGGCCGTCTGGATCGACGAGACCACCCTCGCCTGGAACGGTAGCGACGCCGCCGCCTCCAGCGTGCTCCTCACCTCCCGCGACGGCTCGATCAAGGTCGAGAACGGCGCCCTCACCGGCGACCGCCAGGCGCTGCGCCTGAACCGGACCGAGCTGACCGGCGCGCAGAAGGCCGCCTTCCCGCACCTCAAGGCGTACGGAGCCTTCGCCGTCGACCCGCGCGACCGCGACCGCGTCCGCGAGGCCCTCAAGGGCCAGCTCGTCGCCGCCCAGTACGCGGCCAACGGCGCCGTCCTGACCGCCACCGGCGTCCAGCTCGCCGGCGTCCTCGACGACCTGTACGCGCCGAAGGCCACCACGGCCTCCCTCGGCCCGGTCTTCCGCCACGGCCGTCCCACCCTCTCCCTGTGGGCGCCCACCGCCCAGTCCGTCGCGCTCGAACTCGACGGGAAGACCGTGCCCATGCGCCGTGACGACGCCTCCGGCGTCTGGTCGGTCACCGGCACGCGCGCGTGGACCGGAAAGCCGTACCGGTACGTCGTGAAGGTCTGGGCGCCCAGCGTCCAGCAGGTCGTCACCAACAAGGTCACCGACCCCTACGCCACCGCCCTGACCACCGACTCGGCCCGCAGCCTGGTCACCGACCTCGCCGACCCGAAGCTGGCCCCCACGGGCTGGAAGACCCTGACCAAGCCCGCCGCCGTGCCGCTGCGGGACGCCCAGATCCAGGAGCTGCACATCCGCGACTTCTCGATCGCGGACCCGACGGCGAAGGCCGACCACAAGGGCACCTACCTCGCCTTCACGGACGCCGGCAGCAAGGGTTCGAAGCACCTGCGCGAGCTGGCCGCCTCCGGAACCTCCTACGTCCACCTCCTGCCGGCCTTCGACATCGGCACCATCCCCGAGAAGAAGTCCGAGCAGACCACCCCCGCCTGCGACCTGCCGGCCCACGCCCCCGACTCCGAGGAGCAGCAGGCCTGCGTGGCCGCCGCCGCGGCCAAGGACGCCTACAACTGGGGCTACGACCCGCTGCACTACACCGTCCCCGAAGGCTCCTACGCCACCGACCCCGAAGGCACCCGCCGCACGGTCGAGTTCCGGCAGATGGTCCAGGCCCTCAACGGCGCCGGACTGCGCACCGTCATGGACGTCGTCTACAACCACACCGTCGCCGCCGGCCAGTCCGACAAGTCGGTCCTCGACAGGATCGTGCCCGGCTACTACCAGCGGCTCCAGGCCGACGGCTCCGTCGCCACCTCCACCTGCTGCGCCAACACCGCGCCCGAGAACGCCATGATGGGCAAGCTCGTCGTGGACTCGGTCGTCACCTGGGCCAAGCAGTACAAGGTGGACGGCTTCCGCTTCGACCTCATGGGCCACCACCCGAAGGCGAACATCCTCGCCGTCCGCGAGGCCCTCGACGCGCTCACCGTCGAGAAGGACGGCGTCGACGGAAAGGCGATCGTCCTCTACGGCGAGGGCTGGAACTTCGGCGAGATCGCCGACGACGCCCGCTTCGTCCAGGCAACCCAGAAGAACATGGCCGGCACCGGCATCGCCACCTTCTCCGACCGGGCCCGCGACGCCGTCCGCGGCGGCGGCCCCTTCGACGAGGACCCGGGCGTCCAGGGCTTCGCCTCCGGCCTGTTCACCGACCCCAACTCCTCGTCCGCCAACGGTACTCCCGAGCAGCAGAGGGCCCGCCTCCTGCACTACCAGGACCTGATCAAGGTCGGACTCTCCGGCAACCTCGCCTCCTACTCCTTCACCGACACCTCCGGGCGTACGGTCAAGGGCGCCGAGGTCGACTACAACGGCGCCCCGGCCGGCTACGCCGCCGCCCCCGGCGACGCCCTCGCCTACGCCGACGCGCACGACAACGAGACCCTGTACGACGCGCTCGCCTTCAAGCTGCCGGCGGACACCTCGGCCGCCGACCGGGCCAGGGCGCAGGTCCTCGCCATGGCGACGGCGACGCTCTCGCAGGGTCCCGCGCTCTCCCAGGCGGGCTCGGACCTGCTGCGGTCGAAGTCGTTGGACCGCAACTCGTACGACAGCGGCGACTGGTTCAACGCGATCCACTGGGACTGCCGCGACGGCAACGGCTTCGGCCGCGGACTGCCCCCGGCCGCCGACAACAAGGCCAAGTGGGGGTACGGAAAGCCGCTGCTCACCGCCCCGTCGCTGACGGTCGGCTGTGCGCAGATCGACGGTGCCTCGGCCGCCTACCGGGACCTTCAGAAGATCCGTACCACCGAGCCGGTCTTCTCCCTCGCCACCGCCGGGCAGGTCCAGGACGCCCTGTCCTTCCCGCTCTCCGGCACCGGTGAGACCCCGGGCGTGATCACCATGCGCCTCGGCGATCTGGTCGTCGTCTTCAACGCGACCCCGGAGCGGCAGACCCAGCGGGTCGCCGCCCTGGCCGGCACGGCCCACCGCCTGCACCCGGTGCAGGCCTCGGGCGCGGACGCCACGGTCAAGTCCGCCTCGTACGAGGCCGGTTCGGGCACCTTCACGGTTCCGGCCCGGACGGTGGCCGTCTTCACCGCCCGGTGAGGGACCGGCCGACCCGGCGCCGGGGTCCACCCGGCGCCGGGCCGGCCGTCAGGCCACGGCCTTCTCGAGCAGCGTGACCCGGTACCGCCGCCCGTCGGCGGCGACCTTCTCCAGCTCCTCGACGACCGCCGCGTACCCCGCGGACTCGTAGTACGTCCGCAGCCGGGGATCGCGCGCCTCGCAGTCCAGTCGCGCCAGCCTCCGCCCACCGGCCGCGATCCGCTCCTCCGCGTGCCTGAGGAGCACGCGGCCGGTGCCGGCCGGGGCGGACTCCCGGTCGGTCATCAGCCGGTGGACATAACCCGCCACCGGCGGCTGCGGTCCCCAGACCCGCTCGTCCTCCCACCACAGCTCGTACGCCCCGACGGCCCGGCCGTCGCGGGACGCCAGCCACACCTCGCCGGCGGCCATCCGCGTCCGGAAGTGCTCCGCGGTCTTGTCGCCGGGCTTCCACTGGTCGATGCCGTTGCGCACCATCCAGTGCGCCGCCCCGTCGAACAAACCCACCAGAAGGTCCAGATCACCGTCGTCCGCCTGCCGGAAGGTCACTTGTGCGCTCATGCGATCACCGTAAGGGTGTGGCCAGACATCCGTACGACCGGGAGTGACCCCCATGCCGCAGATCACCGTGGACTACTCCGCGCCGCTCGACCGGCGCGGTTTCGCGCTCGCCCTGCACCCGCTCGTCGTGGAGACGGTGGACACTCGGCTCGACGCCTGCAAGACCCGCTTCCGTGAGATCGAGGAGACGGTCTGCGGCGACGGCTCGACCGACGACGTCGTCGTCCATGTCGACATCGCCCTGCTGCCGGGCCGCACGGAGGAGACCAAGGCCCGCCTGACGGAGGCCGTGCTCGCGCTGCTGCCCGCCCACCTCAAGCAGTCGGAGGGCGTTCGGATCTCCGTCGAGGCGCGTGACCTGGAACCCTCCTACCGCAAGGCCTGAACCACGGCACGGGCTGGACGCCTCGGCTGAGCGGCGTGGGCCGGGCTACGGCATGGGCTGAGTCGGCGCCTGGGGCGCCAGCGTGAGCAGCCGGCCGACCAGGTCGCCGAACGGGCCGTCGGCCGGCT
Source organism: Streptomyces sp. NPDC006551 (assembly GCF_040611675.1). Classification (NCBI taxonomy): domain Bacteria; kingdom Bacillati; phylum Actinomycetota; class Actinomycetes; order Kitasatosporales; family Streptomycetaceae; genus Streptomyces; species Streptomyces sp. NPDC006551. The sequence continues at coordinate 9,531 of NZ_JBEXOT010000044.1, forward strand.
CGTCGCCGAGGATCCGGACGACGACGTCCGCCATCCCCTCGTCGTACGCGGCGCTGACGGCGGCCAGCGCCGCGAAGTCGTGCACCAGCTGCAACTCCAGCTCGGCGCGCGGAATCCGCCGGCCGTCCAGCCAGAGCAGCGCGGTCGACTCGGCGAGGGACACCCAGGAGCGGACGACCAGTTCGAGCCGGGCGGAGGGGTTCGTCACCTCCAGGTGGGCGAGGATCTGCTCGTAGGCGGCCTGCCGCACCTCGTCGATCATCGCGTTCGTGGTGGACGAGCCCACCGCCGGCCCGCCGCGCATCAGCGCGGCGAACCCCGGGCCGTGCCCCTCCACGAAGTCGAAGAACCGTCCCATCACCCGCAGCAGCCGCCCGCTCAGCGGTCCCCGCGGCGGCTCCAGGAACCGGGCGGCCAGCTCGTCGGCCGCCCGCCGCAGCGCCGCCTCGTACAGGCTCTGTTTGCCGGGGAAGTAGTGGTAGACGAGCGGCCGCGAGATCCCGGCGGCCGCGGCGATCTCGTCGATGGAGACCTCGTCGGGCGAACGGTGGCTGAACAGCTCCAGGGCCACCCCGATCAGCTGCTGCTTGCGCTCCTCGACGCCCATCCTGCGGCGCACCCCGGTCGTCATGCGAACAGCCTAACGGGCGTCCGTTACGCTCCCACCACATGAGCACATCCGGTTTGACTCCGAGGCAGGCCCGCCGACTGCGGGTGGCGGCCGCGTCCGTCCTGCTGGTCGCGATGGCGGCGGTCCTGGTGATCCGGCTGGCCAGCCGTACGTCCGTCCTCGTGGTCGGGGTCTACGGCCTCGCCATGATCCTCTGCGGCGTGGTGATCGAGCTGTCCCGCAACGGCCGTACGCGGCTGGGGACCTGGCTCCTGGTGGGCGGGCTCGGCGCCGCGCTGGCCTTCGACTGGCTGATCCTCCCCTGATCAGAGGTCGATGACCAGCCGCTCGCCCGCGCACCGCGAGACGCAGATCAGCATCGAGTCGGTGCGCTCGGCGTCGGTGAGCAGCTCGTCCCGGTGGTCGATCTCGCCCTCCACGACCCGCTGTCGGCAGGTTCCGCAGAATCCCTGCTCGCAGGAGTACGGGACGCCGGGCACCTCGGCCCGGACGGCGGCGAGCACCGACTGGTCCGGTGCCACCGTCAACGTACGTCCGGCGCGCAGGAGTTCGACCTCGAAGGGGTCGCCGCCGCCGGTCGTGGCGGCGGGGGAGAAGCGCTCCAGGTACGGGACGCGGCCCGGCGGCATCGCGGCGGCCACCGCGTCCATCAGACCGTCCGGACCGCAGCAGTACACCGCGGTCTCCTCCGTCACCTCGGAGAGGAAGCCGAGCTCCGGCCGGCCCGACTCGTCCTCGGCGACGACGGTCACGCGGTCGCCTCCCGCGCCCAGCTTCTCGACCTCGTCGAGGAACGGCATGGTGGCCCGGGCGCGTCCGCAGTACAGCAGCCGCCAGTCGGCGCCGGCGTCCTCCGCCGCGCGCAGCATGGGCAGGACGGGCGTGATGCCGATGCCTCCCGCGACGAAGACGTAGGCGGGGGCGTCGACGAGCGGGAAGCGGTTGCGCGGGCCACGGATCTCGACCTCCGTCCCCTCGTGGAGTTGGTCGTGCACCTCGCGCGAGCCGCCGCGCCCGTCCTCGATCAGACGGGCGGCGACGGCGTACGCGTCCGTGTCGGCCGGGTCCCCGCAGAGCGAGTACTGGCGCACGAGGCCGGACGGCAGGACCAGGTCGACGTGGGCGCCCGGCTGCCAGGCGGGCAGTCCGGCGCCTTCGAGGCGGAGCCGGACCACGCCCTCGGCGGGCTCGCCGCGCTCGGTGACGAGGACCCTGCGGGTGACGGTGGAGAGACGGCCGCGGCCCGACGTCGGTTCGTCGAGGGCGGGCACGGGCCACAGCGGTGAGGCGTTGATCCGGCGGCGCACGGCGCGCTTGGCCCGTGTGGCGAGGAACGCGGTTCCGGCGACGAGGACGACGGTACGCAGGCGCGGCATGCTCAGTGACCTCCGTTGGCGCCGGGGGAGCTCGCGAGGTAGGCGACGGCCTGGGCGGTGTCGCCCTCCTGGGAGGGGTGGTACGCGCGGCTGAGGTAGCGGGGGATGGCGCGCAGCATGTCGGGGGTGGAGGGCAGGACGCCCTGGCGGCCCTTGCGGACGAACTGGCCGACCGACGCCTTGCCGTCGTGGAGGGTGGGGTCGTTCGCCATGAAGAAGCGGGCGCCGCGCTGCCAGAAGAAGACCAGTGCGGCGAAGGCGGTCGCCCAGGTGCGCACCCGGCGCCGGTAGCCGCCGTCGAGGTGCATGAAGAGCTCGAAGGCGACCGAGCGGTGCTCGACCTCCTCGGCGCCGTGCCAGCGCAGCAGATCCAGCATGGCGGGGTCGGCGCCCCGGCGGTCGAGCTCCTCGGCGTTGAGAACCCAGTTGCCGAGGAAGGCGGTGTAGTGCTCGATGGCGGCGATGATCGCCACCCGCTCCATCAGCCACCAGCGGCGCGGCCTGCCGGGCGGCAGGGTCCGGTCGCCGAGCAGCTTCTCGAAGAACCAGTCGACCTGCGCGGTGTACGGGGTCGGGTCGAGGCCGAGCTTCTTGAGGTGGGGGAGGACGTCGTCGTGGGCCTGGGAGTGGACGGCCTCCTGCCCGATGAAGCCGATGACGTCCGCACGCAGCCGGTCGTCGGTGATGAGCGGGAGCACCTGCTTGTAGACGTGCACGAACCACCGCTCGCCGGCGGGGAGCAGGAGGTGCAGCACGTTGATGGTGTGGGTGGTGAACGGGTCGCCGGGAACCCAGTGGAGCGGGGTCTCCTCCCAGTCGAAGGAGACCTTGCGGGCCTTGAGCTCGATGTGCTCCGACGCGACCGGGGCGGGCTGCGTATTAGACATGGCGTCAATGTACTGAGGCGTAGGCGGCGGCGACAGGGTCGTGCACGGGCTTTTCGCGGTGGGGTGACGGTCGATGCGCGCGCCGGGTGGCGACGGCCTGGACGGTCCTGGCCCCCCGGGGGCGTGCCTCTACCGGAGCGCCCCCACCCTCGTGCCGTCCTTCAGGGTGCCGTGGAGGTCCGCCCGGGTGCCCGGCCTCGTCCGCAGGGCCAGGAGGTGTCCGTCCGCGCGGCCCACGACCCCGCCCGAGGTCTCCAGCGACGTGAAGTCACCGCTCCCCGCCGCCAGGACGTACCACTGGCCGCTCTTCGCCTGCCACAGCACGCCCGCCAGCACCCGCGGGTCCCGCGCCCCGCACGCCGGGGACTCCTCGGCCTTCGCCGCGAGCGCCGCCGGCGCCTCGACGGGTGCCTGGAACTGGGCGAGCACCCTGCTCCCGGTGCCCCGCCACGTCTCCGCCCGGGTGCACAGCCAGGCGGCCCGGCCGCCGCCCTCCGGCAGCGGCTGCGTGGCGAACCGCCAGGAGTTCACCGTCCGCACCCCGTGCGCGAGCACCGTCGTCAGACCGCATGCCGTCCGCGCCCACGCCGCCCCCGCCTCCTCGCCCGCGGCGTCCGCCGGCGCCGCCGGCGGCCCCGCCGTCAGCCGGGCGGGCGCCAGCTCCCCCAGGTCGGTCAGGAGCCGCACGCCCGTACCGTCCCGCAGCTGCAGCGCGTTCCAGGCCGCGCACGTCCGCGCCGAGGCGGGGCTCGGCATCGGATCCGTCACCCCGTCCGCGTTCCGCCGCAGCGGCCACGGCTTCTTCGACGGCGCCAGCAGATCCCGTACCACCGTCTCCCGTACCCAAGGCGCCGTCAGATAGCGGACGTTGCCCGCCGCGCGCGAGACGATCAGCGCCGCAGAGCCGGCCTCGTCCGCCCCGTCCGTCCGCGCGAAGTCCAGCGCCGCACCGCTCGTCCCCGCGACCGGCTCCGCGTACCGCACCGCCCGCAGCCCGTCGTGGAACAGCACCACCCGCACGCCGTCGACCTCTCCCGCGTACAGCAGCTGCGGCGAGCCCATCGGCGGTCCCACCGGCGTCCCGGGCGTCGCCGACGACCGCACCGAACCGCCGGGGCGCGCCCACACCGCGAGGGCCCGCCGCAGCAGCGCCCGGTCCCCGACCAGGCCGCCGCGCTCCGGCCACACCGAGAAGTCCACGCGCGCCGAGCGCTGCCAGAACCCCGGCGGGACCCGCTTCAGCTTCCCCGGGTCCAGCGCCGCCTCGGCCGCCGGATGACGGGCGTACGCGGGCGCCGCAGCACCGTTTCTGCCCCAGCCGTCCCCGGGCAGCCCGAGCAGCGTCCCGCACACCGCCACGGCCGCCGTCGCGGCGAGCACCGCCTTGCCGTGCTGGCGGCGCCGCATGAGGTCCGTCGGCCGGGCCTGGAGCGAACACGGATCGAACTCGGGCGAGTCCAGCAGGCCGTACTCCGCCCCCACCCCGTCCGCCTCCGCGAGCGCCGCCTCCGCGTCCGCCTCCGGCACCCCCGCCGCCGCGAGCACCCGCAGCACCTCCGGGTCGCCCTGCCGCTCGAGTCCGCGCAGCACGTAAGCCGCCCGCGCGGGCCCGGAGAGTGCGGAGAGCCGCTGGTCCAGGGCCAGTTCGTCGGCACCGCCGGCCCGCGGGAACAGCCGGAGCCCCCACACCTGCGGCAGCAGCGGCGGGAACTGGGCACGGCGCGGCAGCGCCCGGCGCTTCAGCGGCAGCCCGGCGATCAGCGCCTGCCGCAGCATCTCGCCCCGCACATAGGCGTAGCCGGGGTCGACGGCGTCCTCCGGCCGGCGCGCGGCCGGAAGGGCGCCGCCGGACGTCCGGCGGCGCGGCAGCGACCGCTGGACGACCGCGTGCGCGGTGAGCACCCGGCGGTTGCGCCCCAGCGAGGGCGGCAGCACGAGGTACGCGATCCGGACCAGCCGCGGATAGTGCTCGACGAGCGCGGCCTCGGCCTGCTCGACGTCGACGGGCCCCGGGGCGGGGTCGGGGCCGTGGGGGGAGGGGGCGAGTTCCTGGGTGCTCACGTTCAGCAGAACGAGCGAATCTTGCGATGGTCACCCCGGTCACCCCGGTCGTCCTGGTCCTCCCGGTCGTCCTGGTCCTCCCGGTCACCCCCGTCGCCCGCACGGCGGCCCGGCGTGGCCGTGGGGCTCAGGCCGCGTACACCGTCAGCCGCTCGCGGATCACGTCCGTCACCTCGTCCGGTACCCCGAGCCCGTCCCGTACGTACTTCTCCATCGAGCCGTGCCGGACCGCCACCTCGTCCAAGGCCGCGGTCAGGTACTCCGGCACGACTCCGATCAGGGCCAGAGCGAGCTCCGGATCGCCGCCCTGCGCCGTGAACCCCTCCACCATCGGCGCGAACGCCTGGCGGACGGCCGTGTTGACCGCGAGGTACTCCGCCATGACCGTCTCGTCGTCCGCGCCGAGGACCGACAGCACGATCGTCGCCGCCCAGCCCGTGCGGTCCTTGCCCGCCGTGCAGTGGAAGAGCAGCGGGCCGCCGCGGGGATCGCCCAGCTCGGTCAGGAAGGCCCGGTAGGCCGCGCGGGCGGAGTCGGTGGAGACGAAGGCCCGGTAGGTGCGGGCGAAGGCCTCCCGCACCTTGCCCCCGCCGAGCACCTCCTGGGCGAGCACGGGGTCGCCGAGCAGGGTCTTCAGCCGTGCGGCGGGCGGCAGGCCGCTCGTGGCCAGATGGTCGGCGAGCACGTCGGCGACGAGCAGCCGCCCGCCGTCCGGGACGTGGTCGGGCCGGTCGGCGCGCTCGGCCGCGGTCCGGAAGTCGACGACGGTACGGATGCCCAGCGAGGCCACCACCGGGTCGGTCGAGTCGAGACGGTCGAGCCGGCCGGAGCGGAAGACCCGGCCGGGGCGGACGCCGCGGCCCTCGCCCAGGGGGAGGGGGCCGAGGTCGCGGAGGTTGGCGACGGCGGTGGCGGGAATGGCGGGCATGGCGTCGACTCCTCCAGATCAGTCCTTTTCGTACCAAACCGTAATCGATCGGATTCCACCACTCCTGGCGTTCGGCCCCGGAACATGTGAGCGGACGGGCAGGATGAGCGGATGCTGAAGCGGACGCGGCGAACGGCGGAGGCGGCGGTCCTGGCCGTCGCGATGGTGCTGATGACCGGGTGCGGGGGCGGCGGCCGGGACGACGGCCCCGAGGAGGCCACCGGCACCCTGGAGCAGATCGCCGCGAAGGCGGAGTGCGAGCCCGACCTGCGGACGGAGGCGGCCGAGCTGCGTCAGGCGACGTGCGCGACGGGCGACGGGACGTACGTCCTGCTCACCTTCGCCAGCGACCGAGGCCAGCGCGAGTGGCTCAACGAGGCCAAGGACTACGGCGGTTCGTACCTCGTCGGCCGCAAGTGGACGGTGGCCGGCGACGCACGGACGGTGGAGCGGGTACGCGAACGGCTCGGTGGTCAGGTCGAGACCACCGAGCCGCACGCGCCGCACTCCTCGCACCCCGCCGGGCACCACTGAGGCTAGGTACAGCGGCGCCCCTCGTTCAGGCAGTTCACCAGACGCTTCATCAGCCGCTGGTCGAAGACGTTGATGAAGTCCCCGTGATCGGTGACCGGTTTGTGCAGCTGTTCCGGGAAGGAGTCGACGGCGAACCCGGGGCCCGGCGGCACGTCGTACACGATCCGCTGCACGAGCTGCGGAATCGCCCGGAAGCCGTCGCCGCACCGGCCCGAGACGGGATCGGCGAAGGCCACGTGCGTCCGGTGGTTGGCGCTGTCGGTGTTCCGTCCGTCCCAGCAGCTCTGGAACCGGAAGGTGCGCACCACCTTGCTGCCCGCCGGACAGATCGGGTACTTGTCTTTCAGTTGACGGTCCTCGAAACCGGTGCACGACCAGGAGGCGTTGGCGTTGGCGTCGCCGTTGGTGAACGCCTTCGCGTCCCCGGTGATGATCCGCAGGAAGCGCGGCATCGCGGTGACCTTGGAGACCGGACTGCCGACGAAGTCCAGGGTGACCTCGTCGGGTGTCTGGATCTCGCCGACGTTCTGGTCCTTGCCGCCGCCGTCGGCCTCGGCGTCGGCCTCCGCCCGCCCGTTCTGGAGCCGCAGCACGGGCCAGTAGTAGGTCGAACGGTCGCCCTGGTTGCGGCAGGTGGTCCGGCCCCTGGCGAGGTCGTCGTCACTGGCGAAGGCGTCGTTGGCCTGGTTGCCGACGTAGTCGTGCATGTGGTGGGCGCCGTTGCTCACACCGGGCGCGACGATCACGTTGTCCGGGTTGAACTTGCCGTTCTCGTTGCGCCCGCAGTCGGTGGTGAAGGTGCCGCGGGAGGCTCCGCGCCGCTGCCGGGGGGTGCTCACATTGGGCGCCACGGACCGGATGTCGACGAAGTCGGAGGCCTCGGGCCCGTTGCCGGCGCCGTCCTCGTCACCGGCGTCGTCCCCGTCACCGGCGCCCTCCTCGCCCTCCTGAGGAGCGTCGTCGTCCGCCCGCAGGGTGCAGGGCGCCAGACTCTCCAGCGGCGGCTGTTGGAGCAGGAGACCGATCCGCTGGAGGACGTTGAGGCGCTCGTTCTCCAGCGGGGTCAGGATCTGTCGCTCGGCGAAGTCCGGATCGTTCTCCGCCCGCTCCTTGTTGTCGGCGAACCGCTGGTACGCCACGGTGATCTGGCTGTCCAGCGTGGCGAGTTCCCGGTCCACCGCGCCCCGTACGGATTCCGGTACCTCGGACAGTTCCTCGGCCACGTCCGGGCAGTCGATCGTGGAGAGCGACGCGGCCCGGCCGGCGGGCGGATCGCCCCGGCCCTCGCCGGCCGAGGCATACACATTGGCGGCGATGAGCCCGCCTCCGCCCAGGACGAGTGCGACGGAGGCGGCCACCACGCGCTTCGCGCGTGTCGAACGTTTTCGTGTGCGTCCCATGGGGCTCTATACGGAAGGGACGCGTGGGGCGTTCAGCCGGAGCCGGCCGGACGTCGGTCCGACAGCAGGGCGGCCTCCCGTTCGGGGGAGAGGCCGACCGGCGGCCGGTCAGGCCGCTGGGGCGCCGATCCGCCGATCGACTCGAGCCAGGCCCAGGTGTCCGCGACCGTCTCCGCCGCCGGCCGGCAGCGCAGGCCCGCGGCGAGCGCCTTGGAGACGTCGGCGGCGTGGATCGCGTCGTACAGCTCGCCCGGCGGGATCCAGACCGGCAGGTCGGACCAGGGCTCGACGCCGGCCGCGAGCAGCGTCTCCGGGTCGGTCCAGCGCAGCTCGGCGTCCGAACCGGTGGCCCGCACGCAGGCGTCGAGCAGCTCGCCCATGGTGGTGTGCCCGGGCGGGGAGATCAGGTTGTACGGGCCGGACAGCCCGGCCCCGGCCGCGTCGAGCGTCCACTCGGCGAGGTCGCGGACGTCGACGTACTGGAGCGGCAGCGTGCGCGGCCCCGGCGCGAGGACCGGGCCGCCCCGGGCGATCCGGCCCAGCCACCAGGGGAGCCGGCCGATGTTCTCGTACGGGCCGATGATCAGCCCCGCCCGGACGAACAGCGTGCGGTCGGGCCCGAACGCGTCGAGGGCCGCCAGCTCGCCGCCCCGCTTGGCCTGCGCGTACGGCACCTCACCGGCGTCCGGGTCGCCGTCGACCAGCGGACCGTCCTCGGCGAGACCGGCCGCCGGCGGCCAGGCGTACACCGAACGGCTCGACACATAGACGTACCGCCCGACCCGGTCGGCGAGGAGCCGGGCCGCGTCCCGCACGGCCGAAGGCGCCGACGACCAGGTGTCGACGACGAGGTCCCACTCTCCGTCGGCCAGCGCGGCGAGCCCTTCCGGCGCCGGAGCCGTGCGGTCGCCGATCAAGGTCCGCGCGCCGGCCGGAGGCTCATGACGGCCCCGGTGGAAGACCGTCACCTCCCAGTCGCGAGCGAGCGCGGCCTCGGTCACGGCGCGCCCGACGAATTCCGTACCACCCAAGATCAGAAGTCTCATTCCACGACTGTGCACCCCGGGACGGCCGTTCGCACAGCCGTTCCGCTGCCGGAGGAAACGGGAACCAGGCAGGGCGCGGGAGGCGTGCGGGGAGCGACCGGGAGGCGCTCTCCCGCGGCCATCGGCGGGATGTCACCATGTGCGGACCATGACGGATGCCCGGTCGCCGATACGCGCCCTGCGAGCCGCACTCTTCGCGGCGGTGTGCGTGACATTGGCCGCTGTGGGGCATTCATCCATGTCTGCGCACGACCTCGCTCCCGGTTCGCTGTACGTCGCCTTCGCCGTCACGAGCGGACTGGCGTGGCTGGTGAGCGGCCGGCGCCGGGGCCCGCTCGCGATCGGCGGCGGGCTGTCTGCCGTACAGACGGCGCTGCACCTGATCTTCTCGTCGACTGAGCCGCACGCCGGTGGGACACACACCGGCGCGGGCCATGCCTCCATGGGGCACGGCTCCATGGGGCACGCGCCCATGCCGGATCCCACCACGAGCCCGGCCCTGGACATGGCCGGCGGCCACACCTCCGTCGGGATGCTCGCCGCCCACCTCCTGGCCGCCGTGGTCTGCGGCCTCTGGCTGGCCCGCGGCGAGGCCGCGCTCTTCGCCCTCGGCCGGGCCGTCGGGGCGTCGGCCTTCACCCCGCTGCGCCTGCTGCTCGCCGTCGCGCACCTGCCCGCCCCCGAACCCCCGCTTCTCGTACGCGCCCGCCCGCGCCCCCGCAGGCTGCGCGGCGTCGTCCTCGCGCACACCCTCTCCCGGCGCGGGCCGCCCCGGCTGTCCGCCACCCGCGCCACCGCCCTCGGAGCTCACGTCTGACCCGGGGGCCGGTTCCCCCTGTCGGCACGACACCGACACCGACACACACTCCGAGGACAGTCATGACCATCGACGATCCCGCGCGCCCGGACGCGGCCGAAGCGCCCACCGGCCCGGCCACGGACGCCCCCGAACGCGCGACGACCTGGAGCGCCCTGCGCCCCCTCGTCCTGCGCGTCCACTTCTGGGCGGGCGTACTCATCGCCCCCTTCCTGCTCGTCGCCGCCGCCAGCGGGCTCCTCTACGCCCTCTCCTTCCAGGCCGAGAAGGTTCTCTACGCGCACGAGCTGGAGGTCCCCGTCGGGGACCGGACCGTGCCGCTCTCGCGGCAGGTGCACGCCGCCACCAAGGTGAACCCCAACGGCACCGTCACCGCCGTCTGGCCCTCCTCCGAACCCGGCGCCACCACCCGCGTGCTGATGGCCGACCCCGACGTCGAGGAGGGCAGGTCCCTCGCCGTCTTCGTCGACCCGTACACCGGGGAGATACGCGGACAGCTGCCCAGCTACGGCAGTTCGGGCGCGCTGCCGCTGCGTACGTGGATCGACGAACTCCACCGCGATCTGCACCTCGGCGACCTCGGCCGCAACTACAGCGAGCTGGCCGCCAGCTGGCTGTGGGTGGTCGCGCTCGGCGGCCTGGCGCTGTGGACCGGCCGCCGCAGGAAGAACCGCCGCGCCCTGTTCGTACCGGAGCGCGGCCCCAGATCCCGCCGCCGGACCCTCTCCTGGCACGGTTCGGTCGGTCTGTGGGCGGTGACGGGGCTCGTCGTCCTCTCCGCGACCGGGCTGACCTGGTCGCGGTACGCGGGCGAGAACATCGGCGCGGTCCAGGACCAGCTCGGCGGCGCCACCCCGACCGTCTCGGCGACGCTCGAAGGCGCGACGGCCGGCGGCCCGTCCGAGCACGAGGGCCACGGGGTGGGCCACGGCGCCGGCCACCCGGCCCCGGCGGGCGCGGACGTCGGTGTCGACAGGGTCGTCGAGTCGGCCCGCACGGCCGGCGTCGACGGGAAGATCTCCGTCGTCCTGCCCTCCGAGGGCAAGGGCTATGTCGTCAAGGAGACCGACACCCAGTTCCCGGTCCATCTGGACTCGGTGGCGGTGAACCCGGCCGACGGCACGGTCATGGACGAACTCCGTTTCGCGGACTATCCGTTGCTCGCCCAGCTGACCCGGTTCGGCATCGACGCCCACATGGGCGTCCTGCTGGGCCCGGTCAACCAGCTGGCCCTCGCCGCCCTCGCGCTCGCCCTCATCCTGCTGATCCTCTGGGGCTACCGCATGTGGTGGCTGCGCCGCCCGGGCCGCCCGGTCGCGCGCGGGGCGTGGCGGAAGGTTCCGCCGACGCTGCTGCTGCCGCTGCTCGCCGCGACGGCCCTGGTGGGCTGGTTCGTACCGATGCTGGGCCTGAGCCTGCTGGCGTTCCTGGCCGCCGACCTCGTGACCGGCCTCGTGACGAGGGCGAGGTCCCGGAAGCGTGACCGGGACGTCGCGACGCCTGCCTGATCAGGGCGTGTACTTGTAGCCGACCCGCCGCACGGTCTGGATCGTGCGGCGGTGCTCCGCGCCCAGCTTGCGGCGCAGCCGGGCCACGTGCACGTCGACGGTCCGGCCGTCGCCCACATGCCCGTACCCCCACACCGTCGTCACCAACCGGTCGCGGGTGTGGACCCGGTGGGGGTGGGCGACGAGATGGGCGAGCAGTTCGAACTCGAGGTAGGTGAGGTCCAGCGGCTTCCCGTCCACGGCGGCGATCCGTCGCGCGCTGTCGATGGACACCGGCCCCTCCTGCGGCTCGGCACCCTCCGTCGGCGCGGCCGTCGGTGCCGGCCAGCCGGCCGGGACGAGGACGAGATAGCCGACCATGGGCGGTCGCCCGGGCAACGCCGGCAGCGTGTGCGGGGGCGCGGGCAGCAGGGTGGCGCCGGGCGGCAGGAATTCCGCGACCCGGGCGAGGTCGACGGCTTCCTGGGGGTCGACGGCACGGAGCCGGTGCCGGCCGGGACGGACGGCCGTGAGGGAGGTGCTCAGGGAATCGCTCTGGGTGTGGGCCATGAGAGGTCAGCTCTTTCGCGCGGAGAAACGGACGGAGAGGTCTCGTACGTCGTGCGCGTCGACCGAAGGCCGGGGGCTTTAGAGGGCCGACGCGTTCCTCGCGCGGCAACACACCCGGTCGAAGTCGTGGTGCTGACGGGAAGGCCAGAACGGCTCGAGGTCGTGACGACCCGTCGCGGCGACGTTCTGGGTGATGGCCATGCCCTCATTGAACCAGAAGGAACCCCGCATGAGCAGCCCCTCCCCGGCCAGAGCCCCGGTCAAGGGCCCTTCCAGGAAAGGAGAAAGGGCGCCCGCCTGACGGCGGGCGCCCTTCTTCGTGCCGGGGCGGATCAGACCTGGCCGGCCTTCTCCAGGGCCTCGCAGCAGGTGTCCACCAGAAGGCGCGTCACCACGTAGGGGTCGACGTTCGCGTTCGGGCGGCGGTCCTCGATGTAGCCCTTCCGGTCCTGCTCGACCTGCCACGGGATGCGGACCGAGGCGCCGCGGTCCGAGACGCCGTAGGAGTACTCGTCCCACGGGGCCGTCTCGTGCAGACCCGTCAGACGGTCGTCGATGCCCGCGCCGTAGTTCTTGACGTGGTCGAGCGGCTTCGAGCCCTCGCCCAGGGACTCGCACGCGGTGATGATCGCGTCGTAGCCCTCGCGCATCGCCTTCGTGGAGAAGTTGGTGTGCGCGCCCGCGCCGTTCCAGTCACCCTTCACCGGCTTCGGGTCCAGCGTCGCCGAGACCTTGAAGTCCTCGGCCGTACGGTAGAGCAGCCAGCGCGCCACCCACAGCTGGTCGGCGACCTCCAGCGGCGCCAGCGGGCCGACCTGGAACTCCCACTGGCCGGGCATGACCTCGGCGTTGATGCCGGAGATGCCCAGACCCGCCTTCAGGCAGTTCTCCAGGTGCGCCTCGACGACGTCACGGCCGAAGATCTCGTCGGCGCCGACACCGCAGTAGTAGCCGCCCTGCGGGGCCGGGAAGCCGCCGACCGGGAAGCCGAGCGGACGCTCGCCGTCGAAGAAGGTGTACTCCTGCTCGATGCCGAAGATCGGCTCCTGGTCGGCGTACTTCGCGTAGACCTCGGCCAGCGCGGCGCGCGTGTTGGACTCGTGCGGCGTCATGTCCGTGTTGAGGACCTCGCACATCACCAGGATGTCGGCGCCGCCGCGGATCGGGTCCGGGCAGACGAAGACCGGCTTGAGGACACGGTCCGAGGCGTGGCCCTTGGCCTGGTTCGTGCTGGATCCGTCGAAGCCCCAGATCGGCAGCTCGTCGAGGGTGGCACCCGTACCCGGCAGTATCTTCGTCTTCGAGCGAAGCTTCGCGGTCGGCTCGGTGCCGTCGATCCAGATGTACTCAGCCTTGAAGGTCACGGGCCTCATCCTTTGGGCGTGCGCTGCGGGTACTCGCGGCGGCTCGCGACGCTGCGAGAGCTGCGGGGTCGTGCTCTGTGTCTGCGCGCAGCTTCGCAACACGGGATTTCCCGCCCGTTGCCCGTTTGTGAACCCCGTGTTACTCAGCTTTCCCGCTTTTCCCTGATCCGCCGTGCGACCACGTGCGCGTTCAGCAGCGAGCCGAGGCCCGCACCCTCGACACGCCGTACGACCTCGGCGTATGTCGTGCCGAGGGCCTGCGCCGCGCGCCCCAGGTGCCAGTCGTGGTCGGCGAGACGGCGCAGCAGATGACCTCGCCTGATCTGGCTCTCCGAGAGCCGGAAGGTCTTCAGATAGGCGGTCCGCCCCTTGTGGTCGGCGATCAGCTCACCGATGTGCTGCTCCTGACCGGCCCGCTGGAACGGCGGAAGGAAACGGTACAGATCGTATGAATCCATTCGATGGACGCGCTCGAAGGCGTACGGCGTCTCCAGCAGGTCCCGTGCCATCAGCGACCCGTGCGCCTCCGCCCAGGACCGCTCCTGCGCGCCGGCCGCCGCCCGCAGACCGGCGAGGGTGCGGATCCGGCCGGTGTCCCGGATGCGCGCCGTGAACTCGGCCACCGGGGCGCCGTAGCAGGCGTACTGATGGACCAGCTCCCCGTACAGGTCCTCGACCAGGGTCGGATGCAGCACCCGGTAGTCGGCCGGGTGCGGCACGACGAAGGCGGCGGCGAGGGAGTCGGCGACGTACAGCATGAGCCCGCACTGCCCCGGATGGATCTCGAAGATCCGCAGCGCCTCCGCGAGGCCGGGCACCCGCCCTCCCGCGTACGCCGCCTCCGCGCGCGGCGACAGGCCCTGGCGTACCGCCTGCTGGGACCACTCGTCCCAGACCACGGACGGTCCGCCGAAGTGGAGCGCGAGATAACCCTCCAGGGCGAGATGGAGGGGGAGGAAGCGCAGCCGCCGCTCCGCCCGTCCGTCCTTGCGCAGACGCTTGGCGAGACGGTGGTGGCGACGGACGGGGACGGTGGGCGGCTCCCCGCCGAGCCGGGTGCCGTACGCCGCCGCTTCGGTACCGTCCCCCGACCAGTCCGCGACGAAGCCGTGCGGAATGTACGAGGTGTAGACGGTGCGGTCGCCGAGGAGCACCTCCCCGTAGGCCTGCCCATGGACGTCGCGGTCCTCCTCGCCGTACCCGTCGTAGATCTCGCGGTGCAGCCGCAGGCCCTCCATCGGCTCCGGCCGTACGAGCGGAACGAGCCGGACCCCGCCCCACACCTGCGCCGGCCGGGCGTCCAGCCCGGTCAGATCGATCCGGGTCATGAGGGGGCTCCCTTCAGGAAAAGCTCCACCCGCCGGTCGAGATACGCCTGAAGCTCCGTGAGCCCGGTCCGCCCCTCGGCGAACTGCGCGATCTCCACCAGCGCCGCCAGATCCTCCGCGTCCCTGATCCCGGCCGTCGGCACACTCGGCGCGAGGCGTCGCACATCGAAACCGTCGGCGTCGTATACGGGGTTCACATGCACCGCACGCGTGCGCCGCCCCGGATCCAGGCGGGTCCGCCAGACGCGCAGCACCTCGCCCGCGAGGCCCGGCGGAGCGTTGTCCCAGCCGTCCGAGACGATCACCAGCCGGTCGAGGGCGGGGGTGTCCAGGGCATCGAGAACGCGCGCACCGAGCGGCGTCGGACCCCAGGGCCGCACGAGGAGCGGATCGGTACCGCCCGAGGTCCAGTGCGCCCCGTACGCTCCCGGCGCCGCCAGCGCTTCGAGGAGGAAATGGCAGCCCAGCGCGACGGCCAGCGGTCGGCGCCGCTTCACGGCCGAGCCCGAGGAGGAGTAACTGTCGTCGAGGACGGCCGCCACCCGCCCCCAGCTCCCGGCGTACGGCCCCGCCACCCGGCGGGCGGCCGCCCGCAGCGCCCCCGTCAGCTCGGCCCGGCGCGCCACCCTCTCCCCGAAGGGGAGGGAGAGGACGTACAGCGCGAGTCGGGTCAGAGGCATGGCGGCCAGGTCGGCGGTGGGCCCGCTCCGCTGCGTACGGAGTCGTTCCAGGCGGGTCATCCGGGGCGCGATCCGCTCCAGGAAGACATCGCGCGGCACCCGGTGCCTGGCCGCGAAGCCCTCGGCGACGGTGAACGGCAGCGCGTACAGCGCCGCCTGCTCGTAGTGCGCGCGTCGGTGCGCGTCCAGGAGAGCGTGCTCGTAGCGGACCCGGCGGCCGGGTGCGAAGAGGAAGTCCCCCACCTCGGGATCGGCGAAGGGCAGGTGGGTGTGACGGGCGGCGGTCTTCAGCCCGGTGCGGTACTTGACGGCGTCGTGCGCGAGATCGGCGCGGGCGGCGCGGGTGGCCAGCCAGTCGCGCACGATCGCGCGCGTGCGACGGTTGTTGACCCCGGCGGCGCGCAGGGCGCGGAACAGCCGGTACACCCGCTGCGGGGGCAGCAGCGCGAGCCGGGCGGCGATCAGCCGTCCCTCGGCGCGCTTCCCGGCCGGGCCGTCGGCCTCGTCGGAGGTGCGCAGCAACCGCTCGACGATCGCCACGGCGTTGTGGTCGTTGATGTCGAGCGCGAGCGCGGCGGCGTACACGGACCGGTAGTTGACGCGGACGTACTCGTGCAGGAACGAGAGGGAGAGGCGCTGCTCGCCCGCCGACGCACGGAACTCGCGCTGGCCGGTGGCGGTCACGGCCGCGTTGACGAAGAGGAGGACGTCCTCGGCGGCGATGAGCTCGGAGAGCGTCTCCGTCATGCGATCCCCCTCGCGGTGGTCGGGTGCCGGCCGGGGAATGGGGGCGCGAACAGCGAAAACGTTGCTTCAGAGGCAGGTCCCGGAAGTCGCGCCGAAGTCCCGCGGCCGGCCGGGGAAACGTAACACCGGCAGGGCAACGGGCGCGCGGCGATATCGAACCGTGGGGGCGTTCGTCCTTCCCCGGACTCGTCCGGGATCGCCGGGCGGGGCCGGTCCGCTCGGCGGGGCCGCCGTGGGGCGGTGTCGGTGGGGACCGGCAGACTGGGAGGCATGACGAAGCTCCCCGGCGGCAGGCCCCGTATCGGACTCCTCGGCACCGGCCCCTGGGCCGGGCGCACCCACGCGCCGGCGCTGGCCGCGCACACGGGCGTCGAGTTCGCCGGAGTGTGGGGCAGACGGCCCGAGGCGGCGGCCGAACTCGCCGCCGCCTGCGGCACGCGCGCGTACGACGACGTCGACGCCCTCTTCGAGGCGTGCGACGCCGTGGCCTTCGCCCTGCCCCCGGACATCCAGGCACCGCTTGCGGCGCGGGCGGCGGCCGCGGGCTGCCATGTGCTCCTCGACAAGCCGGTGGCCACGACGGTGGCGGCGGCCAGGGAGGTGGCCGAGGCGGTCGAGAAGGCCGGGGTCGCGTCGGTCGTCTTCTGCACGCTGCGGTTCGCGGAGCCGACGGCGCGCTGGATCGACGAACAGGTGGCGACGGGTGGCTGGTTCCTGGGGGAGGCGCACTGGCTGGGCTCGCTCTTCGCCCCCGGCTCGACGAGCGCGTACGCGGCCTCCCCGTGGCGGCGCGAGAAGGGCGGCCTGTGGGACGTCGGCCCGCATGTGCTCTCCGTCTACCTCCCCGTACTCGGCGATGTCACGGACCTCACGTCCGTGACAGGCCCGGGGGACACCCGCCACCTGGTCCTGCGGCACGCCTCCGGCGCGAGCAGCACGGCGACCCTGACCCTGAGCGCGCCCCCGGAGGCGGCGGAGGCCGCGCTCACGCTGCACGGCGAGCGGGGACGGTCCGTCATGCCGGGATGGGACGGCGCGCTGGGGGCGCTGGGCGGGGCGGTGGACGCGCTGCTGGAATCGGCGCGGACGGGGGTTCCGCACGGGTGCGACGCCCGGTTCGGACTGCGGCTGACCGAGATCCTGGCGGAGGCGGAGGTGACGCCGGGGGGTCACGCCGACGCCACCTCCTGAGCGGGCTAGCCCACCCGCTCGATCCGGGCCTTGCGGATCAAGAACTTGCCCGGTTCGCGGACCTGCTCGAAGGCCGCGTCGTTGAGGAGGACGCAGCTGCCGGAGGCGGACGTGACCTCGACCGTGGTCGACTTGGCGTTGTCCAGGTTGGTCACCTTGAGGCGCGTGCCGACGGGGAACTGACCGCTGGACGCGGCCGGGGCGCCGCCCTCACCGGAGAGGGTGACGGTGGACCCGGCACAGACGACCTCGCCGGACGCGTCCGCGGCGGGTGGCACGGCGGGTGGCGCGGCGGAGGCGTCCGGCGCGATCGGCGCACCGGCGTCCGCACCCGTGCCGGCGTCCGCTCCGGCACCCGCGCCGGCCTCGGCACCCGCACCTGTCTCCGTACCGCCGGCTCCCGTACCGCTGCCGGCGTCGCAGCCGGACGCCGCCTGTTTGCGGCGGATCTCGGCGATCACCGCCTCCCGGTTGGCGATGCGGGCCGGGGACAGCGCGTCGGGCCGGGCGCGCTGGTCCGCGATGAACCGCTCGTTGTTCGCGAGCGCCGTGGCCAGTCCGTCGCAGGCCGCGGAGGCCTGACTCGAACCGGTCAGCACCACCGCCGTCCCTCCGGCGAGCACGAGGGCACCTGCCACCAGCGCGATCTTCTTCCTACGGCTGAGTGTTCTCCTGCGTGACACGTGAGGCTCCGTTCGTCTTCCGTCGGTTCCTGTGGCGTCAGATACGAGGAGCGCGGCGGTTCCACTCAATCCGCGGCCGGCGAACCATGCCCGGCCCCGGCCCGCCGCCCCGGCCGGTCAGCCGGGCACAACCTCCCCCAGCGCGACGCACAGGGCGTCGAGGGCGGCGCCGTACAGCCGCTCGGGAGGCGTCGCGTAGCCGACGACCAGACCGTCCGCCCCGCGTACGTCACGGGCCGCGTCCGGATGCCGGTAGCCGGCCAGCCCCTCCACCGCGACCCCGTGCCGCGCCGCGGCCTCGACCGCCGCGCGCTCCGTGCCCGAGGGCAGCTCCACCACGGCGTGCAGCCCCGCCGCGAGACCCGTCACCCGCACCTCCGGCACGCGCTCGGCGAGGACCGCCACCAGTCGGTCACGCCGCCCGCGGTGGTGGCGGCGCATCCGCCGGACATGCCGGTCATACGCGCCCGAGGCGACGAAGTCGGCGAGGGTGAGCTGCTCGGTGGCCGACGAGTACGGCTCGCGCTCGCCCTTGGCCGCCACGACGGCGTCCACCAGCGTCCCGGGCAGCACCATCCAGCCGATCCGGAGCGTCGGAGACAGGCTCTTGCTGACGGAGCCGAGGAGGACCGTACGCTCCGGGGCGAGGCCCTGCAGAGCGCCCACGGGCCGCCGGTCGTAGCGGAACTCCCCGTCGTAGTCGTCCTCGACGACGAGGCCGCCCGTCTCCCGCGCCCAGTCGAGGACGGCCGCCCGACGGTCGGGCAGGAGCGGCCCGCCGGTCGGGAACTGGTGCGCGGGCGTCAGAAGCACCGCGCCGACCGCGCCGGGCAGGAGGGGGAGGGCGCCGACATCGGCTCCGTTCTCGTCGACCGCCACGGGCACGGTACGGACCCCGGCCTCGGCGAGGAGCCCCCGGTGGAAGGGGAGCCCGTAGTCCTCCACCGCCCACGGACCGGCCACGGTCCGGGCCAGCAGCCGCAGGGCGTGCGCCGCGCCCGAGCAGACCACGATCCGGTCCGCGCTCGTCCGCACTCCGCGCACCCGTGCCAGATACCCCGCGAGGGCCTGCCGCAGCTCCACCCGCCCCCGCGGGTCACCGATCCCGAACGCCTCGTGCGGCGCCGCCGTCAACGCCCGTCGCGCCGCCGCCAGCCAGGCCGTACGCGGAAAGGCCGCCGGGTCCGGCTTGCCCTGGACCAGGTCGTACGGAACGGGCTCCCCCGCCACCCGGCCCCCCGCCACCCGGCCCACCGTCCCCGCCGGTTTCGGCTCCGTGGTCACCGCCCGCGCCGCCACCCGCGTCCCGGACCCCTGCCGGGAGGTCAGCCAGCCCTCCGCCACCAGCTCCGCGTAGGCGTCGGCGACGGTGTTCCGGGCCAGCCCCAGATCGGCGGCGAGCGACCGGTACGGGGGCAGCCGCGCCCCGGGCTCCAACCGCCCGCTCCGTACCGCCTCCCGCAACGCCCTGATCAGCACCGCGCGCCGGCTTCCCGGCCCGGTCAACTCCAGATGCAGATCGGCCCCGAGGACTTCCGCGGCCTCGGTCCAGGCGCCCGGCGTCATCCCGAGCCGTCCGCGGCCATGATGTCCCGTACCCCGGTGAGAAAGCGGCGTACGGCCGCGGTCTCGACCTCGTCGAAGCCGCGCAGCAGCGTCACCGTCTCCTCGATCAGCGGCCCGAAGTACGCCCAGCCCAGCTCCTCGGCCTCTTCCTCGACCCGCAGCAGCACCCGCCGCCGGTCCCGCGCGTCGCGGACGCGCGCGACGTGGCCGAGCCGTTCGAGACGGTCGATGACGGCGGTCGTACCCGCCGAGTTGAGACCGAGCCGGGCACCGAGATGGCCCGCGGTGGCGTCGAGGCCGGCGCGTTCTGCGTCCAGCAGGCAGATCAGAGCCCGCACGTCCGTGATGTGCATGCCGTTGCGCGCGGCGAAGTCGGCCTGGCGCAGCCCGTACTCGACGGTGACGGCGCGCAGCAGATGGAAGATCCGCAGCTCGGGCTCTTCAGCCGGACGACCGGACAAGCCGTACACCTCTCTCGTATCTCTCGTGTTCCGCGAATTACCTCGCTGAACGAGACTATCGTTCAGCGAGATGATTCTCCGCCGTTCCACCGGGAGGAACACCATGTCCCACTCCGAGGCCTTCCTCGCCGCCTACGACGCCGTCCTCGCCAAGTGGCCGTCGGGCACGACCCATTCCGACGTGGTCACGCCCTACGGCACGACCCATGTGCACCACCACGGCCCCGAGGACGCCCCACCGGTCCTGCTGCTGCCGGGCGGCGGCGCCACCTCCACCGGCTGGTACGCCACGGCCGCCGCCCTCGGCGGCGCGCACCGCGTCCACGCGGTCGACCTCGTCGGGGACCCGGGCCGCAGTGCGCCGGCGCCCGACCGCCGCATCCGTACGGTCGAGGACCTCACCGGCTGGCTCCACACGCTGACGGACGCGCTCGGCCTCGACTCCACCGCCGTGGTCGGCCACTCCTACGGCGCCTGGATCGCGCTCCACCACGCGCTGCGGGCGCCGGAACGGGGCGACCGGCTGGTCCTGCTCGACCCGACGAACTGTTTCACCGGCTTCAGCCCGCGCTTCCTGCTCCGCGCGCTGCCGATGATGCTGCGCCCCTCACCCGCCCGGAACCGGTCCTTCCTGAGGTGGGAGACCGGCGGCACGCCCCTCGACCCGGACTGGTGCGAACTGGACGCCCGTACGGCGGACTTCCCCAGCGTGCGCCCGGTCACCGGCCCGCGACCCTCGCCGGAGGAACTGGGCCGCCTCAGGGCGCCGACCCTTCTCCTGCTCGCCGAGCGCAGCAGGGCACACGACGTCCGCGAGGTCGAGACACGGGCGCGGGCGGCCGTTCCCGGTCTGGAGACGGCCACCCTGCCCGGGGCCACGCACCACACGCTGCCGGTGGCGGCCCCGCGGGAGATGAACGACCGCATCGCCCGCTTCCTCGGCTCGGCGTGACCGCGTTCGGGCGTGACCGCGTCGGGCGGGACCGCCCCCCCCGCGTGCCCCCGACGTGACCGCCCTCCGACGTGACCGCCCCCGACGTGGCCGCGCTCAGCGGGACAACGCGTCCCGCACGGCCTCCTCGCTCCGGGCCACCACGGCCGTACCGTCGTCGGCGGTGATGATGGGCCGCTGGATCAGCTTGGGGTGCGCGGCGAGCGCCTCCACCCACCGGTCCCGGCTCGCCTCGTCCCGCGGCCAGTCCTTCATCCCCAACTCCTTGGCGACGGCCTCCTGCGTCCGCGTGATGTCCCACGGCTCGAGTCCGAGGCGCGCGAGTACGGCCCGGATCTCGTCGGGTTCCGGTACGTCCTCCAGGTAGCGGCGCACGGTGTACGTGGCGCCCTCCCCGTCGAGCAGATCGATGGCGCTACGGCACTTGGAACAGGCGGGATTGATCCAGATCTCCATGGCCCAAACGTACCCGCTGAGGAGCCCCAAAGCCCCTCTGGCCAGGGATGATTGTCAGTGGCGGCGGGTAAAATCATGGATGAAGGTGAGGGTCCCGGGGAGGGCCCGCACCCACCGTTCGCCAGGAGGTCGCCCATGGCCGTCGCCATGACCCGGACGCTGTCCCTCGAACCCTGGAAGCCCCTGCGGAAGCAGCCGCTCCCCGCGGGCCGCCCCCGCGAGTGGTACATCACCCACAACCGCCGTCTGAAGGCCATGCGCCTCGCGATCGCCCTGCTCGACGCGGGCATCCACGACCCGGCGAAGGCCGGCAACGCGAAGATAGCCACCACGGCCGAACTCCTCGGCATCCACCCGCCCTCGGACACCACCTGCCAGATGGTTCGCGCCCTGCTCCGCTACGGCCGCTGACCCGACCGACCGACCGTGAGCAAGGCGAGGGCCGCCTCCCCCGGAGTGCGGGGAGGCGGCCCTCGTCGCGCGGAACGCGCCTGCGGGCCGCCCCAGTTGACCGATAAGATCACGTCCTGATGTCCCACCGTTCGGCCTCGGGACGGGCAACCGCCGCCGCCGACAGGTGATGACGTGAGAGGCGGCCGGCACGCGGCCGCGGGGGAGCGAGGGGGACCCGCCGGTGGAGAACGCTGTCGAGTTGGCCGACATGATCACACAGCTGCGGCAGGAGTTGAGCCGCGCGATGTCGGAAGGCGACCACGCCGACCTCCGCTTCCAGGCGGAGCGGGTCGAGCTGGAGCTCACCGTGGGGATGGAGAAGAGCCGCGAGCCCGGGGCGAAGGTGCGGTTCTGGGTCCTCGAAGCCGGCGCAGCCGCGCGGCAGGCGACCACCGCCACGCAGCGGATCACGCTGACGCTGCAGCCCGTACGCGCGGACGCCCCGAACCTGCCGGCGCTGATCTCCGGCGCCGAGCTGCCGGACGAGGACTGACCGCGCCATGGCGCTGCCCCACGACGGCGGAGTGGACCCGAACCGCATCGCCGAGATCATCGTCCTCACCACCGGGGGCCGCCGGCGCGGATCGGGCTACCGCGTCACCGGCACGGCCGTGCTCACCGCGGCGCACGTGGTGGCCGAGGCGACCGAGGTACGGGTGCGCTTCAACGCCGACCGGCCCGGTCAGTGGACGACACCGGCGACCGTCGCCTGGTCCGACACCGGCACCGACGCGGCGGTCCTGTCCATCGAACCACCGGCCGGCTCCCCGGAGGTCACACCCGCACGGTTCGGCCGGGTCGCCGACGACCGCCATGCCGTCGTCGACGTGCACGCGGCCGGGTTCCCGCTGTGGAAACAGCGCCGCCGCCCCGACGGAGGACAGTTCCGGGAACTCCACCAGGCCGACGGGACCGTGGCGGCGCTGTCCAACCTCAGAACCGGCACCCTGGAGATCACCGTCGCGCCGGCCGGAGCCGACCCCCGTCCCGACGCGTCGCCCTGGGCGGGGATGTCCGGTGCGGCGGTGTGGGCGGGACGCCACATCGTCGGAGTGGTCGCCGAGCACCACCGCTGGGAGGGCGCGGGCCGGCTGACCGCGACCCGCGTCGACCACGTTCTGCGCTCGTCCGACGAAGCGCACCGCGCCGAACTGGCCGCGCTGTTGTCGATCGCCGACCTCCAGGCGCTGCCGGAGGCCGGTTCCGACGTCACCGACGTCACCGGCCCTGCCACCGGCACGCCGTCCCGGGACTCCGGTACGTCCCAGGTGATCGGTCTGCCGGTCGCGCACGGGATCGAGCTGTTCAAGAACCGCACCCGTGAGATCGAGACGATCGGCCGGCATCTCGGCGATCCGTCCCTCCGCATGGTCACGATCACAGGGCGACGAGGCATGGGCAAGAGCGCGCTCGCCGCCAAGTTCATGGACCTCCTCCACCGGGGCGAGTGGCCGGGCCGCGTCCAGGCGCCACCGCCCTCGGGCCTCGTCAATCTCAGCACCCGCACCTCGGGCATCTCCCTGGAGCGGCTCTACTTCGACTGCGCCCACCTGCTCGGCCCCGAGCACCTGACCCGCCTGCGCGAGACCTGGGCCGCGCAGCTGCCCGTACAGGACAAGCTCGACGAACTGTTCGGCGCGATGGGGGACAGGCTCTTCGTCATCCTCATGGACAACTTCGAGGAGCTCCTCGACGACGACGGTCACATCGAGGACGAGGAACTCGCGGTCTTCCTGGACTGTCTCTTCCGCGCGGGATCCACCCCGCGCCTCCTGGTGACGACGCAGGTACCGGTCAGGCTCGCGCCGGAGTTGCGCCGTTTCGTCGCGCAGGTCGAACTGTCGGAGGGACTGCGCCCCGCCGAGTCCGTCGCGCTGCTGCGTGAACTGGACCGTGACGGCAGCCTCGGCATCGCGGGCCTCTCCGACGAGGAGCTCCTGCGGGCGGCTGTCCGCGTCCACGGGGTGCCGCGCGCCCTGGAGCTCCTGGTGGGTGCCATGGCCGACGACGCCCTGACCCTGCCGACTCTCCAGGACGTCCTGGAGAACTATGCCCAGCGCCGCGACGTGGTCGCCGGCCTCGCCCAGGACCGGTACCGACGGCTCGGCCCGGAGAGCCGGAACGTCCTGGGCGTCCTCGCCGCCCTGCGTACTCCGGTGACACAGGAGATCCTCCACCGGATCGTGACCGCCCTCGATCCGGGGCTCGACGTCGAGCCGATCCTGTCGCGTCTGATCCGCGTCCACCTGCTGTCGGTGGACCGGGCGCGCCGCACGTTCGCGCTGCACCCGATGGACGCCGACCTGGCCTACTCCGCGATGCCGGTCGACGGCGCGATGGGACGCCGGGCGGTGGAGCGGCGGATCGCCGACTGGTACGCGGACATCGCCCCGCCCCACTCGGCGTGGCGCACCGTCGACGACATCCAGCCGCAGCGACGGCGGTTCGACCACCTCGTGCGCGCCGGGGACTTCGTCGCCGCCGCCACGGTCCTGAGCGGGATCAGCGAGTGGATGGTCTGGCACGGCTCGGTGCTCGGCGCGATCTCGATGCACCTGGCCGTCGACGGACGGCTCACCGACGAGCGGGCGCGGCTCGCCCATGTCGGGGCCTTCGGGCACGCCCGGCTGACCGCGGGGCCGATGGAGCACGCGGTCGACCTGTTCACCGAAGCGGCCGGCCTCGCGGAGCGCCTCGGCGACCACGGCGCGCTCCAGAACGCCCTGTTCGGTCTCGGCGACGCCTACCGGCAGCTGGGCCGACTCGACGCCGCCGTGAGCCCACTGGCCCGGGCCGCCGACCTGGCCCACGAGAACGGCGACACCGAACGCGAGGTGCACGCGATCCTCTCCCTCGGTCTCGCCCACAGCTACCTGGGCGACGGGGAGACGGCGCTCGCCGGTGCCGACCGGCTGAGCGCACTCGCGCGCGCCACCGGAGACCTTCTCACCGAGGCCCGCGCGTGGAACGCGCGCACGATCGCGTTGCTGACGCTGGGGCGCTGGGACGAGACGATCACGGCGGGCGAACAGGCCGTACGCGCCTATCGAGCCGCGGGCATCCCGGAAGGGATCAACAACGCCCTCAACGCCCAGGGCCTCGCCCTGCTCGGTCTCGAGCGGAGCGGGGAAGCGGTGACCATGCTGAAGGCGGCGTTCGACGAGGCGTCCCGGATGGAGAATCCCCGCTCCGAGGGCGTCTGTCTCTGCAACCTGGCGTGGGCCTACTGGTGCGACGGCCGGTACGCGCAGGCGGCCGAGTCGGCCGAGCGGGCCTCGGTCTCGCTGCGGATCGCCGGGGCGGCGGAAGCGGCGGCGGCGCGGGAGCTGGCCGAGGCCGCCCGCGCCCGGACCGTGCCCCGCCCCCGGGCGGCCGCCGACGCGCTGATCCGGGCGGCCGACGCGCTGGGCGGAAACGTCGAGGTGGTCGGCCGCTCCTGGCTCGTCGCCCACGCCCGTCGGCTGCGCGAGGACAGCTGACGGCCGCGCCCGGAGGGCGGCGGGCCCTGGAGGACGCCACGGCCCCAGGGACATTTATGACCCCGGGGCAGTACGACCCCCCGGGCCGGAGCACGGCGAAGGCCGCCACCCGGGCGTGGGTGGCGGCCTTCGTACGGAATCCGCGGTTTAGAGGTCGAAGTACAGCTCGAACTCGTGCGGGTGCGGGCGCAGCTGGATCGGGGCGATCTCGTTCGTCCGCTTGTAGTCGATCCAGGTCTCGATCAGGTCGGAGGTGAAGACACCGCCCGCCTGGAGGTACTCGTTGTCCGCCTCCAGGGCGTCGAGGACCGCCGGGAGGGAGGTCGGCACCTGGGCGACGCCCGCGTGCTCCTCGGGGGCCAGCTCGTAGAGGTCCTTGTCGATCGGCTCCGCCGGCTCGATCTTGTTCTTGATGCCGTCGAGGCCCGCGAGGAGCAGCGCCGAGAAGGCGAGGTACGGGTTCGAGGACGGGTCCGGGGCGCGGAACTCGACGCGCTTGGCCTTCGGGTTCGAGCCCGTGATCGGGATCCGCATGGCCGCGGAGCGGTTGCGCTGCGAGTAGACCAGGTTGACCGGGGCCTCGAAGCCGGGCACCAGACGGTGGTACGAGTTCACCGTGGGGTTGGTGAAGGCCAGCAGCGACGGGGCGTGCTTCAGGATGCCGCCGATGTAGTAGCGGGCGGTGTCCGACAGGCCCGCGTAGCCCTGCTCGTCGTAGAACAGCGGGTCGCCGTTCTGCCACAGCGACTGGTGGACGTGCATGCCCGAACCGTTGTCGCCGAAGATCGGCTTCGGCATGAAGGTCGCGGTCTTGCCGTTGCGCCAGGCGACGTTCTTCACGATGTACTTGAAGAGCATCAGGTCGTCGGCCGCGGCGAGCAGCGTGTTGAACTTGTAGTTGATCTCGGCCTGGCCGGCGGTGCCGACCTCGTGGTGCTGGCGCTCGACCTGCAGGCCGACGTTCTCCAGCTCCAGGGAGATCTCCGCGCGCAGGTCGGCGAAGTGGTCCACCGGCGGGGCCGGGAAGTAGCCGCCCTTGTAGCGGACCTTGTAGCCGCGGTTGTCCTCCACCTTGCCGGTGTTCCAGGCGCCGGCCTCGGAGTCGATGTGGTAGAAGCCCTGGTTCGCCGAGGTCTCGAAGCGCACCGAGTCGAAGACGTAGAACTCCGCCTCCGGGCCGAAGAACGCGGTGTCCGCGATACCGGTGGAGGCGAGGTACGCCTCGGCCTTCTTCGCGATGTTCCGCGGGTCACGGCTGTACTGCTCGCCCGTGATCGGGTCGTGGATGAAGAAGTTGATGTTCAGCGTCTTGTCACGACGGAAGGGGTCCAGGCGCGCCGTCGACAGGTCCGCGCGCAGCGCCATGTCCGACTCGTGGATCGCCTGGAAGCCGCGGATCGACGAACCGTCGAAGGCGAGCTCCTCGGACGGGTCGAACGCCGTCGCAGGGATCGTGAAGTGCTGCATCACTCCCGGAAGGTCACAGAAACGGACGTCGACCATTTTGACGTCGTTGTCCTTGATGAACTTCTTGGCCTCGTCGGCGTTCTGGAACATCCAACTCCTCCTACTCCCGGCCCGGGGAGGGGCGGGGTTGCAGCTCGGTCGTGCGGCCAGTGCGGTGGCACACGCTGGACCCGACCATAGGCAGACGGGATTTCTCAAGCATGACCCATTTGTTTCACCCAAGTTAACCGGGCCGGCCGCGGCCGGCATCGCGGAGAGCCGACGCCGACCCAGGCCGAAGTGATCAAAAGCGGGCACAGTACCGTGGACGCGTGGACAACAGGCAAGCATTGGGATCGTGGCTCTCCGGACCCCGCGCGGCGGCCGAGGACGCGGGTGTGGACTTCGGTTACCGGGGGCAGCAGCTCGGTCTGCCCGAGGAGGGGCCGGGCTCGATCGCCCGCCCCGGGCGACGGATCGGCGCCCTCGCCGTCGACTGGGCGCTGTGCATGCTGATCGCATACGGCCTGATCACGGACGGCTACAGCCAGGCGACCGGCAACTGGGCCCTGGTCATCCTGCTCGCCCTGAGCGTGCTGACGGTCGGTACCGTCGGCTTCACCCCCGGCAAGCGGCTCTTCGGCCTCCGGGTCGCCTCCGTGCACGGCGGACGGCTCGGCTTCGTCCGCGTCGTGATCCGCAGCCTGCTCGTCTGCCTCGCCGTCCCGGCCCTCATCTGGGACCGCGACGGACGCGGCCTCCACGACCGCCTCACCGGCGCCGTCCAGGTCCGGATCTGACCCACGGCCCCGGCACCACGGCACGGTACGAGAAGAAGGGCGCCCCCGGGACCTCTCGGTCCCGGGGGCGCCCTTTCGTGTCAGCCGTCCGGCGGCCTCAGCGCATCTTTCCGCCGCGCGGCATCCGCATGCCCTTCGGCATGGGGCCCTTCGGCAGCGGCATGTTGCTCATCAGGTCGCCCATCGCCCGCAGCCGGTCGTTGGCCGCCGTCACCTGCGGGCCGGAGAGCACCCGAGGCATCTTGAGCATGGTCGTACGGACCTTCTTCAGCGGCACCTGACCCTCGTCGTTGCCGACGATGATGTCGTGCACCGGTACGTCCACGACGATCCGGGCCATCTTCCTCTTCTCGGCCGCCAGCAGCGTCCGAACCCGGTTCGGGTTGCCCTCCGCCACCAGCACGATGCCCGCCCGGCCGACCGCGCGGTGCACGACGTCCTGGTTCTTGTTCATCGCCACCGCCGGCGTGGTCGTCCAGCCGCGCCCGATGTTCTGCAGCACCGCCGCCGCCGCGCCCGGCTGGCCCTCCATCTGGCCGAAGGCCGCCCGCTCGGCGCGCCGTCCGAAGACGATCGCCATGGCCAGCAGCGCCAGGATGAAGCCCAGGATCCCGAGATAGACCGGGTGCCCGATCACGAAGCCGATCGCGAGGAGGACACCGAGCACGACGATGCCCACGCCTGCGACGACAAGTCCGACCTTCGGGTCGGCCTTTCGGGTCATCTTGTACGTGAGGGCGATCTGCTTCAG
Source organism: Streptomyces sp. NPDC006551 (assembly GCF_040611675.1). NCBI lineage: Bacteria > Bacillati > Actinomycetota > Actinomycetes > Kitasatosporales > Streptomycetaceae > Streptomyces > Streptomyces sp. NPDC006551. The sequence continues at coordinate 37,625 of NZ_JBEXOT010000044.1, forward strand.
TCGCCCCTGGTTCGCAGCGTCACCGCTGCCCGTGTTTGCCTTCCTCGCCATGTCCTGAAGTTTACGTGGCCTGGGAGGCGCGGCCGGCCACCGCCTCCATCACATGCTGGGCCTCGACCCGGTCCTTGGCCCGGCGGCGGTCCTCCAGGACGGAGGTCCAGGCGTTACGGCGGGCGGTGCGCTGACCGCCGGCGAGGAGCAGCGCCTCGACGGCCTTCAGGGCATCGGTGACGGACGGGATCGCGGTGGCGCGGACGTGCGTCGCGGCCTGCATGTGGGGTCCTCCCTCGAGAGCGGATGGAACGAGGTGGGGGAAGGGCGAGGGGAGCGGCGGACGGGCGACCCTCTGTGACCCAAGGGTCACGGTTCGGTGTTACCAGCGCATGACTCGGTGGTCAAACACTGGTGAAGGGTCGACGCGATCGGACGCACGTCTCCGGAAGCGCTCCGGAACGCCGACGCGGCCCGTACGGCCTCCCTGACCTGCGGAGGCGTACGGGCCGCGACGGATTCGGCCACTACTGGCCGGTAACCTCTTGTGCGCGGATTCACACAGCCTGAGTGGCGTTGTCGACCGCGCCGCGGCGCTCGATCGCCTGCTGGTACAGACGCCCGGCGCGGTACGAGGAGCGGACCAGCGGGCCCGACATCACGCCGGAGAAGCCGATCTCGTCGGCCTCCTCCTTCAGCTCCACGAACTCCTGCGGCTTCACCCAGCGCTCCACGGGGTGGTGTCGGACCGACGGACGCAGGTACTGCGTGATCGTGATCAGCTCGCAGCCGGCGTCGTGCAGCTGCCGCAGTGCCTCGCTGATCTCCTCACGGGTCTCGCCCATGCCCAGGATCAGGTTCGACTTCGTGACCAGACCGTAGTCGCGCGCCTGGGTGATGACGTCCAGCGACCGCTCGTAACGGAAGCCCGGGCGGATCCGCTTGAAGATCCGCGGAACCGTCTCGACGTTGTGCGCGAAGACCTCGGGGCGCGAGGCGAAGACCTCCGCCAGGAGCTCCGGCACCGCGTTGAAGTCGGGGGCGAGCAGCTCCACCTTCGTACGGCCCTCGGCGCGGTCCGCGGTCTGCTCGTGGATCTGGCGCACGGTCTCCGCGTACAGCCAGGCGCCGCCGTCCTCCAGGTCGTCGCGCGCGACGCCGGTGATGGTGGCGTAGTTCAGGTCCATCGTGACGACCGACTCGCCCACCCGGCGCGGCTCGTCACGGTCCAGCGCCTCCGGCTTGCCCGTGTCGATCTGGCAGAAGTCGCAGCGCCGCGTGCACTGGTCACCGCCGATGAGGAAGGTGGCCTCGCGGTCCTCCCAGCATTCGAAGATGTTGGGACAGCCCGCCTCCTGGCAGACCGTGTGCAGACCCTCGCTCTTCACGAGACTCTGCATCTTCGTGTACTCGGGACCCATCTTCGCCCGGGTCTTGATCCACTCGGGCTTGCGCTCGATGGGGGTCTGAGCGTTACGGACCTCCAGGCGCAGCATCTTGCGTCCGTCGGGTGCGACTGCGGACACGACCGGCTCCCTGTAGCTTCGATTCTTCGGCGCCCACCAGGGTACGCCCGTTGTTCGTACGGTTTTCCGTCTGGCCAACCTGCGGCCGGAGCCCGGCATTCCCCGCCGGTGCTCCCTAAGCGGAGACGGGGGCGGATGCGGGGGCGGACGCGGCGGCCGGAGCCGTCTCGCGCCCGACCTCGCGCGGCTTCAGCTCCGCGTTCTCCAGGACCGCCTTCAGGTGCTTCTCCACCACCGGCAGGACCTCCTCGATCGTGATGTCCCGGCCGAGCTCGTTCGCGAGCGAGGCCACGCCCGCGTCCCGGATGCCGCACGGGATGATCCGGTCGAACCAGGTGTTGTCCGGGTTCACGTTCAGCGCGAAGCCGTGCATCGTGACCCCCTTGGCGACCCGGATGCCGATCGCGGCCAGCTTCCGGTCCTCCCGGCGCTGTCCGGCGTTGGACGGCGCGTACTCCGGCCCGTTCATACGCGGGTCGAACTCGTCGTCGTGCAGCCGCGGGTCGAAGTCCAGCGAGAGCCCGCCGAACGACGGACGCTCCTCCACCGGGTCGCCGAGCACCCACACACCGCTGCGGCCCTCGATCCGGGTGGTCTCCAGGCCGAACTCGGCGGCCGTGCGGATCAGCGCCTCCTCCAGGCGGCGGACGTGCGCGACGACGTCGACCGGGCGGGGCAGCTTCATGATCGGGTAGCCCACGAGCTGGCCGGGGCCGTGCCAGGTGATCTTGCCCCCGCGGTCCACGTCCACCACCGGCGTACCGTCCAGGGGGCGCTCACTGTCCGCCGTGCGCCGGCCGGCGGTGTACACCGGCGGGTGCTCCAGGAGAAGACAGGTGTCCTCGATCTCGTCGGCGAACCGGGCCGCGTGCACCTCGCGCTGCTTGTCCCAGGCCACCTGGTACTCGACGGCGTCCTCACCGAAGCCCAGACGGACGAATCGCAGCTCACTCACGGCAATGCCTCCTCAGGGGTGCCGGGGGCCGGGTTCCGGGGATCGTCCCGGGGGCCGGCTCGGCACCATGCGTCATTCGCGCCCATGCCACTGTACGGCGGCGCCGCGGACACCGGTCCGGCAGGTGCGGTGGGGTTCCCTACGTCAGCGGCGCCCCCAATCCTCACACGATCGGATGAATGTGGGGCGAAGGTGGCGGTACGGGCGGCCGGGGCCGCTAAATTCGCGCCGTTCCATGAGGGTCCACACAGGGCTGCCACCCGGGCCCGGAAGGCAGGAGACCGCACAGCTGATGACGGAACGACCCCCACAGCGCATCCCGAACCGCCAGCTCGCCGCGCTCATCGCCGAAGCCGGATTCTCCAACGCGGGCCTGGCCAGAAGGGTGGACCAGCTCGGCCTGGAGCACGGCCTCGACCTTCGGTACGACAAGACCTCCGTGACCCGCTGGCTGCGCGGTCAGCAGCCGCGCGGCACCACGCCCGCCCTCATCGCCGAGGTCTTCACCCGGCGCCTCGGCCGCCGCCTCTCCGCCCAGGACCTCGGCCTCGACGCCTGCGCGCCGGTCTACGCCGGCCTGGAGTTCGCGGCGACGCCGGAGGAGGCCGTCGACATCGTCAGCGGGCTCTGGCGGAAGGACTCCGGCAGTCACGCCGAACTCCGCAAGATCGCGTTCACCCCGGCGGGCCTCGTGGTCCCGAGCCGGGACTGGCTGATCGGCCGCGCGGACGAACGGGTCGCCCGGGGTGAGCCGTACGCGCAGGGCGGCCGCGTGCCACAGGAGGGCCGGCTCGGCACGGACGGGCGCGCGGGCGGCGACGGCCGACTCGGCGGCGAAGGGAGGCTGGGTGCGGATGGTCGGCTCGACACCGACGGTCGCCCGGGTACGGACGTGCGCCCGGGTACGGACGGTCGCCCGGGTACGGACGGGCGGCTGGCTACGGACGTGCGCCCCGACGCCGGGGCTCGCGCCGGCCAGGACCCCCGCGTCCCGGCCCAGGGCCGGTTCACCGTCCCCCGCCAGCGCGGCACCGACCGGGGCCCCGGGCAGCGCGTCTCCAGCGGGGACATCGCCGCCCTGCGCTCGGTCGGCGAACTGTTCCGCACCCTCGACCACGCCTACGGCGGCGGCCACGCCCGCCAGGCCCTCGTCCGCTATCTGGAGCACGAGGCCGAGCCGATGCTGCGCGGCACGTACGGCGAGTCCGTCGGTCGCCGCCTGTTCGCCGCCGCCGCGGACCTGACCCGACTGGCCGGCTGGACCTCGTACGACATCGCCGCGCACGGACTGGCGCAGCGGTACTTCGTCCAGGCGCTGCGGCTCGCCCAGGCGGCGGGAGACCGGGCGTACGGCTCGTACGTCCTGATCACCATGAGCCGCCAGGCCGTCTACCTCGGCCACGGGCGGGAGGCCGTGCAGCTCGCCCGGGTCGCCCAGCAGGGCGTCGGCTCCTCCGCGCCGCCCGTCGTCCAGGCGCTGCTGCACGCCGTCGAGGCGCGCGGGCACGGCGTCCTCGGCGAGGCGCGGGCGTGCGGCGCCTCGCTCGCCCGCGCCGAGCGAGCCCTCGAAGCGGCCCGGCCGGGTGACGAAGTGCCCTACTGGGCGCGGCACTTCGACGAAGGGCAGCTCGCCGACGAGTTCGGGCACTGCCACCGCGACCTGCAGCAGTACCGTTCGGCGGCGCAGCACGCCGAACGCTCGCTCCAACTGCGCGCGCCCGGGTTCGCGCGCAGCCGCCTGTTCTCCCGGGTGGTCCTCGCCTCGGCCCGGCTCGGCCTCGGCGAACTGGACCAGGCCTGCGCCCTGGGCGCGGAGGCCGCCCAGCAGGCGTCCGAGATGCGCTCGGCCCGAGCCGTCGAGTACATCCGCGACTTCGAGCGCCGCCTCGAGCCCTATCGCGACGCCGCGGCGGTCCGCGCCTATCGCGACCGCGTGGCGGCCATCGGCTGAACCCGGCCGGGCCGCGGCCCGGCCGGGACCCCGGCTACGCCACCGCGTCCGCCATCGCCGTGTCCGCCATCAGGCGGATGCCGAGATCGGTCAGCAGGGCGTGGGCGGCGCGGTGGCCGGACCGGAGGGCGCCTTGGGGGGTGCCCGTGTCACGGTGGTCGCCGCAGACGTAGAGGCCCGAGAGAAGACGCACGGGGCGGCGCGGGTCGTGGGGCGGGGGCATCGCCGGGACGGCGTCCGGGGTGTGGTGGAGGGCGAGCAGCTCCCACTCGTCCGTCGACGTGCCGTACAGCGTGGCGAGGTGCTTGCGGACCCGGCGCTCCGGATCGTCGGGCAGCGTGCCCAGGACCGTCGAGGTGATCAGCGCCCGGCCCTCGGGGACGCGCGTGGGGTCGACCGCGCTCATCACCGCCGTGTGCGCGACCGGGCCGCCGGGGTCGGACTCCAGGAGCAGCACCGGGTGGGGCGTGGGTGCGACGGGCGCCGTGTGGTGCAGCACCGTGACCGCGTGGAAGCCGGGCGTCCGCAGCCCCGGCAGCAGCTCGGCGGCGGTCCGCGCCCCGGTCGCCAGAACGACCGAACGGCAGCCGAACACGCCGTGCTCCGCCGTCACTACCTTGTTGATCGACACCTCGGTGGCCCGGACGCCCGTACGGACCGTGCCCGGCGGAAGAGACGCGGCGAGGAGCTCCGGCAGCACGCCCGACCCGCCCTGCGGTACGCACAACCGCCCCCGGGCGAACGCCCGCAGGGCGAGGTCGGCCATACGGCTCGACACGGCGAGATCGGGGTCGCCGAGCAGCGCGGCGAGCAGCGGGCGGAGGAAACCCTGGACGGTACGGGCGGGCAGCCGGGCGTTCAGGGCCTCGCCGGCCGTACGCTCCGGCCGGGTCAGCAACCGCTGCGCGGGCGTGGCGGCGAGCCGGGCCAGCGTCGCCCCGAGGCGCGCCTGATCGAGGGAGGCCGTCGGATTACGGGGGGCGCTCGCAAGGGCGCGCGCCACCGTGAGCGCGCCCCCTACGCCCCTGGGGGCGTGGGGGGACCCCCACCCTCCGCCCCGGGAGGCATGGGCAGACCCCCACCCTCCGCCCCGGGAGGCATGGGCAGACCCCCACCCTCCGCCCCGGGAGGCGTGAGCGGACCCCCACCTCACACCCCCCGGCCCGCCGTTCCTGACGTACCGTCCGTCGCTGTGGACCAGCGCCCCCGGTGCGAACGGGCGCAGGACGAGATCGTCCAGGGCCGGCGTACGGCGCAGTTCCTGGTACGACGTCGTGAGCAGCGGACCGACGCGGTCGAGCCGGAAGCCGTCGATGTCGTCGGTGACCATGCGGCCGCCCACGCGCGCCTCGGCCTCCAGGACGGTGACGGTGAGCCCCGCCCTGATCAGCCGGTGGGCGGCCGCGAGACCCGCGACCCCCGCTCCGACGATGACGACGTCCGTGACCACGTCCGTGTGGTGCGCATGGCGTGCGGTACTGAGCACGTGCCCCTCCCCGGGTCGGCGCGGCTGGTGGGAGGCTCATGCCCCCAACAGACCCCCTGAATGCCCGAGTTCGCTTTCAGGGGCCGTCCAGCCTAGGCAGCGCTCCCGCCGAAGCCAGCCGCGCGCACCGGGGTGCACGCAGCACGGGGTCGCACACCCCGCGGACAAACCGGCCGCGCAGCCTCTGGCACCCCCGCCACCCCTGCCGTCACGCGGCGCTCAGGCGGCCGCCCGGATCGACTCGTCGATCGTCGGGAACGCGAAGTCGAATCCCGACTCCAACAACCGGCCCGGCAGCACCCGCTGACTCCCCAGCACGTCCTGGGCGAAGTCCCCCAGCACCGCCTTCAGCGCCGGCGCCGGCACCGTCAGCAGCGTCGGGCGGCGCAGCACACGGCCCATCGCCGCCGTCACCTCGCGATTGGTGACCGGTTCCGGAGCCGTCAGGTTCACCGGCCCGGACAGGGAGTCGGTGTCGATCAGCTGGCGCAGGGCGGCCACCTCGTCGTGCAGCGAGATGAAACTCCAGTACTGCCGACCGCTGCCCATCCGGCCGCCGACGCCGGCGCGGAAGACCGGGAACAGCCGCCCCCACGCCCCGCCCTCACGGGCCACGACAAGGCCCGTGCGGGCGTACGCGACCCGGATGCCGGCCTCCTCCGCGGGCGCCGCCGCGGCCTCCCACTCCACGCACACCGACGGCAGGAAGCCCTCGCCCGCCGGAGCGCTCTCGTCCACCGCGCGCGTGCCCGTGTCGCCGTAGTAGCCGAGCGCCGTACCGCACACCAGGACCTCCGGCGGCTCCGCCAGCGAGGCGAGGGCCTGGGAGATCGCCGCCGTACCGAGCACGCGGCTGTCGCGGATCTCCTTCTTGTACGCGTCGTTCCACCGGCGCTCGCCGACACCGGCGCCCGCCAGATGCACGACCGCGTCGACACCGACCAGGCCGGAGGAGTCCACGTACAGCCGGGCCGGATCCCACTCGACCTCGTCGGCCGCGCGGGCGGGGCGGCGGACGAGGCGCAGGACGTCGTGGCCGTCGGCGCGCAGGGAGCGCACCAGGGCCGAGCCGATGAGACCGGAGGCGCCGGTGACGGCGATACGGGAGCGTTGCATGAAATCATCCTGCCCTCCCCGGCACACGCGTGGCACAGTGGCGCGCATGATCGCGCTGGAGCCGCAGATACGTATCCGTCCCGCCGTCGCGGGGGACGCGGGCCCGCTCGGGGAGCTCGACCGGGCCACCTGGTCGCCACTGCACGCCGTGCAGCCCGCGCCGGAGCCTCCGTTCGAGCCGTTCTTCGACGACCGTCACCGGCCGGAGGACTACCTCGTCGCCGAGGACGGAGGGACCGTCGTGGGCTATCTGAGGCTCGTGGCGCCCACGCCGCTCGCCTGCAACCGGCACGTCCGCCAGATCCAGGGCCTCGCCGTCGCCGAGACCGCCCGCGGCCGGGGCGTCGCCCGCGCGCTGCTGCGCGCCGCCATGGCGGAGACGCTGCGGCAGGGCGGCAACCGCATCACCCTGCGCGTGCTCGGCCACAACAAGCCCGCCCGCACGCTCTACGAGTCCGAGGGCTTCGCGGTCGAGGGCGTGCTGCCCGGCGAGTTCTTCCTGGGGGGCCGGTACGTCGACGACGTCCTCATGGGGCGGTCCCTGGCTCCGTGACGGCGGGGCCGAGGAGCCGCATGCCGCCCATGAGCTCCCGCAGGCATCGCACCGCGAGCGGGGCCGGTCCGCCCTCTCCCCGCACCGGCGCGTCCGTCTCCGCCCAGGTCTCCAGGGCGATCCGGATCGCGTCCGTGGCCGCCGCCGCGGCGAGGCGCACCTCCAAGGGGTCCGCGTCCGGCCCGGCGAGTTCCGCGACGACGGACCGCAGGCGGTCCTCGGACTCCTGGTTGACCCGGTACCAGACCGCGCGCAGCGCCGGATCCCGCTCGGCCGCCCGCAGCAGCCCCCGTGTCCAGCGCAGCCCCTCGGCGGCCTCGTCGTCGGCCGGCGACAGCGACGCGGCGATCGAGCGTTCCAGCGCGTCGGGCAGGGCGGCGTCCGGTCCGGCCGCCGCCAACCGCTCGCGCCAGCGGTCCGCGCCGCCCGCCAGGAGCGGGGCCACGGCGTCCTGCTTGGAGCGGAAGTAGCGGTAGAAGGTGCGCAGGGCGACCCCGGCGCGCAGGGCGATGTCCTCGGCCGTGGTGTCGTCGGGGCCGCGCTCGGTGAAGAGCTCGGCGGCGGCGCGGGCGATGTCGAGCTGCGTCGCCGCCTTGCGGCGCTCCGTCAGCGAGGGGGCTTTGGTGCTCACCGTGCGAAGCCTACGCCCACGCCTGCCGACCATGCACGATGTGCAGGGATGGCAAACCGTGCCATCCAGGCGTACGGTGTCTCGGCAACGACACCACAGCCGAGAGGTCGGACAGGACATGAACCGCTACGAAGGACGCCGCGCCCTGGTCACCGGGGGCGGCTCCGGCATCGGCCAGGCCACCGCGCTGCGCATGCTCGCCGAGGGCGGCGACGTGGTCGCCGCCGACATCAGCGAGGCCGGACTCAAGGACACCGTCGCCGAGGCCGGAGCCGACGCCGACCGCCTGACGACCGTCGTGGTGGACGTCGCCGACGAGACATCGGTGCGTGAAGGCGTCGCCGCCGCCGTCGAGGCGCTGGGCGGCCTGGACGTGCTGGTCAACGCGGCCGGCATCCTGCGCTCCTCGCGCACCCACGAGACCAGCCTCGACTCCTTCGAGCAGGTCGTCCGGACCAACCTGACCGGCACCTTCCTGGTCATCCGCCAGGCGATACCCGCCCTCCTCGAAGGCAACGGCTCCGCCGTCGTCAACTTCTCCTCCACCTCGGCGATGTTCGCCCACCCCTATATGTCCGCCTACGCGGCCAGCAAGGGCGGCATCCAGTCCATGACCCACGCGCTCGCCGCCGAGTACGCCAAGCAGGGCATCCGCTTCACCGCCGTCCAGCCCGGCTCCATCTCCTCCGGCATGACCGACGGCACCGGCGCCAGCAGGCGGAGCGTCGGCCCCGGCCTGCCCGAGGACGCCGACCTGTCGCTCTTCATGAAGCTCGCCCCCGCCCTCGGGCAGGGCTTCGCCGGGCCCGAGACCGTCGCCGGGGTCGTCGCGATGCTGGCGAGCGAGGACGGCAGGTTCATCACCGGCACCGAGGTGCGGATCGACGGCGGCACGCACTTCTGAGGTCCCGATCCGGTAGGGGCTCCGGCGCCCCTACCGGTCACGTCGGCCGTACCCCCTCAGATCTCCGTCCCGAAGCGCGTCCAGAGCCGTGGGAGGCGCTCCGCGAGCACCGCGTCGTCCTCCAGCTCCAGCGGACTGCCCTCCGGCTCGGCCGGCTGGGGCGGAATCCCCAGATCCGGCGCCTCCGTGCCGGTGAGCTGCTCGTACGCCTCGTCCGCCGCGTATCCGAGCTCCTCGCCGTCCCCGTCGATCTCCTCGTCGAACTCGTCGAGCAGCTCGGCCAAGGCGTCCGGCTCGTGCACCGCGCCCTCGAAGATCTCCCGCCCCTGCCCGATCAGCCAGCAGCGGAAGTAGTCGAAGGCGTCGTCGCTCGCCCCTTCGAGCAGGATCGCCGCCGCGCCCCACAGATCCCAGCGGTACGCGCGGTTGTAACGGGCCTCGAAATGACGGGCGAAGTCCAGCACGGAGTCGGGATCGAGCCGCAGCAGCCGCTCGACGAGCAGGTCGGCATGGTCCTCGGGGTCGCCCCCGGCGGCCTCGCGGGTGGAGTCGATGATCTCCCAGAACTCCGTTTCGTCCATCACGGGATCAAGCATCGGCCTTGGGGGAGGGCGACGCACCCGGAAAACACCAAAAAGAAACCGGACAGGAGATGTCGTATTTTCCTGTCACCGTCGATCCATGACGACTGAATCGAAGCCGCTCGACGGCAGGATCGCACTGGTCGCGGGCGCCACCCGGGGCGCGGGGCGCGCCATCGCCGTGGAGCTGGGAGCCGCCGGCGCCACCGTCTACGTCACCGGGCGCACCACCCGTACGCACGTCAGCGAGGTCGGCCGGCCGACGGAGACCATCGAGGAGACCGCCGAGCTCGTGACGGCCGCCGGCGGCGAGGGCATCGCCGTCCCCACCGACCACCTGGAGCCGGCCCAGGTCCAGGCGCTGGTCGACCGCGTCGACGAGGAGCACGGGCGCCTCGACGTCCTCGTCAACGACGTGTGGGGCGGCGAACGCCTGATCAAGTTCGGCACGAAGATCTGGGAACACGACCTCGACGACGGTCTGCGCATGCTCGAACTCGGCGTGAAGACCCATCTGATCACCTCCCGCCTGGCCCTGCCGCTGCTGGTACGGAACCCCGGCGGGCTGGTCGTCGAGGTGACCGACGGCACGGCCGAGTACAACACCCGCTACCGCGAGAACATCTTCTTCGACCTCACCAAGAACGCCCCGATCCGGATGGCGTTCGCCCTCGGCCACGACCTCGAGGACGTCGGCGGGACCGCGGTCTCGATCACCCCCGGCTGGCTGCGCTCCGAGGAGATGCTGGCGACGTTCGGCGTGACGGAGGAGAACTGGCGCGACGCGACCGCGAAGATCCCCGACTTCGCCGTCGCCGAGTCGCCGTTCTACCTGGGCCGCGCCGTCGCCGCCCTCGCCGCCGACCCCGAACGGGCCCGCTGGAACCGACAGTCGCTCTCCAGCGGGCAGCTCGCCAAGGAGTACGGCTTCACCGACACCGACGGCTCGCGGCCGGACGCCTGGGGCTTCATCGTCGCCAAGGAGCGCGGCGAGAACCCGTCCGTGGCGGACTACCGGTAGCGGCCGCCGGTCATCCGTAGAGCGCCGCCATGCCCCGGGCCGCCTCCGCGAAACGGGCCCGGAGCGCGTCCGGGGCGAGCACCTCCGCCTCCGCGCCCAGGGACAGCAACTGGCCGTAGGCGACCTCCTCGTTCTCCACCCCGAGGGTCACCGTCACCCGTCCCTGCGCGTCCCGCGTCCCGGAGGCCAGTGCCTCCTCGGCCGCCGCGCGGTCCGTGACGTACGGCAGGCGGCGGGCCCCCGCGTCCGACAGTCGCAGCACCACCTCCGTACGCAGCAGGGACCGGGCGAACTCCGCCGCCCGCGCCTCCCAGAACGCCGGCAGATCGAAGTCCTCGTCCCGTACGAAGCGTTCCTCGCCGAGCGCGACCGCCGTGAAGCGGTCCACCCGGTACGTACGGAACGAGGAGCCGGCCAGGGCGCACACGTACCAGACGCCCGCCTTCAGCACGAGCCCGTAGGGCGCCAGTTCGCGGTCCACCTCGGTGTCGCCGCGGCGGTAGCGGGCCGAGATCATCCGGTCGTCCCACACCGCCTCGGCGATCGGCGCGAGCAACTCCGGTGTCCGCGGCTCCTGGTACCAGCCGGGCGCGTCCAGATGGAAGCGCTGCGCCGCCGACTCCGGGGCGTCGCGCAGCGACGGCAGCAGCGCGGCCGACACCTTCAGCCGGGCGGCCGAGGCCGCGTCCCCGAGCCCCATGTCCCGCAGCGCGCCCGGCAGCCCGGACAGGAACAGCGCCTCCGCCTCGCCACGGGCCAGGCCCGTCAGCCGGGTGCGGTAGCCGCCGACGAGCCGGTACCCCCCGGCCCGTCCCCGGTCCGCATACACCGGAACCCCCGCCTCCGAGAGGGCGAGGGCATCACGGGTGATGGTGCGCTCCGAGACCTCCAGCTCCTCGGCCAGTTCGGCCGCCGTCATCGAGGGACGGGACTGGAGCAGGAGCACCATCTTGATCAGCCGGGCAGCGCGCATGGGCCCCATTGTGCGGCTCGGTTCGCCTCCGGGGCGCTTCGAGCCGGGGGAACAGGCCCGTACGTGCTCGCCCCCTCGTTCCTCGGGGACTGCGCGCGTTCGGGCCTGTTCCCCCGGCGCGCCCCTTCGGCTCACTCGCCGAAGGCGCGCCGACGGCGGCGTGTCACAGGCCGTAGCGCTCGCGCGCCTCCTTCACGGCCGTCGCCCGCACCTCGCCGCGGCGGGCGAGCTGCGCCAGGGCCGCGACCACGATCGACTGCGCGTCGACACCGAAGTGACGGCGGGCCGCCTCGCGGGTGTCGGAGAGACCGAAGCCGTCCGCACCGAGCGAGGAGTAGTCCTGCTCGACCCACTGCGCGATCTGGTCCGGCACCTGCCGCATGTAGTCGGAGACCGCGAGGACCGGGGAGTCGATCCCTTCGAGCGCCTTGCGGACGTACGGGACCCGCTCCTCGCCGCGCAGCAGCGCCGCGTCGGCCTCCAGCGCGTCGCGCCGCAGCTCGGTCCAGGAGGTCGCGGACCACACGTCGGCGCCGACACCCCACTCCTCGGCGAGGAGCTTCTGCGCCCGCAGCGTCCAGTGGATCGCCGTGCCGGAGCCGAGCAGCTGGACGCGCGGGGCGTTCGCGGGCAGGGACAGGCCGGCCGACTCCGCGGTGTTGAAGCGGTACAGGCCCTTGACGATGCCCTCGTCCACGCCGGCCGGCTTGGCCGGCTGCGGCATCGGCTCGTTGTAGACGGTGAGGTAGTAGAAGACGTCCCGGTCCTCGCCCGGGGCCGCCTCGCCGTACATCCGGCGCAGACCCTCCTTGACGATCGCCGCGACCTCGTACGCGAACGCCGGGTCGTACGTCAGCGCCGCCGGGTTGGTCGCCGCGATCATCGGCGAGTGGCCGTCCGCGTGCTGCAGACCCTCACCGGTCAGCGTCGTACGGCCCGCGGTGGCGCCGACGAGGAAGCCACGGCCGAGCTGGTCGCCGAGCTGCCACATCTGGTCGGCGGTGCGCTGCCAGCCGAACATCGAGTAGAAGATGTAGAACGGGATCATCGCCTCGCCGTGCGTCGCGTACGACGAGGAAGCGGCGATGAAGTCGGCCATCGAACCGGCCTCGGTGATCCCCTCGTTGAGGATCTGGCCGTTGACGGCCTCCTTGTAGTACATCAGCTGGTCGCGGTCGACCGGCTCGTACGTCTGGCCCTTCGGCGAGTAGATGCCGAGCGACGGGAAGAGCGACTCCATACCGAAGGTACGGGCCTCGTCCGGGACGATCGGGACCCAGCGCTTGCCGGTCTCCTTGTCGCGGACCAGGTCCTTCACCAGCCGTACGAACGCCATCGTGGTCGCCACCGACTGCGAGCCGGAGCCCTTGTCGAACGCGGCGAACGCCTTGTCGGCGGGCGCGGGGAGCGGGGCGAGCGGCTGCGTGCGCCGGGCCGGGGCCGGGCCGCCGAGGGCCGCGCGGCGCTCCTGGAGGTAACGGACCTCGGGGGAGTCGGCGCCGGGGTGGCCGTAGGGCACCACACCGTCGACGAACTGAGCGTCCGAGATCGGCAGCTCGAGCAGGTCGCGCATGTTCTTGAACTCGTCCACCGAGAGCTTCTTCATCTGGTGGTTCGCGTTCTTGGAGGCGAAGCCCTCGCCGAGGGTGAAGCCCTTCACGGTCTGCGCGAGGACGACCGTCGGCGCGCCCTTGAACTCCAGCGCGGCCTTGTACGCGGCGTACACCTTGCGCGGCTCGTGGCCACCGCGCGAGAGGTGGAAGCACTCGAGGATCTTGTCGTCGCTCAGCAGCTTCGCCATCTCGACGAGCGCCGGGTCCTTGCCGAAGAAGTCCTGGCGGATGTAGGCGGCGTCCCGGGTCTGGTACGTCTGGACCTGGGCGTCCGGGACCTCGCGCAGCCGGCGGACGAGCGCGCCGGTGGTGTCGAGCTGGAACAGCTCGTCCCAGGCGTTGCCCCACAGCGACTTCACGACGTTCCAGCCGGCGCCGCGGAACTGGGCCTCCAGCTCCTGCACGATCTTGAAGTTGGCGCGGACCGGGCCGTCGAGGCGCTGCAGGTTGCAGTTGATGACGAAGGTCAGGTTGTCCAGACCCTCGCGGGCGGCGAGGGCGAGGGCCGCCGTCGACTCCGGCTCGTCCATCTCGCCGTCACCGAGGAACGCCCACACGTGGGACGAGGAGACGTCCTTGATGCCGCGGTTGGTCAGGTAGCGGTTGAAGCGCGCCTGGTAGATGGCGGAGAGCGGGCCCAGACCCATGGAGACGGTCGGGAACTCCCACAGCCAGGGGAGGCGGCGCGGGTGCGGGTAGGAGGGCAGGCCCTCGCCGCCCGACTCCTGCCGGAAGTTGTCGAGGTGCGCCTCGGTGAGGCGGCCGTCGAGGAAGGCGCGGGCGTAGATGCCGGGGGAGGCGTGGCCCTGGATGTAGAGCTGGTCGCCGGAGCCGTCGGCCTCTTTGCCCCGGAAGAAGTGGTTGAAGCCCGTCTCGTACAGCCAGGCCGCGGAGGCGAAGGTGGCGATGTGGCCGCCGACGCCGTGCTTGGCGCCGCGCGAGACCATCGCGGCCGCGTTCCAGCGGTTCCAGGCGGTGATCTTCCGCTCCATCTCCTCGTCGCCGCCCGATTCGCCGATGGAGGGCTCGGCCGCGGTGGGGATGGTGTTGACGTAGTCCGTCTCCAGCAGCTTGGGCAGGGCCAGGCCCGCGCCCTCGGCGTGCTGGAGGGTGCGGCGCATCAGGTAGGCGGCCCGATGAGGGCCGGCGGCCTTGGTGACGGCGTCGAGGGAGGCCGCCCACTCGGCGGTCTCCTCGGTGTCACGGTCCGGGAGCTGGTCGAGCTCACTCGGAATCTTGCCTACGGGATCGGTCATGATCGCCGCCTTCCGGACAGATGGGGGTGGAGAAGGGGTGCCTTGTCTGGCAGGACAGGGCGAGGGCCGGGGTACGGCCCGCCGAAGACTGTAAGCCGCCGATCGATGATCGATCAAAGGGTTGAAGGCGAAAACCTCTTCAGATCGAGAAAGTCGGCACAGGGTGCCGCGAAATTGGGCACCGGGTGCCTTGTTTTCGCAGGTGAGAAGGCGAATGCGGGCGGGCTCGCACGAATGAGCGGACCGCCGGTCCGGCGGTCCGCTCGATGTCGTACCAAGGGGGTCAGGCTCTCGGCGCGCAGCCCAGGACATGGGCCTTGACCAGGGCACCGATGTTCGGGTCACCGCGCCGGAAGGCCTCCACCAGCTCCTGGTGCTCCTCGGCGTACGACTTCTGCACCGTGCCCAGCCAGCGGATCGACAGCGCCGTGAAGACCTCGATTCCCAGGCCCTCCCAGGTGTGCAGCAGTACACCGTTCCCGGCGGCCTTCACGAGCTCCCGGTGGAAGGCCACCGTGTGCCGCACCTGGGCCGTCCCGTCGGCCGTCCGGTCCGCCTCGTACAGCGCCGTCACATGCGGCTCCAGGGCCGAGCAGTCGGCCGCGAGACGGGTCGCCGCCAGCTCGGCCGCGATCTGCTCCAGACCGGCCCGGACGGGGTAGCTCTCCTCCAGGTCGGCCGCGGTGAGGTTCCGTACCCGTACGCCCTTGTTGGGGGCCGACTCGATCAGCCGCAGCGACTCCAGCTCCCGCAGCGCCTCACGGACCGGGGTCTGGCTGACCTCCAGCTCCGTGGCGATCCGCCGCTCCACGATGCGCTCGCCCGGCTTCCAGCGGCCGCTGACGATGCCCTCCACGATGTGCTCGCGGATCTGTTCGCGCAGCGAGTGGACGACGGGCACGCTCATGAAGCCGCTCCTTAGGGACGTGCTGACGCCTATGACAATACGGCGGCGCCCCTGCCCGGGAGTACTCCCGGGC